>CAZAQD010000024.1:0-29993 GCA_964487425.1 uncultured Marvinbryantia sp. | reverse complement strand
ATTAAAAGGAAAAACCTTTGAAATAATAATAAGTACGTGCTATAATGTTTGCAGCAATGAATAATGTACGAAGAGAGGTTAAGTCTATGGAATTTAATCTGGTGATCTTTTTTATAGCGATTGGATTGGTGATTGTAGCGGCGGTGATTGCTGCAATTGCGGCGGTAACCTCAGCAGTAGCGGGATTTGTACAGAAAAATCCAGATGAGGAAGAGTAAGATTTGATATGGTGCAAATAAAGAGCCTGTAGACGCGCAGGCTCTTTCGTTTGCGATGAGAAGAAATGGATGCACATATACCGGGAAACGACTTAGAAAGAGGAGAATTATGAAAGAGAATAAGATTCAGATTGGGCTTTTGGGATTGGGAACGGTGGGAACCGGCGTGTATAAGGTGCTGCGCATGCAGCAGGAGGAAATGCTGTCCAAGCTTGGAGTAGAGCTGGAGATTAAAAAAATTTTGGTGCGAAATACAGAAAAGGCAAAAGAGAAGGTGGAAGACCCTGCCGTGTTGACAAATGACTGGCAGGAGATTATCGGCGATGACAGCATTGATATTATAATAGAAGTTATAGGGGGAATTGAGCCGGCGCGCACTTATATCCTGGAGGCATTAAAGGCAGGGAAAAACGTGGTGACGGCGAATAAGGATCTGATCGCTACTGACGGAAAGATTCTCATGGATACGGCGAAGGAGTCTGGAAAGGACCTGCTGTTTGAGGCGGCAGTTGCCGGGGGGATTCCGATTATCCGCCCGCTGAAGCAGTGCCTGACCGGCAATCACATTGAGGAAGTGATGGGCATTGTCAATGGAACGACGAATTTCATTTTGACAAAGATGACAGAAGAGGGAATGGAATTTTCAGAGGCGCTCGCCCTGGCGACGGAGCTTGGGTATGCGGAAGCGGATCCGACGGCGGATATTGAGGGGCTGGATGCGGCGCGCAAGATGGCGATCCTGGCGTCGATCGCCTTTAATTCCAGGGTTACCTTTGACGATGTCTATACGGAGGGCATTACCAGGATCACGGCAAGAGATATCCGCTATGCGAAGGAAATGGGATGCTATATCAAGCTTCTGGGAAGAGCAAGAAATACCGAGGAAGGGATCGAGGTTAGTGTTCATCCGATGCTGATTGACAGCAGGCATCCGCTGGCGTCGGTCAATGATAGCTTCAATGCTGTTTTTGTGCGCGGCGATGCAGTGGGGGATACGATGTTTTACGGGCGCGGCGCCGGGGAGCTTCCGACGGCTAGCGCCATTGTGGGAGATGTGTTCGATGTGGCGCGCAACATGATGTACGATTGTACGGGGCGCATTAGCTGCACCTGTTATAAATCGCTGCCGGTCAAGAAAATGGAGGATATCATCAGCCGTTATTTCATGCGCCTGAAGGTAGAGGACCGTCCTGGTGTGCTGGCGGCAGTCACGAGCGTTTTTGGCAACCATAACGTAAGTATTGAGCAGTTTATCCAGAAGCGCAGGGAAGGGGCGCTGGCAGAGATTGTGGTCATCACGGAGGAAGTAGTGGAGCGGAATTTCAATGATTCGGTAAAGATTCTGGAGATGATGTCCATGATTAAAGAAATATCCGCGGTAATTCGGGTATATTAATGATACACTTTAGTTGACAAATGAACCAAGAATCCTGTACAATAGATAGTCGGGAAGCGGCTGCAAGATAGTAAGCAGCTGTGTGGTAAAATAGAAGACAAGCTTTGAAAATATGAATCAATAAAGGAGAATGATTATGAGCAAGAAACCAACTGTTTTAATGATCCTGGATGGATATGGCTTGAATGAGAAGACGGAAGGAAACGCTGTTGCGCAAGGGAAAACACCGGTTATGGATAAGCTGATGGCAGAGTGCCCGTTCGTGGAGGGGCAGGCAAGCGGTATGGCAGTTGGACTCCCGGAAGGACAGATGGGTAATTCTGAGGTGGGGCATTTGAACATGGGCGCAGGGCGTATCGTGTATCAGGAACTGACGAGAATCACAAAGGAGATTGAGGATGGCGATTTCTTTAAAAATGAAGCGCTCCTCGCTGCGTGCAGGAATGCGAAGGAGAATGATTCGGCGCTTCATTTATACGGACTGGTTTCGGATGGCGGTGTACACAGCCATAACACCCATATTTATGGATTGCTTGAGCTGGCGAAGAGAGAGGGCTTGCAAAAAGTATATGTACACTGCTTCCTGGATGGGCGTGACACACCGCCTACATCGGGCAAGGAATATGTGGAACAGCTGGAAGCTAAGATGAAAGAGATTGGCGTAGGAGAGGCAGTATCTGTAATGGGACGTTACTACGCAATGGATAGAGATAACCGTTGGGACAGAGTGGAGCTTGCATACAACGCCCTCGTGAAGGGAGAGGGAGTACAGGCATCCTCTATTACGGAGGCGATCCAGGCATCCTATGATAATGGAAAGACGGATGAGTTTGTGATGCCAACCGTACTTTATAAGGATGGAAAGCCGTACGGAAGAATTCAGGATAAGGATTCCATTATTTTCTACAATTTCCGTCCGGATCGAGCAAGAGAGATTACCAGAACCTTCTGCTGTGATGATTTTGACGGCTTTAACAGAGGAAAAAGGCTGGATGTGACGTATGTATGCTTTACCGAGTATGATGACACGATTCCTAACAAGCAGGTGGCATTCCACAAAGTGAGCATCACGAATACGTTTGGCGAGTATCTTGCTGCACACGGATTAAAACAGGCGAGGATTGCGGAGACCGAGAAGTACGCGCATGTAACCTTCTTCTTTAACGGCGGTATTGAGGAGCCGAATGAGGGCGAGGACAGAATTCTTGTGAAATCTCCGAAGGTTGCCACTTATGACCTGCAGCCGGAGATGAGCGCATACGAGGTGTGTGATAAGCTTTGTGAAGCGATCCGTTCCGGCAAATATGATGTGATTATCATTAATTTCGCAAACCCGGATATGGTAGGGCATACAGGAGTGCAGGCTGCGGCAATCAAAGCGGTTGAGGCAGTGGATGAATGCGTAGGCAAGGCAGTAGAGGCGATTAAGGAAGTAGACGGACAGTTGTTCATCTGCGCGGATCACGGAAATGCGGAGCAGCTCATCGATTATACGACGGGCGAACCGTTTACGGCACATACGACGAATCCGGTTCCGTTCATTCTTGTAAACGCAGATCCGGCATATACGTTACGCGAAGGCGGGCGCCTGGCAGATATTATTCCGACCTTGATTGAGCTGATGGGGCTCGAGCAGCCAAAAGAGATGACAGGTCAGTCCTTGCTGGTACGCAAATAAGATGGTGAGGGATATTGTCCGGGATGCGATCCATATCAAGATGAAGGCGAAGGCGGAGAGTCCGTTGATTTCGGTATATGAATTCTGCTATGCGGCAGGATTGGGCTGGAAGATTATGGGGATTCCGGAAGAGGAAGCGGCACAGCTAAAGCAACTGGAATTTTTGGAGCTGAAAGAAAAAGTGCAGAAGGCGGTGTCTGAATCCGGGGCATTTGCGGATGTGCCGGACGGAGAGCGGTTAAAACGCCTGATCGTTGGGTGCCGGATTAAAGCCGGCGAAATGTCCGAGGACGCAAGAGCGCTGTTTGATATGGGATTTTCTGGTAAATGATAGACAGGGCGTGATATTTTCGAAAGAGAATATTGCGCTCTTATTTTATGGATAACCACTGCGGGATTGTAAAAATCAGAAAATCTGGTATAGTTAAATTTGGCAGGAGATTAATGAAGGAGAGCAAAAGCGGAAAAATACCGGCTTCAGGTGATAGAAAATGCTGAAGGCTGTGCGGATGAAAAGAATTTGAAGCAGCTTGAAAAATATGTGCAGCTATTGGAAATGGAGTAAGTATCTGGCAGCGCTGTTTGGAAAGCTTTGTTCATAACATTTGGGAAAAAGGGTACAATATTTCCGAAAGGAGGTATTGTGTTTTATGATGGAATATATAGAGATTGTAGACATACTTGGGCGGGAGATCCTGGATTCGAGAGGAAATCCCACTATAGAGGTAGAAGTGCTGACAGAAGGTGGGATCGTCGGCAGGGCATCCGTACCGTCGGGAGCCTCCACAGGACAGTTTGAGGCGGTGGAGCTGCGTGACGGAGAAGAAAGGTATAACGGGCTTGGCGTATCGCAGGCGGTTCACCATGTGAACACGGTACTTGCCGATTCTATTATAGGCGAAAATGTACTGCAGCAGAGCAGGATTGATGATCTGCTTTTAAGGGCAGACGGAACGAAAAATAAGTCAAATATGGGAGCAAATGCCATACTCGGGGTATCGCTGGCAGTGGCGAGAACTGCCGCGCAGTGTGTGAAGCTTCCGCTCTACCGCTATCTGGGCGGAATTCGTTCAAACCTGATGCCGGTTCCCATGATGAATGTGTTAAACGGGGGCTGCCATGCGGACAATACCGTGGATCTGCAGGAATTTATGATTATGCCAACCGGGGCACAAAGCTTCAATGAGGGCTTGCAGATGTGTGCGGAGATCTATCATTTCCTGAAAAAGCTGCTGAAGAAAAAGGGACTGTCTACCGGTGTGGGCGATGAGGGCGGCTTTGCCCCGGACCTGCCGGATGCAGAAACTGTTTTAAGCACGTTGGTCGAGGGAATCGAGAGCGCCGGATACCATGCGGGGAAAGACATCTGTATTGCGCTGGATGCAGCGGCGTCGGAATTATATGATGAAGAAAAAAAGACCTATATATTTCCCGGGGAAAGCCGGATGAAGGGGAAGCAGATAGAACGTACCTCAGATGAGATGATTACCTATTATCAGGGGCTGATCGACAGGTTCCCGATTGTTTCTATCGAGGATGGCTTGTTCGAGGACGACTGGAGCGGATGGCAGAAAATGACGAAGGAGCTGGGTGAACGGATACAGCTTGTTGGCGACGATTTGTTTGTCACCAATCCTGAACGCCTGAAAAAAGGGATTGCGCTCGGTGCGGGCAATGCCATTTTAATAAAGGTAAACCAGATCGGGACGTTGACAGAGGCGTTAAAAGCAATTGAGATTGCACAGAAGGCGGGCTATAAGACGGTGATTTCCCACCGGTCCGGCGAGACGGAGGATACGACGATTGCCGACCTTGCCGTGGCGTGCGGAGCAGGACAGATAAAGACGGGAGCGCCCTGCCGGTCGGAGCGGGTGGCAAAATATAATCAGCTTTTAAGAATCGAGGAACATTTCTAAAAAATAGTTGAAAAATACAGCGACCTATGATACACTGAATATGTTTGACATAGGAGGTGGAGAAATGGGAGTACTGAGAATCATTCTTACCATAATATTTATAATTGATTGTATCGCGCTGTCTGTGCTGGTTCTGATGCAGGAAGGAAAGCAGCAGGGGCTTGGATCTCTTGGCGGAGTTACTGAGACATATTGGAGCAAGAATAAAGGGCGTTCAATGGAAGGGGCGCTCGTAAAGGGAACAAAGATTCTTGCAGTTGGGTTTCTCCTTCTGGCGGTTATTTTGAATTTGAATTTTTAATGGTGAGACACTCTTGTGAATAGAATCCGCAAGAGTGTTTTTTATTCGACGGGAAAGAGTTTTGATTAGGAGTGCAATGGAAAATTTATTTGAGAGAAGAAAAGAGACAATTTATAACCTGATTTGTGATAAGCATTACGTTCCGATGAAGATTAAGGAAATTGCCATTCTTCTGCAGGTGTCGAAGGAGGACCGGCCGGAGCTGGAGCTGGTTCTGGAGGAACTGCAGAGGGAAGGGAAGATTGAGCTTAGCAAGCGGGGAAAATATAAGAAGGCGGAGCGCGCCTTGCTTACGGGGACGTTTATCGGCAATGCCAGAGGCTTTGGCTTTGTGGAGATCGAGGGCAGGGAGGAAGACCTCTTTATACCGGAATCCGGCGTAAACGGCGCGCTCCATCATGATACGGTAGAGGTTGAGGTGCTACCGGGACGCCGCGGAAAGCGGGCGGAAGGGATTGTTACGAGAATACTGGCGCATGAGTTTAAGGAGATTGTGGGCACGTTTGAGAAATGTAAGAATTTTGGCTTTGTGATCCCGGACAATCAGAAACTGGCGCAGGATATTTTTATTCCCATAGAGCGCTCGAAGGGCGCCGTTAACGGGCATAAAGTAGTGGTGGAATTGACAAGCTATGGCAGCGCTTCCAAAAAGCCGGAGGGCAAGGTGACGAAAATTATTGGCCATGTCAACGATCCGGGGGTGGATATTCTTTCGGTGGTATACGGACATGAACTGCCAATGGAGTTTTCCGAGAGGGTGCTCAACCAGGCGGAACGTGTGGCAAAGGATGTCAGTGAGGCGGATATGCAGGGCAGGATCGATCTGCGCCATTTGCAGATCGTGACGATTGACGGAGAGGACGCCAAAGACCTGGATGACGGGATTTCTTTGACCAAAGATGAGGAAACAGGGCTCTGGCATCTTGGCGTACACATTGCGGATGTGACGAATTATGTGCAGGAAAACAGTGCGCTGGACCGGGAAGCGCGTAAGCGCGGCACAAGCGTATACCTGGTGGACCGGGTAATCCCGATGCTGCCGCATACATTGTCCAACGGCATCTGCTCCCTGAACCAGGGAGCAGACAGGTTGGCGCTTAGCTGCCTGATGGACATTGATAATAAGGGAAACGTGGTTGCCCATCAGATTGCCGAGACTGTTATTTGCGTGCAGCGCCGCATGACCTATACCAGCGTAAAAAAGATATTGACGGATCATGATAAAAATGAGATAAAAGAATATGAAAGCCTGGTTCCGATGTTTGAGCGGATGGAGGAGCTGGCGGGGATTCTGCGCGGGAAGAGAAGGCGGCGCGGTTCGATTGACTTTGATTTCCCGGAATCCAAAATCACGCTGGACGAAGAAGGCAAAGCAGTGGAGATTAAACCCTATGAACGCAATGTGGCGACCAGAATCATTGAAGATTTTATGCTGCTTGCCAACGAGACGGTTGCAGAGGATTATTACTGGCAGGAGCTTCCGTTTATATACCGCACCCATGAAAACCCCGATCCCCAAAAGGTACAGCAGTTAGCCATGTTTATTTCGAATTTTGGCTACGGAATAAAGACAGGGCGGGAAGAGATTCATCCTAAGGAGCTGCAGAAGCTGCTCGCCCGCATTGAGGACTCACCGGAGGAGCCGCTGATCAGCCGTCTGACGCTTCGCTCCATGAAACAGGCAAAGTACACCGTAGAATGCAGTGGACACTTTGGACTGGCAACAAAATGTTACTGCCATTTCACATCGCCTATCCGCCGGTACCCTGATTTGCAGATTCACAGGATTATCAAGGATAACCTGCGGGGCAGGATGGACAGGGAAAGAATCAGGCATTATGAGGAGATTTTGCCTCAGGTGGCGGAGCATTCCAGTAAGATGGAACGCCGGGCTGAAGAAGCAGAGCGCGAAGTGGATAAGATGAAGAAGGTGGAATATATGCTTGCGCATCTTGACGATACCTTTGAGGGCATTATCTCCGGTATGAACAGCTATGGTTTTTATGTGGAGCTGCCAAATACCGTGGAGGGGATGGTGCATGTGAGCAATCTGTATGATGACCGCTATTATTATAATGAACAGAGCTATGAGATGTACGGGGTCGATACCGGCAGAGTTTACCGCATCGGACAGAGAGTAAAGGTGCGTGTACTGGATGCGGATAAAGAGATGCGGACGATAGACTTCTGCATTTCCAATGAGTAACAGATATCAGGATAGTAAGAATTGGCAGGAGAGGATGACGTGGGAACAAAAACTGGAAGCAAACTGATTGCAAATAATAAAAAGGCATATCATGATTATTTTATTGAGGATACCTATGAGGCGGGAATTTCCCTGGCAGGCACGGAAGTGAAATCTCTGCGGATGGGAAAGTGCAGTATCAAAGAATCGTTTATCAGGATTGAGGATGGCGAGGTACTGATATACGGAATGCACATCAGCCCGTACGAGAAGGGAAATATCTTCAATAAAGATCCTCTGCGCGTGAGAAAGCTTTTGATGCATCGTTATGAGATTAATAAGCTGATGGGGAAAATCAAAGAAAAAGGCTTTACGCTGGTGCCCCTGAAGGTCTATTTCAAAGGAAGCCTGGTGAAGGTGGAGGTGGGGCTTGCCCGTGGTAAGAAGCTCTATGATAAACGGCAGGATATTGCCAAAAAGGATCAGCGAAGAGAGGCAGAAAAAGAATTCAAGGTCAGGAATTTGTATTAAATGATAGGGGCGCTGCTAAATTGCGGCGTCCCTTTTGTAATGCGGTATCTGAAATTTCGGCTATACACTGTGATTTTTAGGAATATATACCGGATGTGTTGCAGCGCCCCTCATTGACTGTCCGGCACAGACGGTTACGTTTTTATCCGTAATCAAATATTCCACGGAAGCGCCGGCTTCGATCACAGTATCCTGCATCAGAATGCAGCTCTTGACGGAAGCGCCTTTACCGATCTTAACGCCTCTGAACAGAATGCTGTTTTCCACTTCACCTTCGATCACGCAGCCATCGGCAGCCATAACATTCTGTACCTTTGAACCGTTGATGTATCTGGTAGGATTGTCATCACGGATCTTAGTATAGATAGACGGACCGGAGAACAGCGCGTCCAGATTGTAATCGTCCAGAAGCTTCATGTTTTCGTCAAAGTAGCTCTTAATACCACTGATACGCGCCAGGTAACCTGTGTATTTGTAAGCGTATACTTTGCGATAATTAAGGTGGGGAAGCAGTACGTCACGTTCGAAATATTCCTGTCCGCGGACGGAGGCAGTATTAATCATATCGATCAACAGCTCACGATCCACAACAAAGATATTCATAGAGAAGTTCTGCACGCCTTTCGTCTTTGGGTTGACGTAGATATTGGTAATGCGGTCATTGCTGATGTTAAAGGTATAATAAAATCCTCTGTCGTTTGCCTGCATGTTCAGCAGATATTCAGGAAGCTCCTGCTCATTGTAGGCAACCGTTACATCTGCGCCGCTTTCAATATGTGCCTTAATCATCGCGTTGAAATCAAAGTTCACGGCAATATTGGAATCCACCATAACCACATATTTTTCTTTTTGTGCCCGTAAGAAGCCGAGAATACTTGCCAGTGCGCCTACACGACCGGTATAAGGCTTGGCATCTTTTTCGGCAAAAGGAGGAAAAATGTTCAAGCCGCCGTTTTTGCGGACAAGATCCCATTCACGACCGGAGCCCAGATGATCCATCAGGGAATGATAATTGTTATTTACCATAACGGAAATATTGTCAATTCCGCAATTTGACATACTGGATAAGATAAAGTCGATCATACGGTAACGGCTTGCAAAGGGGATGGATGCCATAAGGCGTACGTTCACCAGCTCGGGAATCAGAGCGTCATAGCTGTTTGGGAAAATGATACCCAGTGCACTTGTGCTTGAATTTACCATTGTTCTTCACCATCCTTTACATTTTTATCTACCATTGCGTTGGGGCCGATTTTGGCGCCTGCGCCGATAATAATGCCGGGGCCTACGGTTGCAACGCCTTTTTCATCGCCTTCGGGCATAACGCCGACCATCGCGTTTTCACCGACGGTTACATTTTCAGCGATAATACAATGCCTTACAACAGCGCCGGATTTGATGACCGTGCCGCCCATAACCACCGCATCTTCAATGACAGCGCCTTCCTCTACCTTGACGCCGGCATAAAGAATAGAGTGCTTTACATTGCCCTTTATGCGGCATCCGTCCGTAATCATGGAGTTTTCCACTACTGCCTGCGCACTGATCTTATGACCGGTCATACCGCTGTTGCGGCTGTAGATCTTCCAGTCATCGTCAAACAGATTGATTCCGCTGTGCTCAGGATCAAGCACTTCCATATTTGCTTCCCAGAGGGAAGAGATGGTTCCGACGTCCTTCCAATATCCGCTGAAATGATAAGCGTACATTTTGCGCCGGTCCCGGAGCAGGTTGGGGATGATATTGTTGCCAAAATCATTTGAGGAATTCGGATCGGCTTCATCCTCTGTGAGATACTGCCTTAAAATATCCCAGTTAAAGATGTAAATACCCATTGAAGCGAGGTTGGATTTCGGATTCTTGGGTTTCTCCTGGAATTCCGTAATCTTATCGTTTTCATCTGCCACCATCAGCCCAAAACGGGGAGCCTCTTCCCACGGAACCTCCATAACGGCAACGCTGAATTCTGCGCCTTTTTCTTTATGGAACCTTAAAAAATCACTGTAATCCTGTTTGCAGATCTGGTCGCCGGACAGGATGATGACATATTCCGGGTCATAACGCTCAATGAAAGAGATATTCTGGTAAATTGCGTTAGCAGTGCCTTTATACCAATCAGAGCCGGTAGCCTGCTGATAGGGCGGCAGAACATGCACGCCGCCATAGAGACGGTCAAGATCCCACGGCTGGCCGTTCCCAATATACTCATTTAGTACAAGCGGCTGATACTGGGTCAGAATGCCAACCGTATCGATGCCTGAATTGACGCAGTTAGATAAAGGGAAATCAATAATACGATATTTTCCGCCAAATGGAACTGCAGGTTTTGCAAGCTTCTGGGTCAATGCGTACAAGCGTGAACCCTGTCCGCCGGCAAGAAGCATTGCAATCATTTCTTTTGCCATAACTTATCCTCCTAATCAAAATCCTTATGTAAAAATTGTATCATAAGTTTGAAAAAAAGGATAGTTTTTTGTGCAAAATTTTAAAAAATATTTGTGAAAAAACTATGGACAAAATAGGGAAAAGTCTTTAAAATTATGTTAGCACTCGAATTAAATGAGTGCTAATAATAAAAAGGAAAACCAGGGGTGAAAAATATGATTACGGTACCGTTTTATAATATGATTGTTGTTCCCGGCATTGTACTTTATTTTCAGAGCGAGTATTTCCAGGAGCTTGCAGGACAAAAAGCAAAGCCGGAGGATCAGGTTCTGTTCCTGATGTTAAAAGAAGAGAAAAAACGTGAGGAGATTGCCCCGGATGATTTTTACCCGATCGGGATGGCTGGCGTAGTCGAGTGTATAGATAAAGAGGGCAATATCGGCGTGCGAATGCTGAACAGGGTAAATATTGATAAGCTTGAAATTGCGGGCAATGAAATTTATGCGGAGGCAACACAGCGTTCCGATATTGAGGATATGGAGGAAGCGGAGCGGATAAAGCGCCTGCGGGAGGTAAAGGCGTCCCTGATACAGTATACCGAGGGGAAACAGTGGGGGCTCATGGCGCGCGCCTATATTATGCAGTGGAAAAGCATAGAGGAGATGGCGGCGGCGCTGTCCTATCAGTTAGATGCAGCCAATGAAGACAAGTATGCCATATTGGAGGCGGATTCCATCTCGGAGAGAACGGAATTGCTGGAAAAGCTTATTTACGAATTTTTGGAGCTGTCGAGAATTGGCAGCGAAGCGGAAAATGCCCAGGCGGCTTCTCATGAGCAGGCATACCGTGAGGAGGCGATTAAAAAGCAGATTGAGATCCTGCAGAGAAAACTGGATGAGATGCACCCGGAAAATGTCTCGGATATCCGAAAATTTGAACAGAAGATACAAAAATCCGCTATGAATGAGGCGGCAAGAGGGGAAGCGGAGAAGGTTTTAAACCGCATGAAGCAGGAAGGGCAGAACGGCTATGAATACGGGATGCTCTATGATTATCTGGATTTTGTGACCGGGCTTTCCTGGAAAAAGGAGTGTGCGGCGAAGATTGACCTGGCGCAGGCGGAAAAGATTCTGGATGAGGAACATTTTGGGCTGAAAAAAGTAAAACAAAGAGTCATCCAGCAGATTGCGGTGATGGCATTGAATAATCGGCAGTCCGGCTCCATTTTGCTGTTTGTGGGAGCGCCTGGTACGGGAAAGACCAGTATCGGGCAGAGCATCGCAGAGGCGCTTGGCAGGAAGTATGTGCGCGTCAGCCTGGGCGGCGTGCGGGATGAGGCAGAGATACGAGGACACAGAAGGACCTACATCGGGGCGATGCCAGGAAGAATTATGGAGGGAATCAGGCGCAGCGGGGTATCCAATCCCGTTATGGTGTTGGATGAGGTGGACAAGCTGGCGAAGGACTACGGTGGCGATCCCTCAAGCGCGCTTCTGGAGGCGCTTGACCCGGAGCAGAATGGCACGTTTACGGATCATTATATGAATGTGCCGTATGACCTGTCGGACGTTTTGTTTGTCTGCACGGCGAATTCTACGGATACCATACCGGAGCCGCTGCTAAACCGTATGGAGGTGATTCCCTTCCCGGGCTATACGGCGTCCGAAAAGCTTCAGATTGCCAGGCGCCATTTATTGCCGAAGGCAATGAAAAGTATGGGGCTAAAAACAGCCAATTTACAGATTACAGACGAGGCGCTTGCGGCGATGATTGCCGACTATACGATGGAAGCGGGCGTAAGAGGGCTTAAAAAATGCCTGGATACAATTTGCCGGGCAGCGGCTGTAAAGCTCGTGAGGGGCGACCAGAAGTCCATTACCATAAGCCCCAGAAGGCTGCAGGAATTTCTGGATCAGAAACCGATCCGCCATGACCGCGTCCTTGAGGAGAAAAAGCCCGGCATTGTGACAGGGCTTGCATGGACACAGGCGGGCGGAGATATTCTCTTCATAGAGGCGCTCTTTACAAAGGGAAAGGGCAGGACGGTCATTACAGGGCAGCTTGGCGATGTGATGAAGGAATCCGTGCAGATTGCGGTAAGCCTCGTAAAAGCAATGTTTCCTGAAAAAGCAGAGCTGTTTGAAAAGAATGACCTGCACATTCATGTCCCGGCGGGAGCAGTGCCAAAAGACGGGCCTTCTGCCGGCATTACCCTGGCGACTGCGATCGCATCTTTGGTGACCCAAAGACAGGTCAGCTCCCGGATTGCCATGACGGGCGAAATATCGCTGCGGGGCGGCATCATGCCGATCGGCGGGCTGCCGGAAAAACTGATGGCGGCACAGAGAGCCGGCATCACGACTGTGTATATTCCGGCGGAGAATGTGGATGACCTCGGGGAAGTGGCAGGAGAAATAAAAGAAAAACTGGAAATTATTCCGGTTTCTAAGGTGGAGCAGGTGCTGGAAGAGACGGGCGTTTACCATATGGAGGAAGGTGGAGCAGCATGATATTAAGGTATCTGTCCGGCCCGTTGATTGGAGCGGTGATCGGATATTTCACAAACTATCTGGCGGTTAAAATGCTATTTTTCCCTAAAAAGGAGATCAGGATATGGGGCCACAGGCTTCCCATGACGCCGGGCGCAATCCCTAAGGGAAAGCCAAGACTGGCGAGAGCAATCGGGGAGGTTGTGGGCAATACGCTGCTTACCCGGGAGGACATCACACAGCAGTTGCTTACAGATGAGATGGAAGACAGGCTGTCGGAAAAAGTTACCGCATTTTTGTCGCAGGATATCCGTCAGGAAATACTGGCGATCTCCGATGTCGGCGAGGAGAAATATGAGCAGGCGAAAGAAAAAAGCGCGGCATTTTTATGTGAACAGATTCTGGCTTCTCTGGAGGAGATGCAGCTTGGGGCGGTTATTGCCGGAAAGGGCAAAGAGATCGTGCTGGAAAGGGTAAAGGGAACGATGCTGGAGATGTTTCTCTCCGAAAGCCGGATCGCTTCGTTTGTAGAGCCGGCGGGAGAAATGATACAGAATCATATCCGGGAGAACGGGGCTTTCTATATCCGTCCGGCGCTGGATAAAAAAATAGAAGAATTGGAGCAGACGTCGGTACTGGAGGTCCTGGACGGAATGGATATGGACACCGCCCGCATGGAAGAGAAGGTAAAGTCCATGTATGAGAAGGCGGTGCAGGAGGGCGTTGGCAGGATGCTTGGAAAGATTCGCATTTCTCAGATGATTGAAGAGAAGATAAATGCGATGGATATGGACGAATTGGAAGCACTGGTGCTTAAAGTGATGAAAAAAGAGCTGGATATGATTGTGAATCTCGGGGCAGTGATCGGTTTGCTGCTGGGAATCGTCAATATTTTCTTTTAATCGGAGAAGAATTGGATTAGAATAAAAGAAAAAGTAAGAGGTGAAAAAAGAAAAGAACTGCAAGATTTTTTCTTGACGGATCGAGGCGGATAGCATAGAATACTATTCGAAGGGCAATGCTGATGTCTGCATACCAATCAACTTTCAGGGGTTGTACTGGTTTCGACGGGGGTTTTGCAGTTGAGGAAGCCATCTGCGGGTCCGGGACCGCATAGTAAACCGGAAACTAAATATAAACGCAGACGAAAATTTAGCGTACGCAGCCTAATGGCTGCTGTCGGCATTAGGTTGCTCACAGCTTAATTAACCGGCATCAAAATATGTGAGGCACTCCTTTGCCAAAGCTTTGAGGCAATGGAAGAATTTATGAAGCTACCAAAGTCCGCAGCCTGTCATTAGGCGTCGGATGGAGGGAACGTCAAAATAATGACTGTGATGGGAGATGCCGCAATGAATAGGCTTTCGGACAGGGGTTCGATTCCCCTCAGCTCCAGTTTGGAGACCCCGGTTTTTACCGGGGCTTTTCTTTTGCCCGGATTCTTTTTGTTGAAACATATGTAAAAATGTTGTAATATATTAAAGTATATATTTTATGAGAGCAGAGAAAGGAACACAAATATGTGCGGAATAGTTGGATATATAGGAAATCAGCAGGCGGCGCCCATTCTTCTTGACGGGCTGGCAAGCCTGGAATACAGAGGGTATGATTCGGCGGGCGTGGCGATTATGACCCATGATAAAGAGGGCAGTGAAAGAATCGAAGTGGTGAAGACGAAAGGACGCCTGCAGACATTGCTGGAGATGACAGATCACGGAAAAGCCCTGGACGGAACCTGCGGCATCGGGCATACCCGTTGGGCGACGCACGGAGAGCCGTCTATCGGAAACTCGCATCCGCATTATAACAAGGACAAAAGTATTGTGGTGGTCCACAATGGCATTATTGAGAATTATCAGCCCCTTCGTGAGAAGCTGGTGCAAAAGGGCTATGAGTTTACCTCACAGACGGATACGGAGGTGGTAGCCCAGCTTCTGGATTACTATTACAACGGGAATCCGCTGGATACGATTATCAAAGTGATGGTGCGTATCCAGGGGTCTTATGCACTGGGGATTTTGTTTAAAGAGCACCCGGACGAGGTCTATGCTGTCCGAAAAGCGAGCCCCCTGATCGTGGGCGCTTCGGAGGAAGGGAATTTTATCGCTTCGGATATACCGGCGATTTTGAAGCATACGAGGAATGTGTATTTTATCGAGGACCAAGAGATCGTCAAGCTGACAAAAGACGGGGTGAGCTTTTACAATCTGGACCGCGAGGAGATACAAAAAGAAGTGAACGTGATCCAGTGGGATGCAGAGGCGGCGGAAAAAGGCGGCTACGAGCATTTCATGCTCAAGGAGATCTATGAGCAGCCCAAAGCGGTCAAGGATACGATCAGCCCGCGTATTAAAGACGGAGAGGTTGTGATTGAGGAACTGAATATGACGGAGGAGGAGATCCGCAATATCAGCCGTATCTACATTGTGGCGTGCGGCTCTGCGTACCATGTTGGCGTGAGCGCGAAATATGTGCTGGAGAATATGGCGCGCATTCCGGTGGAGGTGGACCTTGCTTCTGAGTTCCGTTACCGTGATCCGATCCTTGATTCCAATGCGATGGTGATTGTCATCAGCCAGTCGGGAGAAACCGCAGATTCCCTGGCGGCGCTGCGCGAGGCAAAAGCGCGGGGCGTTCGGGTCCTCGGAATTGTAAATGTAGTGGGAAGCTCCATCGCCAGGGAAGTCGATAACGTTATGTACACCTGGGCGGGACCGGAGATTTCGGTGGCGACAACAAAGGCGTACAGCACACAGTTAGCGGCGATTTATCTGATCGGAATGCATTTCGGAAAGGTGCGCGGGACAATTACGGATGAAGAGCTGGCGTACATGATCGACGAGCTGCAGCAGCTCCCGGAAAAAATAGAGCGGATTCTCGGCGATAAAGAACGAATCCAGTGGTTTGCCAATAAGTTTTCCGCCAGCAGGGATATTTTCTTTCTGGGGCGCGGGCTTGACTATGCGACCTCTCTGGAAGGCTCCCTGAAGCTAAAGGAGATTTCTTATATCCATTCTGAGGCATATGCGGCAGGCGAGTTAAAGCATGGCACCATTTCACTGATTGAGAAAGGGGTCCTGGTTGTTGCCGTCGCTACGCAGGACGAATTGTTTGACAAGATGCTGAGCAATATCGTGGAAGTAAAATCCAGGGGCGCGTATATTATGGGATTGACGAATTACGGGCATTATTCTATGGAAGATACGGCTGATTTTACCGTATATGTGCCGAAAACCCATAAATATTTTACCACTTCCCTGGCGGTGATCCCGCTACAGCTTATGGCTTATTACGTATCCCTGTCCAAAGGCTTGGATGTGGATAAGCCGAGAAACCTTGCAAAATCTGTAACGGTTGAATAAAGTAACGCGAACAGTGCGATTTTCACAGAACCGACATATTTTTGTATTATATTGGAATTATCATAAAGCAGCCGCTTATGTGGCTGCTTTCAAAAAATTCAGAATATCTGATGGGAGAAGGAAAATGGAGAAACTGAAAATTCTGGTAGTAGATGATGAGAGCCGGATGAGGAAACTGGTAAGCGATTTCCTGGTGAAGAAGAATTTCACAGTGATAGAGGCGGAGGACGGCGCCCAGGCGATAGATATTTTCTTTAGCACAAAGGATATCAGCCTGGTTATTTTGGATGTCATGATGCCTAAGATGGATGGATGGCAGGTATGCAGGGAAATCCGCGGGCTTTCGGAAGTGCCAATCATCATGCTGACTGCTAAATCAGATGAAAGAGACGAGCTTCTGGGGTTTGAGCTGGGAGTGGACGAATATATTTCCAAGCCGTTCAGCCCTAAGATTTTAGTGGCGCGTGTGGAAGCGATTCTTCGCAGGAGCAATCTTCTGATGGCGGACAGTGTGATTAAGGCCGGCAGGATCACGATGGATAAGGCGGCGCACGAAGTGACGGTAGATGGCAAGCCGATAGATCTGAGCTTTAAGGAATTTGAACTTTTAAATTACTTCCTCGATAACCAGGGAATTGCCCTTTCCAGAGAGAAGATATTGAACCAGGTATGGAATTATGACTATTTTGGCGATGTGCGGACGATCGATACACATGTGAAAAAGCTGCGCAGCAAGCTTGGCAGTGAAGGGGACTGTATCAAGACGATCTGGGGCCTGGGTTACAAGTTTGAGGTAGAATAAGATGAAACATTCTATAAAAACACAGTTGATGGTGACCTGCCTGTGCCTGATCGGGCTGATATTCGGTCTGAACCTTCTGATTAATAACTTTTTTCTGGAAAAATATTATATCCATCAGAAGAAAAACGCTTTGATTGAATTTTACAGAGAGATTAACGAGGTAGACGATTATGCCGATTATCAGAGCGAAGAGTTTGAGTCGGCATTCCGGGAAATCAGCGAAAAAAATAATGTTGATTTGATTATTCTGCGCCCGGATACGGATGAGGATGGAGAAGGGCTGATTACGGTGTTCCAGTCAAGCGAGAGCAAGCTCATGTATGGGCGGGTACAGGGGTATCTTCTGGGGCTGGTTACATCGGAGGATATGCAGAACGTCCTTATTGAGACGGGAAAATACCGTGTCCAGCGTTTTACGGATTCGGTTGCGAAGATGGAATATCTGGAATCCTGGGGGGAAGTAGATAACGGCTGTTATTTTCTGATGCGCATTCCCATCCAGTCGATCAGGGATAGTGTGAAGATTTCCAACCGGTTCAGCCTGTATATAATTCTGGCGGGCGTTATTCTCGCTGTTTTTCTGGTTTGGTGGTGGTCCGGCAGACTGACAAAGCCGATTCAGGAGCTGACGTTAATTTCGCGGCGCATGGCGAACCTGGAGTTCGACGCCAGGTATACCAGTGGGGGCAGCAATGAAATCGGGCAGTTGGGAGAGAACTTTAACCATATGTCATCTATTCTGGAGGAGACGATATCAGAGCTCAAGACGGTAAATAATGAGCTGCAAAGCGATCTGGAGCAAAAGCAGCAGATCGACGAGATGCGCAAAGAGTTCTTATCCAATGTGTCGCATGAGCTGAAGACGCCGATTGCCTTGATCCAGGGTTATGCGGAGGGGCTGAAAGAGTGCATTAATGAGGATGACCAGAGCCGTGATTTTTACTGTGACGTCATTATGGACGAAGCGGATAAGATGAATAAGATGGTGAAGAAGCTGCTGACGCTGAACCAACTGGAATTCGGCAATGACGTCGTGAATATCGAGCGGTTTGATATTACGGAGCTGCTTGGCGGGGTGATCCAGTCTTCCATGCTCCTGGCGGAGCAAAAAGAGGCGGATATTCAGTTTGAACAGACAAAACCGGTATATGTCTGGGGAGATGAGTTCAAGATAGAGGAAGTCATCACTAATTATATCAGTAATGCCTTAAACCATGTGGACGGCGAGAAGAAGATTCGTGTTACAATGGAAAAGAGTAACGGGAAAACCAGGGTTGCAGTCTTTAATACGGGAAAAAATATTCCCAATGAGGACCTGGATAAAATCTGGATCAAATTTTATAAGGTGGATAAAGCGCGCACCAGAGAATACGGCGGGAATGGGATCGGGCTTTCCATTGTCAAGGCGATCATGGATTCCATGCACCAGGGATTTGGGGTGGTAAATTGTCCTGACGGAGTGATGTTCTGGTTTGAGCTGGACAGCGCGGGGTGAGCATTTACAGGAATACAAGGAAGTGCCGGGCGGCAATAACAATCTATAGAAAGAAGAGGCAGGGCTTGGAAAATGGAGCAGCTTGCAGAGCAGATTAAGGAGCAGATCAAAGATGCGGATATGGTATTGATCGGAATAGGCGATCAGTTTTCCAGAGAAAAGGCAGAAAAAGAAGAAATTATGAAAGCGTACGCCTGCCTGGCGAAAATGATCGCGGGCAAGACCTGGTTTGCCGTGACGCTGAACACGGATGACCTCATTTATGAGGCGGGCTGGAATCGTTTCTTCGTTGTGGCGCCATGCGGGAGCGAGGCATCCGGCAATGTGATTACGAATGAAGATTATGACGAGTCGGAATATTTGCCCCAATGGCAGTTTTACAGGAACTGGCTGTCGGCGACGCTTGGAAAAAAGCTTTGTATTCTGGAGCTGGGCGTGGGGCTTGCGTACCCTTCCGTCATCAGGATGCCGTTTGAGAAAATGGCGGAAGTCAACCAAAAGGCTTGTTTAATCAGAATTCACAGTAAAATGGCACAGGTTCCGGCAGGATTTGGCGGAAAGAACATCTGCATTTCAGAAAAACCAACAGAGTTTTTGATAAAATTGACGGAAAATGATTGAATTTTCGTAATATTATGTTATACTATACACAAAAAGTACACTATGCAGGAGGTATCATATGGAAACAAGGGTAATGAGAATTCCGTCAAAATTAAACAGCAGTGTGATGCTCCGGGTGATTCCGGGACATTTTGCAACGACCCATTCTCACATTAATTATTATGTGGATATGACGTTTTTAAAAGCACGTAAGAGTGAAGCGGCAGAGGCGGCGAAGATCCTGGCACGCAACTATGATACTACTACTTACATTGATACCATCGTCTGCATGGATGGATGTGAGATCATCGGGGCATATCTGGCAGATGAACTGACCAAGTACGGCATTATGTCGATCAACTCCCATCAGACTATGTACATCGTATCTCCGGAGGTACATACAGGCGGGCAGTTGATTTTCCGTGATAATATGCAGAATATGATAGAGAATAAGCATGTTCTGCTGGTACTGGCTACAGCGACTACCGGTATTACTGTAAAACGTGCAGTGGAATGTATCCGTTATTATGGCGGGATCATGGAAGGGGCAGCAGCGCTTTTCAGCGCCACGGATGAGATAGACGGGATCAAGATCAGTTCGCTGTTTACGCCGGATGATGTACCTGATTATCAGACCTATCACGCTACGGAGTGTCCGCTGTGCAGACAGAAAGCAAAGCTGGACGCGATTGTCAACAGTTATGGATATTCGCGTGTCTAAGAGGGAACCTGAGAAAATGAAAAAATGTAAAGAGAGATGAAGCGGCGGGAGTGTAGAAAAACTACACTTCCCCTTTTGTATGCTCAATGTCTGACGACCCGTTTTTGTGAGTTCTGGAATATCATGAAGTAATTCGTCCGTTCTTATGGACAGGATATTTGCGATAGAAATAAAAACAGGCAGGCTTAGCTTGGTATTCCCTGTCTCAATATGGCTCATATGTACTGTTGAGATACCAACCATCTCTGCAAGCGCATTCTATGCGGTCTTTACATACAAAATTTAGTCACTGGACATATAGCCCCGAAATGCGTATAATGGTTTTATACGTATTTCGGGGCTTTTTGCTGTAATGAAATATAACAAACAGGTGGGATAGAGAATGATCGCAATAATCGACTACGACGCTGGCAACTTAAAGAGCGTATATAAGGCGCTTCAATTTCTGGGTGAGGAAGCAAAAGTGACGCGTGATGGCAAAGAGATCTTAAAAGCAGATAAGGTGATCCTTCCCGGGGTCGGGGCATTTGCGGATGCGATGGACAGGCTGCGGGAATATGGATTGATTCCGGTTATCCAGGAAGCAGTGGAGAGTGGAATGCCGTTTCTTGGGATTTGTCTGGGGCTGCAGTTATTGTTTGAACGCAGTGAGGAGAGCCCGGGCGCGGAAGGGCTTGGGATTTTAAAGGGGGAGATCCTGCGCATCCCGGACGGGGCGGATCTGAAAGTGCCGCATATTGGCTGGAATTCCCTGTCGTATGACCATCCGGGCAGGCTTTTTAAGGGATTGGGTCAGGAGCCCTACGTATATTTTGTACATTCCTATTATCTGAAAGCGAAGGATGAAGGCATCGTCACGGCGTCCACACAGTATGGGGTGAGGATTCACGCGTCGGTGGAGAAGGACAATGTGTTTGCGTGCCAGTTTCATCCTGAAAAGAGCGGTGAAGTTGGGCTTTCCATACTGAAGAATTTTGCCGGGATCGGGAGGGAGAACTGATTATGTTTACAAAAAGAATTATCCCCTGCCTGGATGTGCATAACGCAAGGGTGGTAAAAGGCGTTAATTTTGTGAACCTGCGCGATGCCGGAGATCCGGTGGAGATTGCCGCAGCGTATGATAAGGCGGGGGCAGATGAGCTTGTTTTTCTGGATATTACCGCCTCCTCGGACGCAAGAAACACCGTAGTGGATATGGTGCGCAAGGTGGCGGAGAAGGTCTTTATCCCTTTTACCGTAGGCGGCGGAATCCGTACCGTGGAGGATTTTAAGGTACTTTTGCGGGAGGGCGCCGATAAAATATCGATCAATTCTTCGGCAATCAACCGCCCGGAGCTGATCAGCGAAGCGGCGGATAAGTTTGGCAGCCAGTGCGTGGTGGTCGCCATTGACGCCAGGCGCAGGGAAGACGGAAGCGGCTGGAATATCTATAAAAACGGCGGAAGGATCGACGTGGGGATCGATGCCGTGGAGTGGGCGACAAAGGTTTGCCGTCTGGGCGCAGGCGAGATCCTTCTTACCAGTATGGATTGCGACGGCACCAAGGCTGGGTACGATATTGCATTGACGAACGCAATTGCAGAAGCAGTGAGTATTCCTGTGATTGCATCCGGCGGGGCAGGGACAATGGAGCACTTCTATGATGCGCTGACGGTGGGAAAGGCGGACGCAGCCTTAGCGGCTTCGCTGTTTCATTATAAGGAACTGGAAATTAAGGAAGTAAAAAAATATCTTGCAGAAAGAAATGTCTCAGTGAGACTTTAGAGGAGATAAAGATGCCGCCTATTTCAAACGACTGGCTGGAACCGTTAAAACCGGAATTTGCCAAGCCCTATTATAGAAAACTGTACAATACGGTGATGGAAGAATACCGAACACGGCAGATTTTTCCGCCGGCAGACGATATTTTTAACGCGTTTGCGTTTACCCCGCTTCATGAGGTGAAAGTGGTGATCTTGGGACAGGACCCGTATCATGGCGACGGACAGGCGCATGGTTTGTGCTTTTCCGTAAAGCCGGATGTGGAGATTCCGCCGTCCCTGGTGAATATCTATAAGGAATTGCAGGATGACTGCGGCTGCACGATTCCCAATCATGGGTATCTGACAAAGTGGGCAAAGCAGGGCGTCATGCTGCTGAATACGGTTCTGACGGTGCGCGCACACCAGGCAAATTCCCACAGGGGGATTGGCTGGGAAGAGTTTACCGATGCGGCGATCCGTATTCTCAATGAGCAGGATCGTCCCCTTGTCTTTATTCTCTGGGGCAGGCCGGCGCAGTTGAAAAAGCCGATGCTGACCAATCCGAAGCATCTGATCCTGGAAGCGCCGCATCCGAGTCCCCTGTCCGCTTATCGGGGATTTTTCGGCAGCAGGCCGTTTAGCCGGACGAATAAATTTTTGAAACAGAATGGAATAGATCCCATCGATTGGCAGATCGAGGATATATAATAGAAAGAGAGGGCGTTACAATGGGGAAGAAGGTAATTGACAAAGTACTGTTTGTGCTGGTGATTCTTGCAAGCATCGGATTTACGTGGTTCGTAAGCGGCGGGATGATGAGTACGATGATCTATAATTTTATATTCCTGGGAATTATGATCCTGATATGCCTTATCGGAATGATCCTGGGCTTTGGCAAAATGGCAGGGTTGGAACGCGCCTTTGACAGGGCGGTGGAGAATATAGAAAGTACCTACGGCGGGCTGGATGCTTTGGATGGGGAAAAGCAGGCGCTGCCGGAAGAATTGTTTCATAATGGGAAGCTGGATGCGAAATATGCGGAGTTTCGCTCTTTTGTGAAGAAGAGCCAGAGCGGGATTGCCGATATTGAAGATTATATTAATGAGGATGAGGTAGACCATATCATCGGGAAACGGATGGTTGAGCTGATACCGGATGTACTGACCAGTCTGGGAATCCTGGGAACGTTTATTGGGCTGGTTGTAGGACTGAAAAATTTTGAACCGACGAATTATGAGGCGATGACAAACTCAGTGGCGTCGCTGGTGGATGGCATTAAGGTGGCGTTCCTTACGTCTATCTATGGATTATCGCTGTCACTGGTGTTCGGCTATGGGACGAAAGCGGCGTATTCCTCGTTGATGGAGCGGATGCAGAACTTTATGGATAAGTTTCATGCGATGGTGATTCCTTCCGCAGAGGCGGAGACAAGAAACATCATGGTGAATTACCAGGAAGAGCAGACAGAGGCGATTATGAAGATGACAGAGCAGTTTTCCGAACATTTGGCGAACAGCTTTGAAAAAGTCATCACGCCGTCTTTCCGCAAGATGAACCAGTCTATGGATATTCTGACGGAGACAATGGCGAAAGGGCAGGAAGAAATGATGTCCGGGCTTCTGGATGATTTTCTGCTGAAGATGAATTCCTCGTTCAAGCTGCAGTTTGAGAATTTTAATGAAGCGCTGGAGGAGATGACAGGCGCGCAGAAAAAGATGGCGGATGCGACGCAGGATTTGTACCAGCAACTGGCGAAGGAGCTGCACGCCTCGTTTGAGAGGGAAGATTCCAGCATGAAAAGCCTGGTACGTGAGATGGGCGCTATGCAGAAGGAGTATCTTACCTCGGCACAGCAGACGATTGATAATAACCAGAAATATGGTGAGGTTCTGGATCAGAATTACCGCCAGGTGGTTTCTTATCTCCAGGATGCGGAGCAAAGTTCGGCAAAATTTTGGGTGGCATGCAATCAGGCGATGCAGAAATACGTAAGCGCGGCAAGCGTGAGTGTGGAAGGGTTTGCGGCGGCAAGCCAGCATAACAGCAATCTGTATGAGGCGAATGAAAAGCTGATAGCGAGCTATAACGAAAGGATGCAGGAATTTGTACAGTATCAGAAGCTGACGGCGAAGACAATGGAACAGGTGCAGAACCTGCTGTATAATATTGTGACTTCCCCGGATGATACGCACAGGACCAGTATCCGCAACATTGCCGTAAATAACAGCAACCGCGATCTGCTTTTGGAGATCAAGAAGACCATTGAAGAACAGGGCGCAAGGCAGGAAGAGCTTCTGGAGACGATGGCAGCATATATGAAGGAAAATGCAAGGAGCAGCAAAAAGGGAAAAGGAATATTCCGCATCGACCGGTAAGGTAGCAGGAGGAAAGGTATGCGTAGACGAAGAGAAAAAGAAAATAACGGCTTTAATGTATGGCGCTCCTATTCCGATATGATGGCGGGAATCCTGCTTCTTTTCGTGCTGATTATGTGTGTCACACTGTTTCAGTCGCAGATAAACTATGAGAATAGTATTAAGGAGCGCGATGAGAAGCTGGTTCTGCAGGAGGAATACACGAGAGAGATTATGAGCCAGCAGAACATTGTGGAAGACCAGCAGAATCAATTGTCTTCCCAGGATGAGCTTCTGGCGGCGCAGAAACAGCAGTTGGACGACCTGGCGGCACAGTTGGCGGCACAGCAGGAGCAGTTGGACGCGGCAAGCGTAGCGCTGGCAAGCCAGCAGACGGCTTTGGATGAGAAGACGACCCAGCTTGCCGAGCAGCAACAGCAGATCGACAAGATCATCGGCGTAAAGGCGGATGTGATTGAGGCGTTAAAGCTGGAATTCGCTAATAATAATATCAATGTGGAGATTGATTCCACGAACGGTTCCCTGGTGATCGATTCCAGTGTCCTTTTTGCTTATGACGAGACGGATCTGACTACAGAGGGAGAGGAAGTGCTTGGCAGCGTACTGCCGATTTACTGCAATGTGCTGCTGCAGGACGAGTATTTCCCCTATTTGGCAGAGATTATCATTGACGGATATACAGACAGTTCCGGCGGCTACGAGTATAATTTGGAGCTTTCCCAGCGCCGTTCACTGGCAGTTGCAGAGTATCTGCTGAATCTGTCCGAAGAGTTTTTAAGCGAGGAAAACCAGGAAAATCTCAAGGAGCATTTGACGGTAAACGGGCATTCCAGCAGCAACCTGGTACTGGATGAAGATGGAAATGAGAATGCGGATGCCTCCAGGCGCGTGGAAGTAAAATTCCGCTTAAAGGATGCGGAGATGATCGAGGAGCTGCAGAGCATTCTTGATGCAGAATAAAAATACGAAAGCTCATGCAAAAAGCACAGGCAAAAATATTTAAAAAACAGCGTTCATCTTCTGCTCTTCAGCAGTGTATTTCATCCGGTATATGAATTTATTCCGATTGAAAGCCAGATTGAGAAGTTTCAAAACGAGTATTATGATGCAATCGCTAAATGCCATGCAGATGGCGAATCCACGGTTTTTATTGAGTTTATGCTGTCGCAGATCGATAAGGTTTTGGATGATGTTTCTGCTCAGCTCAATGAGGATAATGAACAGAGTTCGGAGTACATCAGGAAATTGCTTGCGGCCATGGAATATAATATTCCTTATACAAGCAAAACGCTTATGGAAAAACTGGGGCTGAGATCAAAAGAGGGATTCCGCAGAAATCAGAGGTATTTTAAAATCCCACCGGAATCAATGTATTGCCAACATTGAAGTTCCGATGGGATTTATTATGCCGTATGAGAAAAGCCCGGCATTTTTGTTTTTTTATTATCAGGCATCCTGCTTGCGCATATTTTTCTGTGCCGTACTGAGCATCAGCTTAATACGGTTCAGCTGATTTACTTCGCTGGCGCCCGGGTCGTAGTCGATGGCTACGATGTTGGAAAGCGGGTACTGCCTGCGCAGCTCTTTGATGACGCCCTTGCCGACGATATGGTTCGGCAGGCAGGCAAATGGCTGCGTACATACGATGTTATTGACGCCGCTGTGGATCAGCTCCAGCATCTCTCCGGTCAAAAACCAGCCTTCACCGGTCTGGTTGCCAAGAGATACCAGCGGTTTGGCGTACTGTGCCAGATCTCTGATTCTGGAAGGCGTGGTGAAATGCTTGCTTTTGGCAAATGCCTTTTCAGCCGTGCCGCGGATCAGTTCAAGGAACTTAATACCGGCATTGCAGAGCCTTGCCGTGCTTTTTTTCATGCCCAGCTCTTCCGCCTTAAAATTAGAATTATAGAAGCAGTAGAAGAGGAAGTCCATCAGATCCGGGACTACCGCTTCCGCGCCCTCCGCCTCCAGCAGTTCTACCAGATAGTTGTTGGCGGCAGGCATAAACTTCACAAGAATCTCGCCCACGATACCGACTTTGGGCTTCTGGATACCGCGAATCGGAAGGTTGTTGTCGAAATCCTCGATGATCGCGCGGCAGAGCTTTTTGAAGTCTCGATAGGTAGGATGCTTCTGGGAGACGAATTCGCAGCATTTTTGTTCCCATTTTTTATGCATGGCATTGGTGGAGCCCGGCGTCACCTCATAGGGGCGCATACGATAGACAACTCTCATAAAGATATCGCCGAATACCAGCCCGTACATTCCCTTTGTAACCAGCGGAAGCGTGATCTTGAATCCGGGATTGGATTCCAGCCCGCTTACGTTTAAGGAGATAACCGGGATGTCGGGATAACCGGCTTTTGCCAGCGCGCGGCGGATAAAGCCAATGTAGTTGGTAGCGCGGCAGCCGCCTCCGGTCTGCGTGATGATGACGGCAGTCTTTGTGGTGTCAAATTTGCCGGAAAGGACGGCGTCCATAATCTGCCCGACCACCATCAACGACGGGTAGCAGGCATCGTTATTTACGTATTTCAGTCCCGTGTCCACCGCACATCTGCCGTCGTTATCCAGCAGCACCATATGATAGCCGCAGCTTCGGAAAGCGGCTTCCAGGATGTTGAAATGGATCGGCGACATCTGTGGACAGAGGATCGTGTAATCCTTTTTCATCTCTTCCGTGAAGACAGCGCGGTTTAACTTGGTGGATTTCAGGGTACGCGTTTCTTCCTGCTGTTCTTTGACGCGCAGGGCGGCAAGCAGAGAGCGGATACGGATGCGGGCGGCGCCTAAGTTGTTGACCTCGTCAATCTTCAGGCAGGTATAGATTTTGCCGGAATCCGTCAGGATATCATTGACCTCATCGGTTGTCACCGCGTCAAGTCCGCAGCCAAAGGAGTTTAACTGTATCAGATCGAGAAAATCTGTAGTCTTTACATAATTGGCGGCGGAATAGAGGCGGCTGTGATACATCCACTGGTCGCTCACAAGCAACGGGCGCTCGGGCTGATTTAAGTGGGAGACAGAATCCTCCGTCAGAACCGCCACTCCGTAAGAGGTAATCAGCTCCGGTATACCGTGGTTGATCTCGTTATCGATGTGGTAGGGCCTTCCGGCAAGCACGATGCCGCGCTTTTTATTTGCTTTCAGCCAGGCGATCGTTTCTTCCCCTTTTTTGTACATGGCATCACGGGTCTTTTCCTGTTCCGCCCATGCCAGGGAGGCAGCCATTTCAATCTCAGATGACGGGATTTCCGGCAGCGCTTTTATCAACTGTCTGGTGACCGTTTCAAGGCTCGTAAACGCCATGAACGGGTTGCGGAAATCGATCTGCTCCGTGCGCAGGCTTTCTACATTATTTTTAATATTCTCCGCATAGGAGGTTACGATCGGGCAGTTGTAGTGGTTGTTGGCATCCGCAAACTCATTGCGCTCATAAGGAATACAGGGATAGAAGATAAACTTCACGCCCTGATGAATCAGCCACTCGATATGCCCGTGAACCAGTTTTGCCGGATAACATTCGGACTCGCTGGGGATGGACTCAATGCCAAGCTCATATATCTTTCGCGTAGAAGCGGGCGATAATACGACGCGGTAGTTCAATTTCGTAAAGAAAACATGCCAGAACGGATAGTTTTCGTACATATTCAGGACACGCGGAATCCCCACCGTTCCCCTTTTTGCCTGATCGGCGGGAAGCGGCTCATATGAAAACAGCAGTTTATTCTTGTACTCATAGAGGTTGGGAATGTCGGAATTCTTCTTTTCCTTCCCGAGTCCGCGCTCGCAGCGGTTGCCGCTTACAAACTGGCGCCCGCCGGTAAAACGGTTAATCGTCAGGCGGCACTGGTTTGTACAGCCCTTGCATTTTGCCATATGCGTGGTAAATTTCAGGTTGTTGATCTGCTCGATGGAGAGCATGGTGGTTTCATGTCCTTCATCGTAACGCTCTCTGGCAATCAGGGCAGCGCCGAATGCGCCCATGATGCCGGCAATGTCCGGACGGATCGCCTCACAGTCGGCGATGCGTTCGAAGCTGCGGAGGACAGCGTCATTGTAAAAGGTTCCGCCCTGTACTACGATATGGTTTCCGAGCTGGGAAGCATCGGATACTTTGATAACCTTATACAGCGCATTTTTAATGACCGAGTAAGCAAGCCCGGCGGAAATATCCGCGACGGAAGCGCCTTCTTTTTGCGCCTGCTTGACTTTGGAATTCATAAATACCGTACAGCGGGTTCCCAGGTCGATCGGATGCTCGGCAAAGAGCGCTTCCTTTGCAAAATCGCTCACACTGTAGTTCAGAGACTTCGCAAACGTTTCAATGAAAGAGCCGCAGCCGGAAGAGCAGGCTTCGTTTAACTGCACGCTGTCAACGGTGTTATTTTTGATCTTGATACATTTCATGTCCTGCCCGCCGATGTCAAGGATACAGTCCACCTCGGGGTCAAAGAAAGCCGCCGCGTAATAATGGGAGACAGTCTCCACTTCCCCATCGTCCAGCATCAGGGCAGCCTTAATCAGCGCTTCCCCGTATCCGGTGGAGCAGGAGTAAGCAATGCGGGCATTTTCAGGAAGGAGCTCATAAATCTCCTGAATGGCTTTGATAGTAGTCTTTAACGGGCTTCCGTTATTATTGCTGTAAAAAGAATACAGCAAAGAACCGTCCTCGCCGACGAGAGCCGCCTTCGTGGTGGTAGAGCCGGCGTCGATGCCCAAAAAGCACAGCCCCTCATAGGAGCTTAAATCATCTGTCATGACATTATGGCGGCTCTGGCGCTCGTTAAATTCCTTGTAATCTTTTTTGGAAGCGAACAGCGGCTCCAGGCGCGCCACCTCGAAATCCATGCGGATGCGGTTTTGCAGGCGCGTAATCAGGCTGTCCGTAGTTGTAGTTATCTCAGGCGTACAGTTTAAAGCGGAGCCGATGGCGGCGAACAGATGAGAGTTCTCCGGTGTAATGGCGTGCTCCTCATCCAGCTTTAAGGTACGGATAAACGCTTTTTTTAGCTCTGGCAGGAAGTGCAGGGGACCGCCAAGAAAGGCGACATGTCCCCGAATCGGCTTACCACAGGCAAGCCCGCTGATGGTCTGGTTGACAACCGCCTGAAAAATAGAGGCGGCGAGGTCTTCCTTTGTCGCACCTTCGTTAATCAGCGGCTGGATGTCCGATTTTGCAAAGACACCGCAGCGCGCAGCGATCAAATACAGGGAGGTATAGCCACTGGCATAGTCATTCAGCCCCGAGGCGTCTGTCTGCAGCAGCGATGCCATCTGGTCAATAAAAGAGCCGGTACCGCCCGCGCAGATGCCGTTCATACGCTGCTCTACATTGCCGCCTTCAAAATAAATAATCTTTGCATCCTCCCCGCCAAGCTCAATCGCCGCATCCGTCTGCGGCGCGTAATGGGTCAGGGCAGTGGAGACGGCGATTACCTCCTGCACGAAGGGAACCTCCAGATGCTTTGCCAATGTCAGGCCGCCGGAACCCGTGATGACAGGCGAGACGGTAAGGCATCCCAGTTTTTCATTCGATTTCTGTAAAAGCGAAGATAACGTTTCCTGAATATTGGCGTAATGGCGCTCGTAATCAGAAAAAAGTAAATTCTGCTGTTCGTCAAGCACAGCAATTTTTACAGTTGTAGATCCGATATCGATTCCAAGACTATATTGATTCGTTCTGCTCATACTATGTAAATAATTCCTCCTTAAATCATCCAAAAGAAAAAAATCTTTTCAACAGCCTACAGTATACGACAATTTGTAACAAAATTCAATTGGCAAATCAATGGCA
>CAZAQD010000023.1:6243-30014 GCA_964487425.1 uncultured Marvinbryantia sp. | reverse complement strand
CCCTGCGCTACCTCCTGCGCGGACAGCGGCGTACCGCAGCGCGGGCAGTACGGGACAACCTTAAACCCTTTATAAAGAAGCTTCTTTTCCCAGATTTCCTTTAATGCCCACCATTCAGACTCAATGTAGTCGTCATGATAGGTAACATACGGATGGTCCATATCCGCCCAGAAACCAACGGTACCAGAGAAATCCTCCCACATTCCTTTGTATTTCCAGACGCTTTCCTTACATTTATCAATAAACGGAACCAGCCCATATTCCTCGATCTGCTCCTTGCCATCCAACCCCAGAAGCCGTTCCACTTCCAGCTCTACCGGCAGTCCGTGTGTATCCCATCCCGCTTTACGCGGAACCATTTTCCCCTTCATCGTCTGGTATCTGGGGATCATATCCTTAATCACGCGGGTCAGGACATGCCCAATGTGCGGTTTGCCGTTGGCGGTAGGCGGCCCGTCATAGAATGTGTAAGTCTCGCCTTCCTTGCGGCTGTCGATACTCTTTTCGAAAATGTTATTTTCTTTCCAGAACTTCCCTACGTTCTTCTCTCTCTCAACAAAATTGAGATTTGTGGAAACTTTCTCGTACATAATGATCTCCTCTCTGTAAAACGGGCATTCGCAATCCGCTTCGCTGTTTGTTCATGAACCGGTACTGCTTTGCACCGCTTCAAATTATGAAAGGCTCTCATCCGTAAAAGGACGAGAGCCTCGCTATACCACCTGTTACTTCATACAATCATATGAGTTCCCGTTAACGGCGGAAAACCGGCAGAACCTACTGTCGCACCGGACGTTTCAATTCTGCAGCTCAAAAGTGATTTTCCATCTGCTGTACTCATACCGGGTTCGCACCCTCCCCGGTTCTCTGTGACTTTCCACGCAAATGTACTCTCTTTGTCATAGCTTTTTTACCTTCCCTATCTTATCGTATGAAGATAGCAAAGTCAAGGAATTTCTTCTTTTTCGTGCGCTTCGCCAATAAAATCGTGAAACGCATCGTCCGGAGTGGGACACATCTCGCGGTATATTTTATCCGGCACGGCGACCAGCCCGAACCGCCACAGCATCGGATAAATATAACTGATTCCCCTGATATCCCCGATGGCTTTGGGACGCTCAAAAAATACCGGCAGCTCCTGCGCTTTTAAAACCTTTTCAAACGCCATGCGGATACTGCTCCATGCCAGCGACTTACTGCCCTTCCGCCTGTCAATAAACAGTTCCTTCGTATATGCGCCATTGCGTCCGATTTTCAGCGTATAAGTAAAGGGCAAGCCGGAGCTTGTGTAAAAAGGAGCGTTTTGGAAAGCAACGATACAATCCCACAACTGTTCCTCTGCAGGCATTTCCCGCAGCGCTTCCACAGCAGCCCTCTGCTTCTTTGCCCGCGCGGCACATTCCGCGCCCGCTATGATGTTTTTCTCCATCGGCAGATGCTCCGCTTCTTTTTTCTGATCGTTCATCATTCCCTGTCCCCTCATCACTTTTCCATCAGGATATCCGTCTGTTTTATGAAATTTTTCTCCATTTGTCTCACTTTTACATCCTTTTCCCATACATTTCACGTATAGAATCATTAGAACTGTAAAAAATGATACAGCCTTCCCGGGAGGATACATTATGCCAAAACCACGAAGCAACGACGGAGCAAAAAACTTAATTGGGGAACGTTTAATTGCCCTGCGCAAAAGAAATAACCTTTCTCAGCGCACACTGGCTTATCACCTGCAATTGAACGGTTATGATATGGATAAAAATGTGATTACCCGCATCGAAACCAACAAGCGCTACGTAACCGATATTGAATTAAAAGCCCTGTCTGAGATTTTCCAGGTCAGTTACGATTATCTGATCGACGGGAAACAGCCGGAAGAATAAGCGAAAGCCTTTCTTCTCCCAGACCGCATCGCAAATCATCCGGTAAGCGTTGCCGCGTTAAAAGGCGGCGCGAGACCGCAGCTTTTCATGTGCGTTAAATTTTTAAATTATTAAATCCCTTCTCTGAAATCATTGCAATTTCATGCAGAATCCGCTATACTATAATTTATATTTTAAACAAACTTCCAATTTAAAAGGGGTGTATTTTATGGAGCGTTTTTTTAATATGGAAAATCCTATTTTCCAGTTTTTATCCCGCCTGGCAGATATCCTGCTCTTAAATATTATTTTCCTGATTACCTGCATTCCGGTTGTCACGATCGGCGCCGCATGGACAGCGCTTTCCTATATGACGCTGAAGATGGTGCGCAACGAAGAATCCTACATTGTGCGCGGATATTTCAAATCATTTAAGCAGAATTTCAAACAGTCTACCATTATGTGGCTGATTGTCCTTGTGTTCCTGTTCCTTTTGTTTTTGGACTTCCAAATTTTGAACGCAATGGAAACTGCCTCCAGCTTTCTTCGCGCCATCAGAGTCGGCATATGGACAGTCTGCATTCTCGCGCTGATGGTGCTTACCTATCTTTTCCCGCTGGTTGCCAAATTTTACAATACCATTAAAAATACTTTTTTTAACGCTTTCCTGATGTCCATCCGCCATCTTCCGCAGACGCTCATTATGATTGCCATCCCGATCATCGCTGTTATCATTACTTTTTTAAATGACTGGACCTTTACTTACGGGCTGCTGATCTGGATCATGTTTGGATTTGCCCTGATCTCTATGGCGAAGTCATGGTTTCTGGTAAGAATATTTGACCGCTATATTCCATCGGAAGAAGAAGCGGAAGACACAGAAAAAGAGTCTTCGGACGACCTCACATCTGCCGGCGAGTAACCGGCAGATTTTTTTCTATCCAGTTCGCAATATCCTCATATACGCACTCCCGATCCACCTCGTTTAAGATCTCGTGCCTGTCGCCGGCATACAATTTGCAGCTCACATCCTCCATACCGATTGCGCGGAATTCTTCGCAGACTTTTTTAACGCCCTTTCCAAATTTCCCCACCGGGTCCTCTTCCCCTGCCACAAAAAACACCGGCAGCTTCCTGGGCATCTTTTCCAGATAATCCCGATGGCTGAGTGTGTAAATACTGTAAAACAAATTATAATATCCGTTGAGCGTAAAGATGAAACTGCAATACTGCTCTTCCATATATTGCTTCACATTCTCAGCATTCCTGCTAAGCCATGCCTTTTCACCCTCCGCTGCAAATTTTTTATGATAGCTTCCCATCGCCAGCCGGTCAATGAAGGTACTGCGGTATTCCCATCCCTTCCATGCGGCAAGCGTCTTCGTCAAGAACATTCCTGCCTGCGTAGCAATCCGCGGCTGGTATCCCGTTCCCATGATAATCGCACCCGCAAGCCCTTCGCCGTGCAGGCAAAGATACTGCCTCGCCAGAAACGAACCCATGCTGTGACCCATGAGAAAATAGGGCACGCCCGGATTATTTTTTTGCGTAAGCATGCGCAGTTTGTGAATATCCCTTAAAAGCGTCCGGTTGCCGTTTTCCTTAGCGAAAAAACCATAGTGGCTGGCAGACTGCACCGAGTCCCCGTGCCCGAGGTGGTCGTTGCCGACTACCATAATCCCTTGCTCTACAAGGTAAGCGGCAAACTCATGATAGCGGTCGATAAATTCTACCATTCCATGAGAAATCTGCAGGATTGCCCGGATTTCCCCTTCCGGTTCCCAACGTATCGCATGAATTTGTGTGACGCCATCATTGGAAAGATATTTCAAATGTTCCTTTTTCATAGACTCATCCTTTCTAAACATTGAGGAATAAATGCCGCACGCCTTTACAGCTCTGCCAGGATATCCGCAAGCCTGGCAAACTGCTCCAGTGTCAGCGCTTCCCCCCGCACGCCCGCCGGGGCGCCTGATTTTTCAATTGCTTCTGAAATCTGTTCTTTTGTATAAGCAAGCCCGGGCGCATGATACAGCCCATTTACCAGTGTCTTTCTGCGCTGGTTAAAAGATGCGCGGATAACGGCAAACAGCAGTTCTTCATTCTTTGTCTGCACCGGCGCTTCCTTATAGGTCCGCAGACGGATTACGGCGCTTCCTACTTTCGGACGCGGCAGAAAACAATTCGGCGGCACATTTGCCACAATGTACGGCCGGCAGTAATACTGAACCGCCAATGACAGCGCCCCGTAATCCTTTGTGCCGGGTTCCGCCTGCATTCTCTGCGCCACTTCCTTTTGTACCATTACGGTAATGCTCTCCACCGGCACATGCTTTTCCAGAAGTCCCATAATAATCGGTGTCGTAATATAATATGGAAGATTCGCCACCACTTTAATCGGCTTTCCTCCATTTTGCTCCTCTACAATCGCCCCGATATCCACTTTCAGGATATCTTCATTCAACACCTCCACATTTTCGTATCCCTGAAGCGTATCTTTTAAAATAGGTATCAGCATCTTATCAATCTCTACCGCCATCACCCTGCCGGCGCTTTCCGCCAGGTATTGTGTCATCGTCCCAATCCCCGGTCCGATCTCCAGCACAAAATCATCGGATGTAATCTCCGCTGCCGCAATGATCTTATCCAGCACATGTCCGTCAATCAGAAAATTTTGCCCGAATTTCTTCTGAAAGGCAAATTCATATTTCTTTATGACTTCTATCGTTTTCTGCGGATTTGATAATTTCTCCATATCCCAACTGTCATCCTTCCATCTGATAAAGCCTGCAGGCATTCTTATATGTCGCAAGCTCCACTTCTTCCGGCTGCACGCCCCTGAGCCTGGCTATCTCTTCAATCACATAAGGCAGATTCAGGGAAGAGTTCCTCTTTCCGCGCAAAGGCACAGGCGCCAGATACGGACAGTCTGTCTCCACAACAATCCGCTCAAGGGGGATTTGTTCCGCCACCTCCTTTAACACGCGGGCATTTTTAAATGTCACCACGCCGCCGATGCCGATCTCGTATCCCAGCTTCAAATATTCTTTTGCCATCTCTACCGAGCCGGAATAGCAATGTATCACGCCGCCCCGAAATCCATTTTTCCCCGCATGATACTTTCGGATGCAGTCAAACGTATCCTGCGCCGCTTCTCTGCTGTGCACGATGATCGGCAGCTCTAATTCGAGGGCAAGCTCCATCTGCCGCACAAACCATTTCTTCTGTACCTCATGGCTTTCCTTATCCCAATAATAGTCCAGTCCTGTTTCACCTATCGCCACGGCTTTTTCATGCTGCGCCATCCTGCGCAGCTCTTCCAGCCTTTCCTCGTCCATCTCTCCCGCATGGTCGGGATGAACTCCAATCGCCCCATACACAAAATCATACTTTTGCATCAGATGGTACGTATCCCTGGCGCCCCGCATACTTGCCCCCACGTTCACAATCCGTCCGACACCTGCCGCCTGCATCCCTGCAAGGAGCTGTTCTCTGTCCTGGTCAAATGCCTCGTCATCGTAATGCGCATGTGTGTCAAATATCATTTTTGCCTCTCCTCTGAATGCTTACAGAAAATCTTCCCTGTATGGTGTAAAAATATCCAGCGTCACCCCGTCCTCCAGGGCAAGCAGCCCATGCGGCACATTTGCTTCCACATAGAAGCACTCTCCAGGTCCCAGTATCTGCTTTTCTCCATTCACATTTGCCTCATAGGAGCCGCTGATAATATAGCCGCACTGGCGGTGCGGATGGCTGTGCACCGCTCCTTCCTGCCCCTTTTTCCACTGCAGCTCCACCACCATCATATCCCCGATATACCCTTTTACTGTACGAATAGAACCATTTTCCAGGGTAACCGGCTTACATTCTTCTTTCTTAATAAACATAACATTTTCTCCCTTCCTGTTACTTTTCCTCATTTTCCGGCGCTGCCGCTCTGATTGCTTCTATGATATCCTCATATACGCCGCCGTATTTCTCATAAAGCACCGACACCGCCTCCTTAAAGCGCTCCTTTTCCGTGTCCGACAAAATAATTTCCTCTGCACCGTTTTCCAGAGCAATCCTTCTTGATACCTTTTCCTGCAGCGCCCAGATCCTGCGCTCATATAACGCAGACTCCTCCGCGCAGCTTTTAATGATTTCCTGATCCTCCTCAGACAATTTATTCCATGTATACGCAGACATAAGCTGCAATTCCGGAATCCTTGTGTGTTCGTCGACTGTATAATATTTTGCTACCTCATAATGGTTCATCGACGTATAGGAAGGCCAGTTGTTCTCCGCGCCATCCACAATCCCCTGCTCAATCTCCGAATAGACCTCACTGTATGCCGTCTGCACCGCCGTTGCTCCCATCGCTTCGATCATCTCCGACATGATCCCCGACTCCTGCACACGGATCTTCATTCCCTGCAGATCTTCCAGGCATGTAATCTTTTTGGTGGAGCTGTAAAAATTCCGCACGCCCGCATCGTACCAGGACAGCCCGATCAGGTCGCATTCTTCCGTCATCGCAAGAAAACTGTCGCCGATCTCCCCATCCAGCACCCGCCACATATGCCGGGAGCTTTCATACAGATAAGGAAGCTGGAGTACATTCATCTCCGGTATCAGCTCCGATATCTGAGAAAGGGATACCCTCGCAAAATCGATTCCGCCATACTGCATCTGTTTAAGCACATCCTTCTCCGAACCAAGCTCTGCTTCTGTCTGTACCAGAATCTGAATCCTTCCTCCGGTTCTCTCCTCCACAAGCTCGGCAAAGCGGTACGCCCCCTTGCTGGTCGGATAATCTTCTACCTGATTTTCCGCATAATTAAACACATATTCCGGCACTACCGTACCGGGGTTTTGAATTCTCCACACTGCAATCCCAATCATTGCACACAGCAGAAAAATTGTCAATATCGCCCATCTTTTTCTTATTCCCATGCCATTCTTGCCCTTTCCCGGCATCTGTTTGCGTCTGCACTTTACGCTTTTGCCAGCCAAAAGCGATTCTCCATTCACATTTCGCGCGGCGATAAGCCTTTTTGCAGCACCTGGTTGCGGTACTCGCTGGGGGTAATTCCGCTGTTTCGTTTAAACACCCTTGCAAAATAATTGGAATCACGAAATCCCACCTGCACACAGATATCTTTGATATTCACTCTCGGATCGCCAAGCAGCGTCTTTGCCTTCCCCACGCGGAATTCGGTAAGGAACACGGTAAAATTTTTGTCAAAGCACTGCTTAAACATTTTACAGAAGTAAGAGTCTGAATATCCCATTGCCCCCGCCACATCCTGAAGCGAAATATCATCCTGGTAATGCTCCTGTATATAACAATAAATTACATCCGCTACCGCCTGGGTCCGGGCGCTGTCACGTCCCTTTTCCTCGCCGCCTTGCATTTCCGTCGTCTCTTTGCCGCTCTTTTCACTTGACGGCGCGCTTCTCTCCCGCGGAGCCCTGCCCCTCTCTTCCAGCCTGATCGCTTCTTCAAGTACCGCGATCAGCTCCTCATCGGAACCGGGCTTGAGCAGATAATCCAGCGCCTTCACAGAAATCGCCCGCTTAGCATAGCTAAACTCGTCAAACGCCGTCAGAAAAATAATACTGCATTCCTTGTCCTTTTCACGTATTTTTTCAGCCGCCTCCAACCCATTCATTCCCGGCATACTGATATCCAGGATTGCAATCCGGCAATTCCTCTCGCCAAACAGCCGGACTGCATCTTCTCCATTCTCAGCGAGGACGCTTTCCAAGCGTCCACTAAAATATTTCTGTATCTTTTTTGATATGACCATCCTTTCAATTGGTTCATCATCTGCTATCAATACGCGCCACATTTCTTTACTGCCTTTCTGTAAGCTGGATTTTGACCGCTGTTCCCCTTCCTTCCCGGCTGAATATCTCTATCACAGCATCGGGGTACATTGCCATCATCCTCCGGTAAACATTTGCAAAACCGATCCCAAGATCCTTTCCCTCATACCCGCTCGTTTCCTCTCTCAGCTTATGAAGGGTTTCCTTTGGCATCCCCACTCCATTATCCGCAACAAGCATCGTCAGCCTGCCGGCATTTTTCCATATCCGTATCCGTATCCTTCCACCCTCTACCTTTGGCGACAGCCCGTGAATAATGGCATTCTCCACCAGCGGCTGAAAAGTAAAGGTCGGAATCATAATCTCCTCCGCCTCCACCTCGCAGGAAACCTGATAGGAGATCCTTTCGCCGAAACGCATATGCTGCAGATACATATAAGCCTCTATCACTTTTAACTCCCGGCTTAAGGACACCACCGGCTGATCGTTTTTCAGCGTATAGCGGAACAAATCGCTCAGCGTTTTTATCATCTTCTCCGTAATCTCCGCCTCTTCCAGATTCGCCATCCCGCCGATCACATTCAGGGTATTAAACAAAAAATGAGGATTTATCTGGCTTTGAAAAAGCTCCATCTTTGCCGTCTCAAGGCGCCGCTCCATTTCAAGGCGCTCCACCTCTTTTTCGTACAGCTTATTTACGGCGGCTCTCTTTTCCTCCAGCGTCTGAATATAGCGTCCCGTATCATATTTCATCTTATTAAAAGCATGTACCAGTTCTCCCATTTCGTCCCTGGTCTCTACTTCTATGTCGGGAATATAAAATTCATTCCCGGCAATTTTCCTGGAGGCATCCGCCAGCTCAATAATCGGGCGGATAATCGATTGATCCATCATCCCGGTCAGCTTAATAATCCCATACAGGAATAACAGCGTCAGTACAATTATGACAATGGGCACGCCCAGCATCCAGGGATATTTTTCATGATAAGCAGCGTTTCCCGCCTGCACCCCTTCCGTCATCAGCTTCTGTGCGTAATCCAAAAGATAGATCTGCATATCGTACACCTGATACAGCGTGCTGATATACTCCGGGTTCTCCTCCTGCATCTTCAGAACCTGATCCCGTTTCTGCCTGTATACATCATAACTGTTCTGCACCGACCAGGTATTGGCAAACAGCCGCTTTCCCATCGTACTGTAATCCAACGGCAGGCTCTCCACCGTCTCCAGCGTCGCGTCCATAATCTCATCCAACTGCGCCTTTTTTTCTTCGTCCTGGTTTTTTACATAGGCTTCAAAAGCGGCAATCTCTTCCTCCAGCCTCTGTACCAGCTCGCTGTTGCGGGAATTCTCCTCCAGTATCCGGTAAAAATCCACCAGCGAAAACTTGACCACCCACGCATCCAGCACACACGCCATCACAATAATCAACAATACCGTTCCGGTAAATACGGTCAGTTTTTGTTTAATGGCAAGTGACTGCCAATGTAGTTTGGGTTCGTGTTTCATTCTTATAATCCTTTCATCCTGTACGGTTCTCAAACTGTACAGTCTCTTTTATTATAACACAAAATGGGGCTGCTAAACAGCCCCATCTTATTTTTCCGCCATTTTTCTTATGAAATGCGGGATGATACATAATGATAAAACGATTCCTTTTCTGTTCCGAGCACCCGGTCTGTCAGCATATATCCCCTTCCATCGCGAATCACAATTACAATCATATTATATGCACTGGTGACACTGCGCACGTTCTTCCAGGGAATATCTGCCGACTGCTCACCGACAATCACATGGATTCCCGAATCTCCGAACCACAATTCCATATCCTTCGGAATCTGTACCGTCTGTTTTGCGCACCGTATATATACACCCAGCGGCTGTAAAACAGGCACAAGCAGGCAGGCACAAAGCAACAGGAATTTCCCCAGTCCATTTGTGCTGTTCCAGAATCGGACTGCCAATGCGATCATCGCCGCCGCAAGCACCAGGCTGCAGACTCCTATCATCGAACGGTACATCTGATGCATAGACAAACGCCAGCAATCAGACGCTCTGGTATCGCATTTGAATTTGTATCTCATATCTTGCATCTCCAATTTAACAGGCTAAATAAAGCTGCTCCCGTTCCGATTCTGATACTACATAAGCAGGTTCGGCAGGAACATACTGATACCCGGAATAAAGGTAATCAGCAATAAGGTAATCAACATGCAAAGGTAGAACGGAAGCGTATCCTTTACCACTTTTTCCATTGGCAGCTTCGCAACGGCTGAGCCGATGAACAATACGGCGCCAACCGGCGGAGTCAACAGACCGATACCACAGTTGAGGATCATCATGATACCAAACTGAATTGCTCCGATTCCGATAGACTGTGCAATCGGAAGCAGGATCGGTGTCGCGATCAGGATGATCGGAGCCATATCCATAATACAGCCGAGAACCAGAAGGATCAGGTTCAAAAGCAGCGCCAGAATAATCGGGTTGTCTGTCACGCCGATAATTGCATTCGCCGCCAGATCCGGCACATGCAGCGTTGTAAGGCAGAAGCCAAAGATACTGGAGGTGGAAATCAGGATCAATACGATAGACAAGGTATCCACGCACTGCTCCAACGTCTCCCATACACCCTTCCAGGTCAACCCCTTATAGACAAATACACTGACAATCAGACTGTAAATAACCGCAATCGCCGCAGACTCTGTAGCTGTAAAGATACCGCCTACTACTCCGACTACTACGATGATAATTGCCGCCAGCGCCCAGATAGATACGCTCAACTGCTTAATCAATACCTTCAGGCTGAATTTATCACCCTTCGGATAGTTTCTCTTCTTGGAAATAATATAAGAACCAACCATCAGAGAAATTGCCAGAATACCGCCGGGAATGTAACCTGCCAGGAATAAGCTTCCTACCGATACGCCTCCTGCCGACATTGCATAAATAACCATATTATGCGACGGCGGAACCAGAAGTCCCTCGCAGGAAGAGGTAATCGTAACCGCCGTAGAGAAACCGCCGTCATATCCCTGATCTACCATCATCGGGATCAAAATACTTCCCAGGGAAGCCGTATCTGCAGATGCAGAACCGGAAATCCCACCGAAGAAATAAGACGCTACGATATTTACCATTGCCATACCGCCGGTCATCCAGCCTACGCAGGCATTCGCCAGCGCAATCAGCTTTTCAGAAATACCTCCGCTTCCCATCAGACAGCCCATCGTGATAAAGAACGGTACTGCCATCAGGCTGAACGAACTGATACCCTTTACCATCTGCTGACAGATTGTCATCAGATTCTGTCCCTGGTAAAGCAGGCAGAACATGGATGAGATCGCTACCGCATACGCGATAGGGAACCTCAGAATAATCATTACAAAGAAACTCACCAATAATACAACAATCGCCATTCCCTGCGCATCCATTATACCTGCACCTCCTTACCGCACATTCTCTTGATGTGATTATAAATCGCCTCAAGCTCAAAAACAATCATAAATAATCCGGCAAGCGGGATCGGCGCATACATCCAGAACTTGGACAGCCACGGCATACTTACATAAGTCGCCTTTGCTCCCAGGCTCGTCGCATACTTCCATCCTACTGTAAGCATAACAAACGCCAGAATCATAACAAATGCATCTGCCAGAAGGTCAAGGATAATCAGCAGTTTCTTCGGCAGATAACGATCAAACGCCGTCATACGGATATGGCTTCCTTTACGGATAGCCAACGCAGCGGAAAGAACCGCCATGTAGGACATCAGGGTAAGCACGACTTCCTCACTCCACGCCGGATCCGGAATAAACGATATGTAACGTCCGGCAACCGCCATACTGGTAATAAGGATATCTGCAATCAACAGAAGCTTGCAGATAAACAGATCCACCTTGTAGATCACATCATATACCGGTTTGAATTTATCTATCTTCTCAAACATACCAGTCTTCCTCCAATCATAATAAAAGATGCGCGGCGGGCGCCCCCGCCGCGCATAAAACTTCACTTACGGAAACCGGATTTTCTTACTGCATATCCAGAATCTGCTGATACAGATCTTCCATACCTACCGTGTTTTCTGTGATAACATCAGCAACTGCTTCCTGCCACGGAGTCAGATCTTCTACCTCAACAACGTTGCAGCCTTCTGCCTTCAATGCTTCCAGTACTTCTGCCTCTGCGTCTGCAGAAATCTCACGGTTATACTGAGAAGCGTAATCTGCTGCTTCCTGAATCCAGCCCTGCTGCTCTTCTGTCAGGCTGTCCCAGGCTTCGTCTGTGATAACGATCTGGATAGCGCCCAGTGTATGTCCGTCCAGGATCAGGTTCGGAGCCACTTCCTGGAATGCGTTGGATTTGTAGTTTGCGATCGGCTGCTCAGCGCCGTCTACAACGCCCGTCTGCAGTGCAGAATACAGCTCGCCGAAGGATACTACTGTCGGAGATGCGCCCAAGCCTTCTACCAGACCATTCATGATCGGGTCATTTGACACACGCAGCTTCATGCCGGCAAGGTCTTCTATACTGCTAACTTCTTTTACAGTGAAGAAATGACGGAATCCTTCTTCACCATAACAAAGGCCTCTGATACCAAATCCGTTCTCAGACGGCTCAGCCAGGAACTCATCTGCCAAATCAGAATCAGCAAAGTTCCAGAAATGGTCACGGCTTACGAATGTGTACGGCAGGGAAAGCAGGGAAGATTTCTCTCCGCCATAGCTTGTCAAAGCAAATGCAGAAATACGGGAAATGTCGATCATTCCGCCGCCGCCCAGCATAGCGTCAAGTACATCGTTCTCAGCGCCGAGAACGCCGCTTGCCTGCAAATCGATTGCGATCGTACCGCCTGAGAGCTCTTCTACCTTCTCTTTAAAAGCAGTATCTGTCTGTCCTACGATTGTATCCAGCGGATTCACCTCTGCCATTGTGAAGGTAATGTCTGCTGCGGATGCCATTGCGCCCGTAGAAAGTACCATTGCAGAAGCTAATAATACAGATAATAATTTCTTTTTCATATTTGTTCTCCTTTCGTTCGTCACATTTTCTGTGCAATTTTATTGTATCTTAATTATAATCGTTATTTCGCACAACGAAAACAGTAAAAATTTAAGATTCTTAGTAAGTTTTTGACATTCTCATGTGCTGCCCGGGAAGAAGGATATGCCTTTTTATCCAAAAAAATGCATCCGGGAAATTCCCGGACGCATTTATATTTTAGGAAGAATTGCCGTTATAAAATTATAAACAGGACTTCATTACCTCATATGTGCCTTTTTCACGGATCTGAGCCAGATAATCCACAACTGCCGCTTCAAAGCCCGGAATCTTTGTCATATCCTCGCCCCAGAATGCTTCATTTATGCATACCGCATGTACCAGCTCCTCCACGGAATCATCCTTATGCGCCGCATAGAACTCCAGAATATCCCTGTCATCCCTAATTACATAATCGTTCGTTCCTCTGCTGCCCACCAGCCCTTCTTCGGTTAACGTCTGTCCATTATAGAAGGCGATATAGCATGCAAAGGATGCTGTGATGCATTTCGGCAATGTGCCGGTCTTCTCTACGTATCCTTTCAGGGACGGCATCACGCGCGCTTTCCATTTGGAAGTAGAGTTCAGGGAAATCGACATCAACGCGTGGTCAACGAACGGATTATTGAAACGGTCTGTCACGGACGCTGCAAATTCTTTCAGTTCGTCTTCCGGCAAAGTCAGAGTCGGAATGATTTCGTCGTAGATCGTCTTATTCATAAATCCATTGATTACTTCATCATTCATGCAGTCGCGCACAATATCCTGTCCGGCAAGGTACGCTCCCAGCACCATAGAAGTATGGGCGCCGTTGAGGATACGTACTTTTCTCTGCTTGTACGGCTTGTGGTCATCGCAGATGATAACCGGAAGCCCTGCTTCCTCAAACGGAAGCTCCTTCTTCATCCACTGAGGTCCTTCAATTACCCAAAGCCCGAATACCTCGCCAACGTCTAACAGGTTGTCCTGGTATCCCAGCTCCTCGCAGATCGCTGCCGCGTCATTTCTCGGGTATCCCGGAACGATACGGTCTACCAGCGTGGAGCAGAACACACACTCTTCTTTTAACCAGGTCTTAAACTCTTCGCTCAGTCCCCACTGGTCAACATACTGGTTTACACATTTTTCCAGCTCTTTACCATTGTTATCGATCAGTTCGCAGGAAAGAATGATGATGCCCTTTCCCTTCTCCTGCCCAAATTTCTGATAACGGCGGTACAGCCACTGTGTCAGTTTTCCCGGATAGCTTGCAGCCGGCACGTCTTCAAACTTACAGGACGGGTCATACTGGATCCCTGCCTCTGTCGTGTTGCAGACAACAAAGCGGATATCCCCGCTCTCGGCGTAAGCCAGCACCTGGTCGTACTCCTTATACGGGTTCAGGCATTTGCTTACACAGGAAATCACGCGCCGGTCATCGATCTTCTTCCCATTCTCATTGCCGCGGAGGATCAGCGTATACAAGCCCTCCTGATCGTTAATCATATCGGCAAGCCCCGGAGCGATCGGCTGGCAAAGGACTACTTTGGAATCAAATCCTGCCTTCTCATTCATCTTATCAATCCAGCACTCTACAAATGCACGCAGGAAATTTCCTTCCCCAAACTGCAGGACTCTCTCCGGCGCTTCCTTCAGAAGATACCCCTCATACCCCATGTTTTCCAGTGTCTTGTAACATAATTTTTCCATGATTACTTCTCCTTCATCCATTCTATCATTTTCACAACGTAACTCCCTGTTTAAAAATAGCCATATCGTGGAAGCCTTTTTCTTCCGCTTTCACCTTCTTGCCGGATGCCACCTCCAGGACATAGTCAAAAAGCTGCGCTCCAATCTCATCGAGGCTGGTATCTTCCACCATCACGCCGCAGTTAAAGTCGATCCAATTCCCTTTTTTCTTTGCCAGCCCGCTGTTGGTCGAAATCTTCACTGTGGGAACCGGTGATGCAAACGGCGTGCCGCGCCCCGTGGTAAACAGTACAATATGCGCGCCGCTTGCCGCCAGCGCCGTCGACGCTACCAGGTCATTGCCCGGCGCGCTTAAAAGATTTAATCCCTTCGTGCTTACCGCTTCCCCGTATTTGAGGACGCCGCGCACCGCCGCGCTCCCTGATTTCTGGGTACAGCCCAGAGACTTATCCTCCAGCGTTGTGATCCCGCCCTTTTTATTTCCCGGAGACGGATTCTCATAAATCGTCTGGTTGTGGGAAGTAAAATAGTTTTTAAAATCATTAATCAGATTTACCGTTTTCTCAAACAGCTCCTCCGTCTCACAACGGTTCATCAGCAGTGTCTCCGCCCCGAACATCTCCGGCACCTCTGTAAGTATCGTCGTGCCGCCTTTGGAAATCAAAATATCCGAGAAACGCCCCACTGCCGGATTTGCCGTGATGCCGGAAAGTCCGTCCGAGCCGCCGCACTTCATGCCGATCACCAATTCGCTTGCCGGTATCGGTTCCCGCTTAAAGCTGCCCGCATAAGCGGCAAGCCCCTCAATTATGTTAAGCGCTTCCTCTATCTCATCCCCGCACTCCTGGGAAACCAGGAATTTCACACGCTTCTCATCGTAGTCGCCTATGAACTTCTTCAGCTCATCAATATTACTGTTCTCACAGCCAAGTCCCAATACCAGTACGCCGCCGGCATTCGGATGGTTAATCAGGTCTGCCAGTATCCGGCGGGTATTGTCCTGGTCGTCCCCCATCTGGGAACACCCATACGGATGCGTAAAGGAAATAATCTCCTCCACACTGCCGCCCACATACTTCTGCGCGCGCTTCTCAATCGCCTGCACCACGTTATTCACACAGCCAACTGTCGGAATGATCCAGATCTCATTGCGCACACCGACTTTCCCATCTGCTCTGCGATACCCCGAAAAAAATGCATCCTCCGTCTTTTCCAGGTCCGTATCCTGCTTGTCATATGTGTAAGTAAGAAGATCTCCAAGCCCTGTCTTCACATTATGTACATGCACCCAGGCGCCGCATCCGATCTCTTCTTTGGCGATTCCGATCCTGCAGCCATATTTGATTACCGCATCCCCTTCATGGATTTGTGTGAGCGCAAACTTATGCCCCTGCGGAATCTCTTCCGTAAGCGTCACACTCTGTCCGTCCACGTCCAGCACGCTGCCGCCGCTTAACGGCTTTAACGCCACCGCCACCATATCGCCCGGATGAATTTTAATAAAATCTTTCATGCTTCTCTCCCATCATCTGCCGAGGGCAGCCGGAACAGCCGCCCTCCCCTGCATCTTACCTCTGCACTCTTGCGCCTGCGCCGCCCATGATTGCTTCTACTTCTTTCTTACTTGCCATCGTCGTGTCGCCCGGCGTCGTCATCGCCAGCGCGCCGTGCGCTGCGCCGTAGTTTACCGCAAGCTCTGCGTTTTCCGTTGTCATCAGCCCGTAAATCAATCCCGACGCGAAGGAATCTCCGCCGCCTACGCGGTCCATAATTTCCAGTCCCTTATAATCTTTCGCCTTGTATACCTCTCCGTCTGCCCAGCAGATTGCGCTCCAGTCATTCACAGTCGCCGTTTTAACCTCACGCAGGGTTGTGGCAACCGCCTTGAAGTTCGGATATGCCTTCGCCGCTTCATTAATCATCTTTTTGTAACCGTCCAGATTGAGCTCTTTCAAATTCGCATCATTTCCCTCGATCTCAAATCCAAGACACGCCGTAAAATCCTCCTCGTTGCCGATCATGACATCTACGTATCTGGCAATCTCCTTATTCACTTCCTGCGCCTTAGCCTGCCCGCCGATCGCGCTCCACATAGAAGGACGGTAGTTCAGGTCGTAGGACACGATAGTCCCGTACTTCTTAGCCGCTTTGATCGCCGCGATAACCGTCTCGCAGGACTGCTCTGAAAGCGCCGCATAAATACCGCCGGTATGCAGCCAGCGTGCTCCCAGCTCGCCGAAAATATAATCAAAATCAAAATCTTCCGGAGTCGCTTTGGAAATCGCTGTGTTGGCGCGGTCTGAACATCCCACTGCACCGCGGATGCCAAATCCTCTCTCCGTAAAATTCAGCCCGTTGCGGCAGATACGTCCGATCCCGTCTGTCTTCATCCATTTAATAAGAGAAGTGTCAACGCCTCCCTGCAGAATAAAATCTTCCATCAGCATTCCTACTTCGTTGTCAGCGAAAGCAGTAATCACTCCCGTCTTCAGCCCAAAGCACCTTCTCAGCCCTCTTACTACATTGTATTCTCCGCCGCCTTCCCACGCACGGAAGGATCTTGCGGTGCGAATTCTTCCCTCGCCCGGATCAAGACGCAGCATAACCTCGCCAAGAGATACCGCATCATATTTGCATTCCTTCGCCGGCCTCAAATTCAAATCCATGTGTTTCTTCCTCCTTTAAATATTTTTCTCCTTCACGGCACACACTTCCCCTTTATCGAAAGCGCTTACATTTATTATACGTTTGCTTGCGCCAAACGTCAAGTGTATTTCGTTCAATTTCCCATCTTTTTTCCATTTCCGGCGTAATTTTTTTCTAATTTATACAATTAATATTTGCTATTCTCCTTTATTTATTGTATAATAATTATGATTTTAAAAATATTTTAAATGTAAATGCTTACACCAAGCGTTTTGAGACTTACGTTTATCAACAAGGAGCAGGCTATGAATATTTACGATATTTCAGAAAAAGCTGGTGTATCCATTGCTACCGTATCAAGAGTTATGAACGGAAGCAGCAATGTCAGTGAGAAAACCAGAAAAAAAATATTAGACATTATGGCGGAGAACGATTATACGCCCAACGCTTTTGCCAGGGGACTTGGGCTTAACACCATGAAAACTATCGGTTTTCTTTGCGCCGATTCTTCCGACCAGTTTTTTTCCCGCGCCGTTTACTATCTGGAACGGGCGCTGCGCACCAACGGCTACGACGCGATTTTAAGCTGCACCGGCATGGAGCTTGAGGCGCGCAAAAAATATCTGAAAATGCTGCTGGCGAAAAAGGTGGACGCCGTCATCTTAGTCGGCTCCAGCTTTATTGAAGATTCGCGCGAGCGAAACCAGTATATTTTCGACGCCGCCGCAGAGGTTCCGGTCATTATCTTAAACGGCTACCTGGATGCGCCCAACGTATACTGCGTGAGCTCCGACGATACGGACATCGTGCAGCGGGCGGCGTGCGCTTATCTCTCACGCGGGAAAAAGGATCTGCTTTTCCTCTACCGCTCCGACTCTTACAGCGGCAAACATAAGCTCGCCGGTTTTAAAAACGCCTTTGCAAAGCACGGCATTTCGCTGGACCCCCGCCGGGTTGTGCTGTTTAACGGCTCCATCCCGGAGACGAAGCAAAAGCTGTTGTCTCTCGCCCAATCCGGTCTGTATTTTGACACCGTGATCGCCGGCGACGACGACCTGGCAATCGGCGCTTTAAAGTATGCCCGCGAGAAGCATCTGGAAATCCCTTCCGCGTTCAACGTGCTCGGATTTAACAACTCACAGCTCGGCATCTGCTGCGAACCGGAATTAAGCACGATCGATAACCAGTTGGAATTTTGCTGCACCCATGCCGTCAGCGCGCTGATGGCTGTTCTGGGCGGCAAACCCGCTCCGGCAAAAACCGTTCTCTCTGCCAGGATTTTGCAGAGAGGCACCACTAATGTTTTTTAAAAATTATATATAAATAGGAGGGACTTATTTTATGAAAGCATTTATGGACAAAGATTTCCTGCTTTCCACAGAATCCGCACAGAAGCTTTATCATCAGTACGCTGAGCATATGCCGATTCTGGACTACCACTGCCACATTAACCCGCAGGAGATTGCAGAAGACAGGCAGTTTAACAACATCACCGAGGTATGGTTAGGCGGCGACCATTACAAATGGCGCCAGATGCGCTCCAACGGGGTAGACGAATACTACATCACCGGAGACGCGCCGGACAGAGAGAAATTCCAGAAATGGGCTGAGACCCTGGAAAAGCTGATTGGCAATCCGCTGTATCATTGGTCACATCTTGAACTGAAAAAATATTTCGGCTACGAAGGGCATTTAAGCGGCGAAACTGCAGAGGAGGTATGGAACCTCTGTAATGAAAAGCTGGCTCAGAAAGAATTAAGCGTACGGGGACTAATCCGACAATCCAACGTGACCTTAATCTGCACCACCGATGATCCAATTGACTCATTGGAATGGCACGACAAAATCAAGGCGGACGAAACCTTTGATGTGCAGGTGCTCCCGGCATGGCGCCCCGATAAAGCAACCAACATCGAGAAACCAACCTTTCCGGCTTACATTGCAGCGCTCGCCCAGGCAAGCGGCATCGCCATTACCACCTTTGAGGATTTAAAGAAAGCGATTGTAAACCGCATGGAATTCTTCCACAGCAAAGGCTGCAGCGTATCCGACCACGGGCTGGATTATGTCGTATATGTTCCGGCAGACGCAGAGGAAGTAGACGCGATCTTCAAAAAAGGCATGGCTGGTGAAGCCCTGACAGATGCGGAGATTGCAAAATATAAGACTGCTTTTATGCTGTTCCTCGGCAAAGAATACCACCGCCTGAACTGGGTAATGCAGCTCCATTACGGCTGTAAACGCGATAACAATGCCCTGATGTTCGCAAAGCTTGGACCGGATACCGGCTTCGACTGCATCAACAATTACGCGCCCGCTGCACAGACCGCAGATTTCTTAAATGCACTGGTCGCTACCGATGAACTGCCGAAGACGATTCTCTACTCACTGAACCCGAACGACAACGCTGTCATCGGAACCATCCTCGGCTGCTTCCAGGATTCTTCCGCCATCGGCAAGCTTCAGCAGGGTTCTGCATGGTGGTTTAACGACCATAAAACCGGTATGACTGAGCAGATGACTTCCCTGGCTAACTTAGGAATGCTCAGCAACTTTGTCGGTATGCTGACAGATTCCAGAAGCTTTTTATCTTACACCAGGCACGACTACTTCCGCCGCATTCTCTGCGAACTGATCGGCGGCTGGGTAGAAAACGGAGAATACCCCAACGACCAGGCAGCTCTGGAAAAAATCGTAAAGGGTATCTGCTACCGTAATGCCGTAAGATACTTTGAATTCGATTTATAAAGCCGCTTACGTTCAGCAGACAAAAACCGGATGTATCGTCACTGATACATCCGGTTTCTTTTATGCAAAATTCTCTGTTTCCCCATATCTGCCAATCTGCGTGTAGCTTTTATTTTTCGCGTTTTGTAACACCTTTATATTATGTCAACGCATTATTGTTTTAATTTAACATTAAATTTTCTGCATACGACATCCGCAATAATCTCCGCCGTGCCCTTCACTCCATATGTACTGCTGTTGATACACAGATCGCTGCCGGAAAACGGCGTCTTGTAGCCGGGGATATATATCTTATGATAGCTTTCCCTCGCCGCATCCACCTCAGAGAGCGTTTTCTTTGCCGTTTTTTCCGTCATTCCCAAACGTTCAACACAATTTTCCAGACGTTTCTCATACGGAGCATAGATGAAAATATTCAAAAGCCGCGGATGGTCCTTTAAGCAAAAACTGCCGCACCGTCCTACAATAATACAGGATTCCTTCCTGGCAAAATCCTGAATGATGCTTTTCTGCACCTGAAAGATCTCATCCTTTACGCTGGGAATCCCGATCCCCAGCGGATAAGCACGATAAGAAAATCTGGAACCGACTCCCTCTTCCTCACGGCTAATCAGGGAAACCGGGGCATTCATTCTCTTTGCCGTCTCTTCCACAATATCGCGGTCTAAAAATACAATGCCCAGCAACTCGGACAGCTCCTGCGCAACCGATCTTCCAAGACTGCCGAACTGCCTCGAAATGGTAACTGCATATTTCTCCATAAATCCATCCTCCATGAATGCTTCGTTCTTATCACTATAAAACCTTATTCAAGAAACTGATCGTCCGCTCTTCCTTGGGATTTAAGATTACCTCCTGGGGAGAGCCTTCCTCTACAATATAGCCGCCGTCCATAAAAATAACACGGTCCGCGACCTCTCTGGCAAATCCGATTTCATGGGTCACAATCACCATCGTCATTCCTTCTGCGGCAAGCTGCTTCATTACATTCAGCACCTCTCCGACCATTTCCGGGTCCAGCGCGGAAGTCGGCTCGTCAAAAAGCATAATATCCGGACCCATGCAAAGCGCCCTGGCGATCGCCACACGCTGCTTCTGTCCGCCGGAAAGCTGCGAAGGGTACGCGTCCGCTTTCTCTACCAGATCGACCTTCTTCAGCATCTCCATAGCATCCGCCTGCGCTTCTTCCTTTGACCTCTTTTTCAGCTCTACCGGAGCAAGCGTCATATTCCCCAGGACATTCATATTATTAAAAAGATTAAAGTGCTGGAACACCATGCCGATGTTTTCCCGAACCTTGTTAATGTTCACGCTTTTATCCGAGATATTGACTCCGTCAATAATCACATCCCCCGCCGTAACGGGCTCCAGGCGGTTCAGGCATCGCAGAAATGTCGACTTACCGGAGCCGGAGGGCCCGATAATAACCACAACCTCGCCCTCATAAATCTTTGTGGAAATGTTTTTGAGAACCTCCAGTTCCCCAAAACATTTTTTCAATGACTTTACCTCTATTTTTACATTCCGACTAGAAACGTCCACGGTTCAGCCTCCTTTCCACCACCTTTGCAAGGTAAGATAAGATGGTAATGACAACCAAATACATAATTCCTACAATTGCCCATGTCTGGAAGGACAAGAACGTATTCGCCTGCACATTTTTCGCCGAATTGACCAGCTCCGGGAAACCAATGACGGACAGAATGGAGGTATCCTTCAATGTAATGATAAACTGATTAATAATACTCGGAATCATGGTCCTGATCGCCTGCGGCAAAACGATTTTCTGCATGGTTTTCCAATAAGGAAGCCCCAGAGAACGCCCCGCTTCCATCTGCCCGATATCTACCGCCTGAATTCCCGCACGGATAATCTCCGCCATATAAGCGCCGCAGTTTAACGCCAGGCAGACTGTACCTGCCTGCAGGGCAGACATCGTAGCGCCACCGCCAATACCGAGTATCGTATTCAGCAGATACGGAACGCCAAAATATACGAAAAATGCCAGTACAATCATGGGAACGCCGCGCACAACAAACACGAAAATCTGCGCGATAATGTTGCACACCCTGTTTTTGATTACGCTGAGCAGTCCGAAGAACAGACCCAGGATACATGCGAAAAAGAGACCCAGCAAAGCCAGAAGCAGCGTTCGCCCCATTGCGTTCATGAGCATCCCGCCGTATGTTGTAATAATTTTTACCATGTTTCTTTTTTCCTTTCCTTACGGTAACCCCTTTATACCCAAAAACCGGAGCCAAGGCTCCGGTTTTATGATTACCTATTACCTATTCACCCAGATATTTTTCGATGATCTCATCATAGGTTCCGTCTTCTTTTATGTTCTTCAGGCCTTCGTTGAACATGTCAACCAGCTCCTGATTGTCCTCGTTAAAAATTGCGAAACCGTACTCTGCCGGATCATTGCCGGTGCCGTCTACCAGTTCCATCTCAATGCCGGTCTCTTTGATGTTGCATGCCATAATCGGCGTATCATCGATACATCCTGCAACCTGTCCGCCTACAACTGCCTGGTACATCGTCGGTGAATCCTCAAAATAGGTAACGGTAAAACCATACTCATCCTGAAGGCTCTCCGCATAGGTTGCGCTCATCGTACCGGTCTTTACAGCAACAGACTTGCCTTCAAGATCCTCAAATCCCGCAATATCAGAACCTGTCTTTACTGCAAGGCACTGGTTCGCATCATAATAACCGTCTGAGAAAATCCAGCCGGACTCTTTTCTTTCATCCGTAATCGATGCTCCGGCAATCATACCATCTGCCTGTCCTGCCTGGCATGCCGCAATGGATGCATCCCATCCAAGTACCTGTACCTCATACTCAAAGCCCTGGTCTTCTGCTACCGCTGCCAAAATGTCCATATCAATACCAACAAAATCACCGTTTTCATCGGTATACTCGAACGGCTTAAACGCGGTATCCGTAGCTACCACCCAAACCTTGCCTTCTGTCTCTGCCTCAGCAGCAAATGCAGTTGTTCCTGCTGCTATTGCCAGTGTAAACATAAGTACCAATGTTCTCTTTTTCATTGTAATTCCTCCTCATACTTTTTATAAATTAAATACATGCATCAACAAATGCCTGCACTAATTTTCTGCATTCTCCGTCTTTTTGGTAAGCAAACTCGGGATGCCACTGCACGCCGACGATAAACCGCTTACCCCGGATGCGAATCGCCTCCACCAGCCCATCCTCTGATATCGCCATCGCCGAAGCCTCCGGCGCCAGGTCGCGGATCGCCTGATGATGGTAACTGTTCACCTTATGGGTCCCGGAACCTAAAATATCCGCCAAAAGCGTATCCTTCAGCACCGTCACCTCATGAACCGGCACATCGTAGGGCGGCGACATATGATGCTCCACCTGCGAATCGTACTGCGAAGGCAGGTCCTGGTAAAGAGTTCCTCCAAACAGGACGTTCATAAACTGGATTCCCCGGCAGATACCGAATACAGGCTTATCCATCTTGTAAGCACCCTCCAGCAGATATGCCTCCATCTCATCCCTCTCCCTGCAGCAAACGCCGCATTGGGGCAGCGCCTTCTCATGATAAAGCCCCGGGTCCACATCATGCCCTCCGGTCAAAAGCAAACCGTCGCACATCTGCAGGCACTCCTCAAGCGCTTCTTTGTCCGTTGTAAGAGTCAGCATCACCGGCAGAGCACCGCACAATTGTATGACCTTCATATACCCGGGCAGCATCCAATAGCTTTCCTTTTGTTCATCAAACAATGGTATCAGACCAATGACCTTTCTCATAAATACCTCTCAATAACGGTTACTGTACAGGCATTTCCGACATCCTGAATATAAAAAAACAAGGAATCTAACCTTCGATGGTAAATGGTAAACTTCCTTGTCTACGAAATTATCATAACACTGCTTTTTATTTTTTTCAACACTTTTTTATAATTTACCGCAAAAGAAATAAGGTTCATACATCTTCTGCAG
>CAZAQD010000023.1:0-6143 GCA_964487425.1 uncultured Marvinbryantia sp. | reverse complement strand
CAGCGTATCCGTCACCCGGTTAAATACAAAAACCAGCGGATTTGCGTCCGTAACATGGTTTACCACGATACTCAAAAATACTACCGCTGAAAAATAAGAGGCGTTTTTCTTATACGCATATCCATGCCCCATTTTCTGTGTTTTTTATCAGTCCCAGTATAAACAGCTTTTTCTTTCCTGTCAATCACTTAAAATAAGCGGCGTCGTACTGCCTGCGTATCGCTTCCTCATCCACTTTATATCTCGATAAATGCTCTTCCATAAGCTTACCGGCTTCCTTCGCGTCCCGCCGCCGGATCGCTTCCAGAATCGCCTGATGGTCCCCGGCAATTTTCAAATCCTTCACCGCCGTCAACGCCATATTTCTCACTCGGTCAAAATGGATCGCCATATTCCGCGTCAAATCATAGATCTGCTTTTTCCCTGCAATCTCAAACAGCGCCTGGTGGAATTCGTCATCCAGCTCCATCAGCCTGTCCCTGTCCGGGTTTTTCAGATAAAATTCCTGCAGGCGGATTTTCTCTTCCAGGCGCATCAGGTCCTCCGGCTTTGCCGTACTGCACAAAAGCTCAACTACCGCCCGCTCCAGCACGCTTCTCATAAAACGCGCTTCTTCCACCAGCGCATAATCAATCAATGCCACTGCGCTGCCTTTTTGCGGATAAACCTCCACAATTTTCACTTTCCCTAATTCTATCAGGGCTTCCCTTACAGGAGTACGCGACAATCCCATCTCTTTTGCCAGCTCTTTTTCACTGACCATACTGCCCGGAGCAAGCTCCAGGCAGATGATGTTGTCTTTTATAATGCGGAGCGCATACTCCCGCCCGGTTTCCCTGGGTAGTTTTTCTGTCCGGCGCATTATCTTCCTCCCTGCGTTCTGCCGGTTATTTACGCGTTTGCCTTACAAATCGCTTCCCATAAACCGTTAATATAAGCAGCTCCCAGAGCGCGGTCATACAGCCCGTACCCCGGACGCCCTTCCTCGTCCCAGATCATCCGTCCGTGGTCCGGGCGGATATACGTATCCGGGCAGGTATCATAAACCGCTTTCATGATTTCATATAAGTCCAGGTCGCCGTCACTGGAAAGGTGCGCCGCTTCGCGGAACTTATGGTATCCCAGATATTTGACATTTCTTACATGCAGGCAGCCGATGCGGTTCTTCTTTCCGAAATGGCGGATCATCGCCGGAATATCATTGTCCGGGTTCGACCCCAGAGAACCGGTACACAGACAAAGCGTATTGCACGGAGAATCATGCAGCGCTACAATTTTATCATAATCTTCCTGGCTGTGTGCAATCCTCGGCAAGCCAAAAATCGGCCAGCCCGGATCATCCGGGTGACATGCCATTACCACGCCGCACTCCTCGCATACCGGGATAATCGCGTCCAGAAAATACTTATAATTCGCTCTCAAATCGTCCGGCGTGATGCTTTCATAATGCTCCAGCGTCGTCTCCAGCTCTGCCAGGCGCTCCGGTTCCCAGCCCGGAAGAGAGAAGCCGTTGCAGTCCTCAATCGTCTTTTTTACCAGATCCACCGGCGTCATCTCGCCTAATTCCTTCTCATCAAAATAAAGGCTGTTGGAGCCATCCTCCGGGATCTCCCGCGCCAGGTCCGTGCGCAGCCAGTCAAATACCGGCATGAAATTGTATACGATCACCTTAATGCCGTATTTGGCAAGATTGCGGATGGTAATACAGTAGTTCTCAATATACTGATCCCTGGTCGCAAGCCCCATCTTGATGTCCTCATGCACATTCACGCTCTCAATCACTTCACATTCCAACCCTGCCGCATGCACATGATCCACATATGCCTTGATTTCTTCCTCTGTCCACACTTCTCCTGCAGCCTTTTCATCAAGTACCCCCATCAGTCCGGACATGCCCGGAATCTGCCTGATCTGCTTTAACGTGATGTTGTCTCTTCCTTCGCCATACCAACGAAACGTCATCTTCATTGCTTTTTTCTCCCTTTCTTTTTATTTTTCCTGTCTCCTTCTGAAGTAACTTTAGTTTACCATTTCTTTTACTTCTTGTCTACTAGTATACTAGATAAAAGAAAACAACTATTTTTGGCAAATTCGCACAAACCCTTGACTCCTGATTTTACAGCCATTATAATTGCCGTATTGGAAAATGCCGCGTACCTGCTCTCCGGCATTAATACATTTTTATGGAGGCTCTGTTTATGGTATCATCTGTTTTGCTTTTTCTCGCCGGGCTTATCATTATCTGCATCGGCGGCGACAAGTTTGTAGACAATGCCGTAGTTGTCGCCAGGCGTCTTGGAATGTCTGAAATCCTGGTGGGAGCTACCATTGTAAGTATCGGAACCACGCTGCCGGAAGTACTGGTATCCACCACTGCTATTTTTGACGGCTCCGCCGCCATCTGCGCAGGAAACGCCTACGGCTCCATCATCTGCAATACCGCGCTGATCGCCGGTATCAGCCAGTTGTGCAAGCCCTCCAAAGGCATTGACAAAAAATCCTTCACCTGGAATGTCAGTCTTTTCTTTTTCTTCAGTGTGATCCTGTTTGCCGTCCAGTATTTCACGGGAAAGATTTCCACGCTGGCGGGCATCCTTCTTCTTGCCGGGTTTCTTATTTATTCTTTTGGATGTATAAAAATGACCGGAACCAATTCCGACAGCTCCTCAGAAGGGCCGGAAGAAAAAAAGCCGCTGGGCACAGCCCTGATCCTGATGCTGGTATTCGCCGCCGCCCTGTTTATCGGCGCCAAGCTTCTGGTAAATAACGGCATCATCCTTGCCGAGGCTCTTGGTGTGCCGGAACGCGTCATCGCCGTTACCTTTATCGCGCTTGGCACCTCGCTCCCCGAGTTGGTGACTACGATCACTTCCCTCGCCAAAGGCTATGCCAGCCTCGGGCTTGGCAATATCTTAGGCGCGAATTTGTTAAACCTTTTGCTTGTTATCGGCATCCCGGCAACGATTGTCGGGCTTCCGATTGAATCGTACACCACCTTTGTGGATGTCCCGATGTCCATCGCCGTTATGCTGGTATTAACGGTTCCTTTTATCCTCAAAAAACGGGGATACCGCCTGCAGGGGCTTACGCTTTTGGTGCTCTACGCCGGATACTGTATTTACAGTTTTATGCAGTAAAGGGCAGAAGCGGCGCGGGATTTTTACAGAGAAAGCAGCCAGCCGGGCGCGGCAGAATCCTGTCACCCGTCTGGCTATTCTTTTGTCTATATTTTCAGAATATTTTGATTCAATTTGTAATGTTTCTGTGTTTTAAATTTTTTTTGAACTTTTTTCAATTTTTATATTGACAAATCCGTTATTGTTTATTATAATAACATCATCTAAAACAATCAAGCAAAATAAACAAAAGGAGGACAGACCACCGAAAACGTAAAGTAACAACTTCAAAAAGGAAACAACCTTTTAAAAAAATTCAAAATCTTTGAAAAAGAAATCTTTATACGAAACATTTTGATAGAGAAATCATTAAAAATGATAAATCAAAAATAACCATCATTTATAAAATAAACACATCTAAAAAAATATGTATTTCAGAAAGAACACTTTTTCAGAAGATTACTACCTTTACAAAAGGAAATACCTTTTAAACATGAGTATTTAGAAAGAGAAGGTAAGGTCCAATGGAAGTCTCCGATTTTTAAAGAGCCATTCGATAAAATGAATTTATCGGGTGGCTCTTTTAAGATGCATTTTTATGCTGCCGGATCTGTTTTGCTTTCCTGTTTTGCTTTCCTGTTTTGCTTTCCTGAATTCCTCTTTTATTTACCGGAATCAGCAAATCTCTGCTCCTGCCGGCATCTCTTTTTCCGGCGCCATCAGCGCCAGTTCGCCGTTCTCATCCTCCGCACACAGGATCATGCCCTCAGACACGATTCCCGCCAGCTTCGCCGGCTTTAAGTTCACCAGTACCATAACCTTTTTGCCCACCATTTCTTCTGCGCTGTAATGCGCTTTGATACCGGAGACGATCTGCCTTACCCGGCTGCCGATCTTCACCTGGCTGCAGAGCAGCTTCCTTGACTTCTTCACTTCCTCGCAGGCGATAATCTCACCCACCTGGAACTGCATTTTTTCGAAATCATCAAATGTAATCTCCGCCTTCGGCTCAAGGTCAATGACCGTTTCTTCCGGCTTTTCTTCCTGTTTTGGCTCCTCTGCCGCGTTCGCTGCCAACTGCGCCTTCCGGATTTCCTCTGCCTTTGCCAGCACATCCTCCACCTTCAGGCGTCCGAAAAGGATCTCCGGCGCCTCTGTCACCTTGCTGCCGGACTCATAAATGCCGAATTTGTCCATTTCATCAAGGCTTCTCTTCTTCGCATTTAGCTGTGCGAGAATCTTAGCGGAGGTTTCCGGCATATAGGACTCCAGAAGCGCCGCCCCGATGGCAATGCTCTCTACCAGGTTGTAAAGGACGGTTGCCAGGCGGTCCCGCTTTGATTCATCCTTTGCCAGCGCCCAGGGCATAGTCTCGTCAATATATTTATTGCAGCGCTTAAACAGCGTAAAGATCTCTGTGATTGCATCTGCCACGCGCAGCTTATCCATTTTTTCCGCCGCTTTTTTCGGCGTCTCTAATACGACCGCCTTCAATTCCTCATCCACCGGCTCGGTAACGCCCTTATCCGCCACAACGCCGCCAAAATACCTGTTGGACATGGAAATCGTCCGGTTTACCAGATTTCCCAATGTATTTGCCAGATCGGAATTCCATCTTTCCGTCATCAGTTCCCAGGATATCACGCCGTCATTTTCAAACGGCATCTCATGCAGCACGAAGTAACGCACCGCATCCACGCCGAATACCTCAGCCAGGTCGTCCGCATACAGTACATTTCCTTTGGATTTGCTCATTTTTCCGTCGCCCTGCAGCAGCCACGGATGCCCGAATACCTGTTTCGGCAGCGGCAGATCCAGCGCCATCAGGAAGATCGGCCAGTAAATTGTATGGAAGCGGATGATGTCTTTTCCGATCAGATGCAGCTCTGCCGGCCAGTTCTTTTTAAACTGCTCCGTGCCCTCGCCGCCGCAGTCATAGCCGATTCCCGTAATATAGTTCGTCAGGGCGTCCAACCATACATACGTGACATGCTTCGGGTCAAAATCCACCGGGATTCCCCACTTAAAGGAAGTTCTGGAAACGCACAGGTCCTGCAGCCCCGGGAGAAGGAAATTATTCATCATCTCATTTTTTCTGGAAACCGGCTGAATGAACTCAGGATGCGTATTGATATGCTCGATCAGCCTGTCGGCATACTTACTCATCTTAAAGAAGTAAGCCTCTTCCTTTGCCGGTTTTACCTCACGCCCACAGTCGGGACATTTGCCGTCCACCAACTGGGACTCAGTCCAGAAAGATTCACACGGCGTACAGTAAAGCCCCTCATAGGAGCCCTTATAAATGTCCCCCTGGTCGTAAAGCTTCTTAAATATCTTCTGTACCTGCTTCTCATGCTCCTCATCCGTAGTACGGATAAATTTATCATAGGAAGTATTTACCAGATCCCAGATCCTCTTTATCTCCCCTGCCGCGTTGTCAACAAATTCCTTCGGTGTGATCCCCGCTTCCTCTGCCTTTAACTCAATTTTCTGCCCGTGCTCGTCCGTCCCTGTCTGGAAAAACACATCGTATCCCTGCGCCCTCTTAAATCTTGCGATCGCATCCGCCAGAATGATCTCATAGGTATTGCCGATGTGCGGCTTACCTGATGCGTAGGCAATGGCAGTTGTCATATAAAACTTTTTCTTTTCCATGATCGTTCCCTCCTTAAAAATAAAAACCCGCCTTCTCTATTGAGAAGACGAGCCAGAACCCGTGTTACCACTTCACTTCATCCGTACCTCGCAGCACAGACCTCAACAGGTGCTTCCACACCTTACCGCTATAACAGGCGGTTCCTGTTGCAGCCTTGCTGTGCGTCCCCGGGGCGAAGCTTCGCCGGAATCTCTTTCTTCACAGTTCGGTGCACCACTCAGAAGCCACTTCCATCTGCCTCGATATATCCCTCTCAGCCACCGGGATTTCTCTGTAATATCCAAAACAAATGTACTCTCTTCGTCATTGCATTTCCCTATTTATTAAGCTAACACACTCCCCCGCCGCTGTCAAGACATCGTTTTCCAACG
>CAZAQD010000022.1:20461-31704 GCA_964487425.1 uncultured Marvinbryantia sp. | reverse complement strand
GTCGTCTGCGGTTCTGTTGCCGGCGCTTCCGTCGTCTGCGGTTCCGTTGCCGGCGCTTCCGTCGTCTGCGGTTCCGTTGCCGGCGGTTCTGTCTCCTGCACTTCCGTCACGGTTCCCTCCGTCGTTTCCTCCGCCAAAGTGATCCCATTTATATTTACGAGCAGCATCGAGGCGGTCAAAAGAGCCGCCAGACCCTTATTCCAAATGTTTTTCAAAATGCTTCCTCCTCATACCTTCATTCTTGCTGAAATTTCACATAATTGCTCCTGAACCTCTATATTCTTGTAAAGTATAACACAGTTCTGTTTATTTTGAAACGTAAAATAACCATAAATTTTTCTTAAAAAAACAAAACACCTATTGTTTTTCACGGTAATTCATGCTATAACGATATTCAGCATAATTTTAGCAATGGATTATAAGGGAATTACAGGAGAGAATGATATGAGTTTCTGGAAAGAGCTTCTGAAAAAATACAAACATTTTATTCCGGTTCTTATTTACATGATATTTTATATGTCTGTTTTCACTTATGTGGAAAACCGCCCCGGTTATCATCTGCATCTGATGTCTTCAAGGTATGATAACCTGGTGCCGTTCTGCGAGTTTTTTATCGTTCCTTATCTGCTATGGTTTGTCTACGTTGCAGCCGGCGTCTTTTACTTCGGGGTTACCGAAAAGGAACGCAGGAACTTCTATTTGCTGAGCACAAACCTGTGCATCGGCATGACCTTATTTTTAATTGTCTCTCTGGTATGGCCTAACGGACATACGCTGCGTCCCACAACCTTCCCCAGAGAGAACCTTTTCACAGACCTGGTACGCGCGCTTTATATGACGGATACTTCTACCAACGTCCTGCCCAGCATCCATGTATTCAACTCGGTTGCTATCCATATTGCTGTGGCAAAGAGTTCCCTGAAGGAAGAACATCCCTGGATCGTTCGCGCTTCACTGGTTCTGTGCATCTCGATTATTGCCGCTACCATGTTCTTAAAGCAGCATACCATAATCGATGTTGCCGTTGCCCTTGCTTTGAATTACGCCACTTATCATCTGGTGTATCAGCCGCGGCTCAATCCCCGGCATACCGAATCCGGGTACCGCAACCGTCAGAACTGGATAAAATAAACATACAAAAAGCCGGAGATCACATTTCTCCGGCTTTCTTTATGCACGCTCTGGACGCTTCTATGACGGAGCTGCGCATTCCCTTTGCCTCCAGCACGCCGACCGCCTCAATTGTTGTGCCTCCCGGCGAACAGACCATATCCTTCAACACTCCCGGATGCATCCCTGTCTCGAGGACCATCTTCGCGCTGCCCAGGACGCTCTGCGCCGCAAACGTATATGCCTGGGCTCTTGGCATCCCTTCCGCCACTGCCGCATCCGCCATCGCTTCAATAAACATAAATACATAGGCGGGAGAGCTTCCTGAAACGCCCGCCACTGTGTCCATCAGCTTCTCCGGTATTTCCTCCACTCTTCCAAAGCTTTCACAGAGACGGCAGACCTGCGCCAGCTCTTCCCCGGACACCCGTTCATTTTTACATAGTCCCGTCATCCCCGCTTTTACCATCGCCGGCGTATTCGGCATCGTGCGGATCAGCTTTACCTCTTTTCCGAATTTCTCCGTCAGCCATGCCAGCGTCTTCCCCGGCGCGATCGTCACAATGATCTGTTCCTGCTGCACAGAATCTTTGATCTCGTCGATAATTTCCTCATAATACTGCGGCTTCACCGCCAGAAATATCACTTTTGCAAACCTTACCACCGCCCGGTTGTCCGCCGCGCACTGTACCTGTAGTTCCGTTCGAATCCTTTCTTTCGTCTTCCCGGACTTTGCCGACGCCATGATCTCCTCCCCGGATACCATACCGCTCTCCAGCATGCCCTTTATCATCGCTGTCGCCATATTCCCGCAGCCTATAAATCCTATCCGCATATCGTTTCCTCCCTGTTTTTTCAGGACAATGCCTCCATTGCCCCGGCTATCTTTTCAAATAAAAAACGCATGATATAAAACGCCGTCTCATAATAGATATACTCCAGCGCATTTTCATCCCACAGAACCACCGTCTGCGCCGGAAATTCCTCATCAGAGCCATAAAATTTCAGGCGAAGCTTCAGGTCACGAAAAACCGTAAATTCATATCCGACATCACCGACCGGCGCCGCTGTTCCGCCGATCCGCTCACACGCCGCCCGAAACGCCTCTTTGTCCTTATCAAATACTTCCGCGTAAGTGTCCGCCAGCTCTGCCCGCACTGCAATCGTCCTCGGTCTGTGCTTTAAGCTGTTGACAGGCGCCCATACCCCGCTTGCCCGCGGGCACTCCTTCGAGTGCCCCAGCAGGTCAAAGACAGACAATACCTCCTGAAATCCCGCCTTTTTCACGGTGCGAAATCCGTCCTCGCTTTGCTCCACCTCCGCCGTTTTGCGGTGGACACGGTATCTGCTACCGAGAAAAACCAGATACAGATATTCCCCGTCATGCGCAAGCGCCAGCCTTTCTATGATGGGTTCCTGCGGAAACTGCAAAAAATAAGCCATCGCATTCTGCTTACTGATCTCATAATTATTCCTTGCTTCCATCTATTCTCCCTTGAGCTTCACCACTGTCATATCATGGTGCGCCGCCTTTAAATAAATTTCAAACACATCCTTTGTCCTGATTTTAAGGCTTGAAGTATTCACACAGGGATGGCAGCCCACATATTCCCCTTTCAGCACATCCTCATCCACAAGCAGGCGCACATGGTTATCCTTATCGTTCATCAAGCCCATAATGCTCACCGCTCCCGGCTGAATATCCAGGTATTCCTCCATATATTCTTCCGGTGCAAAGGACAGCCTGGCGCTGCCGATCTGCGCACTGATCTCCTTTGTCTTAAAGGGTTTATCCCCCGGCATGCTATCCCAGCACATCCAGCTTTCCATGTTTTTTCAATCCTTTTTTTACCGCTCTCCTGATCTGGTCATAAATAACCGCAAATACCGGCACTCCTACCAGGATTCCCGCAAACCCGAACAGCCCGCCAAATACCGTAATGGAAAACAGTACCCAGAACCCTGTCAACCCTACGCTGTCCGCCAAAAGCATCGGTCCTAAAAGGTTGCCGTCTATCTGCTGCAGGATCATAATGAACACCAGAAAAATCACACAATTTAACGGGCTGTCAATCAAAATCAGCAGCGCGGAGGGCGCCGCCCCGATAAACGGTCCGAAATAGGGAATGATATTGGTCACCCCCACAATGACGCTGACCAGCAGCGCATTGGGGAAATCCGTGATAAAAGACATCGCGAGACAGAAAACATAACAGATCAGCCCAACAATGGCGCTGTCCAGTATCTTCCCGCCAAAAAATCCGACAAAGGTCTTATCAATAAACCTTAACTCCGTTAACACCTTATCCGCCGTCTCTGTCTTTAGCCCTGCATAAAGCAGCGCTTTGCCCTGCCTTGCAAATGTCTTCCGGCCGCACAGAATATATAGGCAGACAATCATCCCTACGAAGAAATTATAAATCACATTAAAAATAGAAGTAACCGTCGATGCAAAACCGCCCATCAAATCCTGCAGCATGGGAAGCAGATCCTGCTGCGACCAGGCTCTTAACTTTTCGCTGACGGTGTTCACTGCCGTATTGATATAATTCTGCATCACTTCGTTGCCTTCCAGCGCCTCTCCCAGCCACCGGTTAAGCTTACTCACGCCTCCCGGCAGCGACGCCATCACTTTATTGATGCTGATAACCAACTGCGGCAGCACCATGCCAAGCAGCAGATAAACGATAAAAATTGCCAGCGCCATCACAAAAAATACCGTAAGTGTTGCGGCGCTTTTTTTCTTTTTCGCCGGCAGGAGCCGCCTGACCTTCCCCTCAAAAAAATTACAGGGCGTTTTTAAAAGATACGCCATGACGCCTCCGTAGATGAACGGCATCAGAATCCCCATAATCCAGCGAAATGTCTTCCGCAATTCTGAAAAACGCAGCACTACAAAATAAAATGCAATCGCCAAAATGAGGGAAACAGCGCCGGACGCCGCCCGATGCATCAGCTTCTTCACATCCTCTTTCTTCATGCCACCGCTTCCTTTCCTCCCTGAACTATATCCCCTATACTATCACAAGAGGTTCCCGTTTGCAAACAGGAACCTCCAGGCTTTCTCACACAATCGTTTTTTTATTTTTCAAAAAGCGCCGCAGCACAGGCATTCCCTTTTTATCCTGTCATAGCTGCCTGTTTTTCTTTTTCTATCCGATTTCACCGCTCCGCAAACGCTTTGAACTCTTCAAAGGTTACGTCCGGATTAAATTGCTTTAATACCTGCATAATGTCTGCCGCACTGTACGTATTTTCGAACACCCCCACAGACAACGCATACTGTTCATTAAATTCATCCACACTGGATGCCGTCCAGAAATTCTGATACAGGTCAAACGCGTGTCCATCCTCCCGGAAATCCTCAGCATTGCCGGAGTACGCATTGCATATTGCTGCAAATGCAGGGGCTACCGAAGCTCCATACCTGCCGACCAGGTAATCCAGCTCCTGTACGCCGTCATTTTCCGTTCCGTTAAACAATTCATAGCTTTCCTCTGTAAAGCAGTCAATTGCCCCTACCCTGATCTCTATCGCGTTTGCCTTCTCTGCCTCGCGTACCGACTCGATCACATTATCGACTATCATAGTGCTCATGAGCGTATCATAGCTGCCATCCGCCAACTGTTGCGCAACCGTTTCCTCCTGCGTTCCCAGATAGGGGAAGCCCGGCACAATGGTAATCTTCACTCCCCCATCATTGGCTGCTTCTGTCAGCTCTTCCGCCAGGATCAGCTCCTTTGCCGGCGTTTCATAGGAAAACCCATATACCTGCGCCAGCGTTTCCAGCATTGCAAGCCCGCGGATACGATGCATTTCATTTCCCTGCGCCGCGCCGCCGCTGCAGATCAGGTAGCTGTGTTCCTTCCCGGTATCTCCTGTCGCAAAAAACTCTGCCATGCCCGCTCCCGCCTGTTCCTCGCTCTCATTTGACGCTCCGATCGTCCCCAGGAAACTGGGGCTGTCCTTGATCGAATCAAATACATCGGCGCTCAGAGTTGAGGAACCGAAAACATAATACATGCCGTATTCTTCGCACAGGCTGATTACCGCTTCCCTGTCCAGAGACTGCGAGGAAATAATCCCCTTCACCCCCAGCTCATAAAGCTCATCCACAAATGCTTTCTCCTCTTCCCAGGTATTGATATTATTGGAATAGATAAATTCCGCATTAAACGCCTCCCCAAGATACTCTTCATAGTATTTGCGGAAAGCTTTTGTCTGCGAATCATCCTGATTATACACTGCTATGCCGATCGTAATTCCCTGCGTGATATCATCGGATACCTCTATGCCGTCCAATGCGGCGGCCTGCAGCCCAAAACACAGGATCAGCATGATGCTGCACAATAATATTCTTAATCGCTTCATTTTGTCACCTCACTGCTTTTTTGTAAACAAATGGCACGCCGCCTGGTGATCCGTGCCAATATCCGCAAGCTGCGGCTTTTGTGTCTTACAAATCTCCATACACCGGTCACACCGGTTCTGGAACGGGCATCCCGGCGGCACATCTACCGGGCTGGGCGCTTCACTCTCGATACTCTCGATTTTCTTTGTAAAGTCCATTCTGGTAGAAAAAATCGCCCCCAGCATCGCCTGGGTATACGGATGCTGCGCGTTCGTCCCCACTTCATTTCCCGGCAGCACTTCTACGATATTGCCAAGATACATAACTGCCACCTGATGGGCAAAAGACTGCACCAACGCCATATCGTGGCAGATAAAGACAAAGGAAATATTTTTTTCCTTCTGCAGTTTTACCAGAAGCTCGATCACACGGTCCTGCACAGATACGTCCAGCGCGGACGTCGCCTCGTCACAGACGATAATCTCCGGCTCCAACGCCAGCGCCCGGGCAATTCCCACACGCTGTCTCTGACCGCCGCTCATATTATGCGGATAACGGTAAATAAAATCCTCTGGCAGATCCACCATACGCAGTAATTCTTTTGCCTTTTCCTCTTTTTGGGATTTCGGCAAAAGCCCAAAATTCGTCAGCGGCTCCGTTACGATATCTATCACCTTCATCTTGGGATGAAAAGCCGCCGCCGGGTCCTGAAATACCATCTGGATCTTCCTACGGCTCTGGCGGAGCTCCTCCCCCTTTAATTTTGTGATATCCCTGCCGCCATAGATGATTTCGCCCTCTGTGGGCTGAAACATCTGCACAATCATTTTTACAAAAGTAGACTTCCCGCAGCCGCTCTCGCCGACAATTCCCAGCGTTTTTCCCCGGTAAACGGACAGATTTACGTCATTGCATGCCAACAGGCTTCTCCCGCCCGATGCAGGGAATTTCTTCGTCACATGCCTGGCTTCCATGATTACTTCCGATTTTTTAAGAGACATAGCGCTTTCCTCCCATCTCCGGAACCGCCGCCAGCAGGTTCTTCGTATAATCATTGGTCGGATGGTTCATAACCTCATCCCGCGTGCCTGCGTCTACTACCTTTCCATACTGCATAACAATCAGCTTGTCCGCCATGTAAGCAGCCACCCCGATATTATGCGTTACTACAATGATGGATGTCTGCTCCTTATCTCTTAGCTCCATCATCTGGCGTACAATCTGTGCCTGCGTCGTCACATCCAGCGCGCTGGTAGGCTCATCCGCCAGCAAAAGCTTCGGCTGAAAGGTCATGGACATCGCAATTCCCACACGCTGTCTCTGCCCGCCGGATAACTGAAACGGATAGCTTCTCATGATATTATCTCCTGAGGGAAGCCGCATCTTCTCCAGCATCTGAATGCCTCTGTCCCACGCCGCCTTTTTAGACATACGCTCATGTGTTCTGATATATTCTGCAAACTGATCCCCAATGCGGCGGATCGGATTCATCATAGCCCCGGAATCCTGAAAAATCATGGAAATCTGCGACCCCTGTACCCTGCGCCACTCCTGCTTTGTATTTTTGAGCAGAGATTTCCCTTCAAAAATGATATCCCCCTGCGTCACGCTGCCGCCGCCGGGCAAAGAGCCCAGCACGGCGCGTATCACAGTGGTTTTTCCGCTTCCGCTTTCTCCAACGACGCTGACGATCTCCCCCTGGTTCATCTTCAGGTTGAAATGTTCGATGGTCGGCTGCGGGTTTTTTCCATATTGCACGGTAATGTCCTGAATATCCAGCAAAGCCATATCCGGAACCTCCTATTTCTTACTCAGCCGGTTTGATATCGGTTGTAATCCAGTAATAATCCGCCGTTGCGATCTCCGCCCCGGTAATTGCCTTTGTGCTTTCCATAGAGCTGTTATAATAGCCATGTACCAGAACTGCCGCATCATCGATTAAAATCTGCTGCATCTGTTTGATAATCTCCACGCGCTCATCCGCGTCAAAGGTTGTTACCAGCTCTTCATACAGCGCATCATATTCCGCATTGTTGTAACGTCCATAGTTTTTCTCAGACTTAGAATACCAGATATTCAGATAAGACTGCGGATCGCCGCACGGTACGGCAAGCTCATTTACACCGCAGAGGTCAAACTGTCCTGCCGCTGCCAGTGCAAGCCCGGTATCATAATCCGTTACATTCGGCACTACTTCAATGCCGATCGCCTGAAGCTGTACCTGGATTGCCGCACAGAAGTCCTGCAGATTTCTGCTCTCATAGGTTACATAGTTCAAAGAAATCTTCTCGCCATCCAGTTCACGGCAGCCATCTCCGTCGCTGTCCACGATCCCTGCTTCATCCAGAAGCTGAACCGCCGCATCAGGGTCGTACGCTGTAGCGTCCGTCAATTCATCATAGCCGTAAGCCAGTGAAGACGGAAGCACCGAGTAACCAGGCGTATACATGCCGCCTGTCGTCACCGCGCACATTGTCTCATCATCAAGCGCCATCATTATCGCTTTTCTTAACGTTGCGTTGCCGAGAACGCCTTCCACATTAACATGGCAGTAACCGATACGCACGCCCGGCGCTACCGATACATTATAAGTGTCCGTTGCCGCCTTTAACGCATCCAGGTCGGTGGAGGTTGTGATATTCTCTACCAGGTCCACGTCGCCGTTAATCAAAGCATTATATTTTGTTGTGCTGTCATTATTGAACATAATCTGCAGCTCGTCGTAAGGAACCTCTCCGTTCCAGTAATTCTCATTTTTTGTAAGCACCATATACTGAGTAGGAACATATTGCTGCACTACATACGGTCCTGTCGCAATCGGAGCAGCGGAAAGATCCGCACTCTCCTCAATATTTAATACAACGAAATACGGATATGCCATAACGCCTGCCAGATCCGCATATGGCGAGGAAGTAACGATGGTCACTGTACCTGCCGCATCGTCCGCCGTAATGCTGTCCGCTGCCAGATAGCTCTTCGCCTCGTCATTATTTTCCAGAACATAGTTAAAGGATGCCACCACTGCGGAAGCGGTTACTGCCGTACCGTTGGAAAATGTAACGCCGTCACGGATATGGAACACCCATTCCGTGTGCTCATCATTTACTTCGTACGTATCGCAAATCTGCGGCTGTGCCGTCATCGCATCGTCAAAACGGAAAAGCGCTTCCCCAACGCCATAACGGGTATTGCACCATGCAGAGTTTACATTGTTTGACGGGTCAAGAGACTCGGAATACTCCAGGCAGCAGAACTTCAGCGTTCCCTCTGCCATAGCCGGAGCCGCTGCCACCCCTGCTGCCATAACCGATACTGCACAAGCTGCCAATGCTTTTTTCATTTTCATAATCTTTTTCCTTCTTTCTTTTATATTTTTCAAAATTTGTTTACTGCTACTCATTGCGCGGATCTAAAATATCGCGCAGGCTGTCTCCCAGCAGGTTGAATACGATAACTACGATCATAATGGCAAGTCCCGGGAATATCATCATCCACGGCGCCGCCTGCATATAGGGCCTTCCTTCATTAAGCATCAGCCCCCATTCAGCCGTGGGGATCTGTGCGCCAAAGCCCAGAAAGGACAACCCTGCCAGTTCCAGCATCATACTGCCAATATCGGTTGCCGCTGTGATAATCAGCGTCGGAATGACATTGGGGAGCATATATCCCGAAAGGATATGCGTCGTCTTCGAGCCGGTAACCACTGCCGCCGCCACATAGTCACAATTGCGGATTTTTAATACCAGGCTTCGCGCCAGCCTCGCATATTTCGTCCAACTGACAATGGTAATGGCGATCACTGCATTGATCGTGCTCGCCCCCATAATACCTGCCACCGCAATCGCCAGGATCATGCCCGGAAAAGCAATCATCATATCGGAAATACGCATGATAACCGCATCCACCGCTCCGCCGAAATATCCGGCGATAATGCCAAGAACTGTTCCAACCGCAAAAATACTTGCTACCAGCATTAAGGTCGAGCTAAGAGAGATTCTTGTCCCGTAAATTACTCTTGCATAAATATCTCTTCCCAGCTTATCCGTCCCAAACCAGTGCTCTGCGCTTGGCGCCTTCAGCGCATTTGCCAGGACCGCTTCGTTCGGATCATATCTGGAGATGAACGGAGCGAACACCGCGACACACACGATGACAACCGCCAGCACTGCAAAGACAGTAAAGGATTTATTTTTCTTTATAAAATTTCCCACTTTCTTCATATCGCTACCTCTTCATCCTGATTCTCGGATCCAAAAATTCATAAGATATATCCACGATCAGGTTTATCACCATATAGATCAGGGCGATCCAAAGTACATAGCCCTGGATCAGCGGATAATCCATCGCCGTAATAGCGGAAACTGCCAGGTTGCCAAGCCCCGGATAGGAGAAGATGACTTCCACTACCGCAGTCCCTCCCAGAAGAGAACCCATCGACAGTCCAAGCATCGTAACCAGCGGCAATAAAGAATTCGGAAACACATGGCGCCATAAAATTGTGCTTTCCTTGATTCCCCGTGCCCGCGCTCCAACTACATAATCCTGATTCAGCTCTTCCAGCACTGCCGTACGCACCTGCCTGGTATATTTCGCCGACATCGCAAACGCCAGTGTAATTGCCGGAAGAATCAGCTTTTTAAAGCCCATTCCTATCGACACGACCGGAAGCAGCTTCAGTCGTACGCAAACAACCAGCATCAGCATGATTCCAAACCAGAAATTGGGAATGGACACTCCAAAAAAGGTAAGCCCCCGCACAATATAATCGACCGGTTTGTTGCGGTAGACCGCCGCCAGTACGCCAAGCGGAACCGACACCACCAGCATGATTATCAGGGAAGCCAGCGCCAGCTGCATCGTCGGCAATAGCTTTGCAGACAACAGCTCCAGTACCGGTTTCTTATTGGAATAAGAGGTGCCAAAATCCCCTCTCAGGCAGCCCGACAGCCAGTTCCAGTACTGCACCAGAAACGGCTTATTCAGCCCCATCTCTTCCCGTGTCGCTTCAATCACCTCTTCGCTGGGCATAGTCCCGCTGACTGCATACATATTCCTGACGGGATCGCCCGGCGACATGTAAGTTAGAAGAAACGTAAAGAAGCTGATTCCTATCAGTACAATCAGTATCTGCAGGAACCTTTTACCAAGTTGCTTTTTACTCATTTTCTCTTCCTCCATACTTCAAAAGAGTCAAAAAAAAGTGTGCTTACGGGCACACTTAAAGACACATATGCAATTTATCACTGCATAAAAAATAAGTCTATCCTATCCACCGTAAGATTAACTTTCCACCAATGCAAGCAAGTCTCCTGACTTAAGTTCATCGCCCTCTATCGCCTTCCCGCTTTCGCAGTGACACTTTTATTATAGAGAACTCCCTATCACAGTGACGGGATCGTACCGGATTTTCACCGGTTTCCTTTTTAATCCCAAGTTAATGGGAACATGCATCGTATATGTAGTTGTAAAATATCTAATTTCACGTCCAGTATAACACTCACTCGTTTTTTTGTCCATAACGAAAATAAATTTTTCAAAAAAATGTCACATTTTCTGCATTTTATGCTTGACACAGAAAGATTCCTTCCCTTATACTTTTTACATCCACCAAATCTAAAATATCTAATGGGTCATCGTACTCTGCGATGATTATTTTTCATGTATAGAATTTGAATAAAACAATATATTTTCATTTATTATGACGTTATGGAGGGAAAAAGAATGAGTAAAGAAAAACCGTGCGGCTGCGGGCATGACCATGAACATGGAGAGCATCACCACG
>CAZAQD010000022.1:6895-20361 GCA_964487425.1 uncultured Marvinbryantia sp. | reverse complement strand
CACCCGGACGACTGCGATTGTGAAATTTGCCATCCGCATGAAGATTACTGCGATGTATGCGGGCAAAGCCTGTCTCAATGCACCTGCACCATGCCGGATGAAGACTGCGTAAAGCGCGTCTATATCCTGGAAAATCTCGGCTGCGCTAACTGTGCGGCAAAAATGGAAAAGAAGATTAAAGCGCTTCCCGGCGTTACTTACGCTGCCATTACCTATACCACCAAACAGCTTCGCCTGTCCGCGAAAAGCCCGGATGCGCTGCTGCCGCAGATCCAGTCTATCTGCTCTGCTATTGAGTCTGAAGTAAAGGTAGTCCCGCGTACGAAATCGCCCGGTTCTACCGTTACCAGAACCTACACAGTAGAAAATCTCGGCTGTGCCAACTGTGCGGCGAAAATGGAAAAACGCATCAGTGAATTGAGCGGTATCACAAACGCTACGCTGACTTTTGCCACCAGGCAGCTACGTGTCACCGGCAAAAACCCGGACTCTCTTTTCGAGGAAATGCAGAAAATCTGTACGGCCATTGAAGCTCCGGTTAAGCTGGTTCCCAGGGACACCCGTCCAAAGAGCAAGGACATCCTCAACGTAGAGGAAATTCTCCCGGATGCGCGGCAGGTAAAACCGGCGCTTAATTTATCTGATAAAGCAAAGACTGTTCTCGGCATTGCGCTTGGCGCCGTTCTCTTTATCGCCGGAGAAATTCTGGAACACAAGGGCATGGACATGGCCTCCCTGGCTGTCCTGGTCGTTGCCTATCTCATCCTCGGCGGGCGTATTGTGCTCACCGCCGTTAAAAACCTGTTCAAAGGACAGATTTTTGACGAAAACTTCCTGATGAGTATTGCAACCCTGGGCGCTTTTGCGATCCGCGAATACCCGGAAGCAGTCGGCGTTATGCTCTTCTACCGCATTGGCGAATTCTTTGAGCATGCAGCCGTTGAAAAGAGCCGCGGACAGATCATGGATGCTGTCGATATGCGTCCTGAAGTTGTCAACCTTGTTGTCGGCGAGGACGTACAGGTCGTAGATGCCGACGCTGCCAATGTAGGCGATATCCTGCTGATCCGCCCGGGCGACCGCATTCCTCTGGACGGCGTTATTGTAGAGGGAGAAAGCCGGCTTGATACCTCGCCTGTTACCGGCGAACCGGTTCCCGTTAAGGTTGGCTACGGAGATGAAGTCACTTCCGGCTGTGTCAATACTTCGGGGCTTCTGAAAATCCGTGTTGAGAAAGTTCTGGAAGAATCTATGGTTACCCGCATTCTCGATTCTGTTGAAAATGCGGCTGCAAGCAAGCCAAAGATCGACCGCTTTATCACCCGTTTTGCCAGAATCTATACGCCGCTTGTTGTCATCCTGGCAGCATGCACAGCCATCATTCCGTCCCTGATTACCGGCAACTGGAGCTACTATGTATATACCGCCCTGACCTTCCTGGTGATGAGCTGCCCGTGTGCACTTGTCCTGAGTGTCCCGCTGGCATTCTTCTCCGGGATCGGCGCCGGCTCCAAACGCGGCATCCTCTTTAAAGGCGGCGTGGCACTGGAGGCTATGAAAAATGTAGACGCTGTAATTATGGATAAAACCGGAACGATCACCAAAGGAAACTTTGTGGTTCAGCGCGCGGTTCCTTTTGGCGGCATCAGCCCGGAAACCTTGCTCTCCCTGTGCGCAAGCTGTGAGCTGACCTCCACCCATCCGATCGGAAACAGCATCTTAGCTGCTGCAAAGGAGCGAAAGCTTGAGGTCGTACGCCCGGCTTCCGTGGAAGAAATTGCAGGACACGGAATCCGCGCCGTCCTTCCTGAGGGTACTATTCTCTGCGGCAACCGCAAGCTGATGGATAAATTCCACGTTTCCCTGGAGAATTACCATAAGGAAGGCTTTGGAACAGAAGTGCTGGCAGCGAAGGACGGCGTATTCATCGGTTCCCTGATTATATCCGATACGATCAAGGAAGATGCCAGGTCCGCGATTGCACAGATTAAAAAGCTCGGCATTGCCACGGTGATGCTGACAGGCGACGCGCAGGACAGCGCCCAGGCTGTGGCAGACGCAACCGGTATCGATGAAGTACATGCCAAACTGCTTCCGCAGGATAAGCTGAATGAACTGGTGAAGGTCCGCAACGCCTACGGTTCTGTGATGTTTGTCGGCGACGGCATCAACGACGCCCCGGTTCTTGCCGGCGCGGACGTAGGAGCGGCTATGGGAAGCGGCGCCGACGCTGCCATTGAAGCTGCCGACGTTGTATTTATGACTTCCAGCATGGAAGCAATCCCGCAGTCGCTGGCAATCGCCCGCGCAACCAGCCGGATCTCCTGGCAGAACGTCATTTTTGCGCTGACAATCAAAATTCTTGTTATGATTCTTGGGCTCTGCGGCTTCGCCTCCATGTGGATGGCGGTGTTTGCCGATACCGGGGTTGCCATGCTCTGTGTACTGAATTCCATCCGCGTTCTATACCGGAAATAACCTTATTTCGTTTCATTTCATTAAAAATACCGAAAAACAGAAGGAAGCATACCACGCGGATATGCTTCCTTTTGTATTCTGGCTATTCTCGGTATTTGGCTTATCTTCCTGTCTGGCAGGCAGCCTCTTTTTCACTGCCTCCATTTTTTCTCAGCATGGATCGGCGCCGCTCATCACAGCTTCGATATGCTCCAGATAAAGCCCGCGGACTTTCGCAAACTCGCCCAGCCCTCTTAATATGCAGGATACCTCATATCCTTCCCGCTCCAAAATACTCTTCCAGGAGTCTTCTCCATCTCCCGCCAGATCATGATTTACATGATCGCCTGCCACCACCATAAACGGCGCAAGCAGCACCTTCTTTTTTCCGCTTCTTCTTATTTCTTTTACCACATTGTCCAGCGATGGATAAGCTTCCACCGTGGCAACCAGCACGTTATCGCAGCCCATGTCTTTTAGCATATAATTTAGTGCCGGATACACAAAGTTTGAATAATGCGGCGTTCCATGCCCCATAAAAACCAGCATTTCATCCTCCGCCGGATGAATTTCCTCTACAGCCGCCCGGATTACCTTCTCACAATCCTCCGTTGTCGTCAAAAGCGGATCGCCTATGGCAATTTTTTCAAACTCATCCTGATAGGCTGCAACATCTGCCATCATGCGGTCATTTTCAATTCCATTCAGCATATGCGTCGGCTGCACAATCACTTCCCGGACGCCGTCTTTTCGCATCTGCTCCATCGCTTCACAGATATCAAAAATCTTCCTGTGGTCCCTCTCCCAAAGCTTTTTGCGAATCATTTTGCTGGTCCACGCCTGGTAAAGCGGATACGCAGGATAACTGCGGCGAATCTCCTCTTCGATTCTGTCGATCGTTTTTTTGCGGGTATCATTATGGCTGGTGCCAAAGCTCACTGCCAAAATCGCCCGACTGTTCTCACTGCTCACTTTCTCACCTCCGTTACAAATTTTTCTTTTTATAGATAAAACGGAATGCGATCCCCATAAACACAGCGAGATACGCAAAAAGTACGAGAACCCCCTTAGGGTCCGCGCTCCCTCCTGCCGCGATACTGCGGATAATACTGCTTGTCTGGGACAGCGGCAGCGCTCCGATTATCTCACGAAATCCATGCGGCATCTGTTCTGTCGCAAAAAAAGTATTGCACAGATATGCCATCGGCATGATGATGTAGTTGGAAAACCGCGGTACATCCGCATGGTTTTTGGCGATAAAAGATACCACCACGCCAATAGCGGAAAAAACCGCGCCATTTAACAGCATAATCAAAATGGACACCCCATTAAACACCAGCCCTGTGCGGATGGGCATGGTCAAAACCAGAATAACGGCTCCGGCATATAGCCCCCGCAGCCCGCCGCCAAGCACCTGCCCTACAATAAACTGCCAGAGCGGCGTAGGCGAAATCATCACCTGGTCAAAGGCTTTCTCATAAAGCCTCTGCACATTCAGGTTCTGTGCAATGGCATTAAAGCTGCCGTTCATCGTCGTCAAAGAGACTACGCCCGGAATCAGAAAATTCAAATATGGCTCTCCATGCGAAGTCGTCTGTATTCCCAGCCCAAACACAATCAGATACATCAGCGGCGCTACCATTGCCGCCAGCGTGATTTTATAAAAGTCCCGCTTAAATTCTGTCCATTTTTCCCACAAAATTGTTATAATTCCCATTTTCTGTACCTATTATCCCAAGTAGTCCGTTTCTCTATATCAGATGTTTGCCTGCGCGCTCCACAAAAACATCCTCCAGCGTCGTATTGCGCAGTGTCGTCTTGCCGCCCAGCCCCGCAAGGTATCCGATCGCCTCGGCGCGGTGGTGAAAATACCTGCTGCGCACGCCGTCTTCCGCCAGTTCGTCCACCGCGTAAGCCCCAAGCTCCTCAATCAGCCCTGCAGGCGTATTAATTTCCTCCAGCTTTCCCCTGTCCATTAAAGCCACACGGCTGCAAAGCGACTGCGCTTCCTCCATATAGTGCGTCGTGAGAAGAATTGTCAGCTTCTGTTCATTCAGCCTGCGCAGCAGATTCCACATCTGGCGGCGCGACAGGGCGTCCATCCCCGCTGTCGGCTCATCGAGCAGCAAAATCTCCGGCTCGGTCAGCAGCGCCCGGCAGACCATCAGCTTGCGCTTCATTCCCCCGGACAGCTTGCGTACGCTTCTCTTGCGGTAATCGATCAGCCCGCAGAACTCCAGAAGCTCTTCCGTGCGCGCCCGAATCTGTTTTACCGGCATAAAATAAAGCCTTCCCTGATATTCCATGATCTCATCCATGTTCATATCCTGGCGCATGGAATACTCCTGAGTAATGACGCTGAGCTTACGTTTGATATCCGGGCGTTTCCGGCTTAACAACTCGCCGTCAATCCAAATCTCTCCCTCAGTCGGCAAAAGCAGCGTGGACAGCATCCCGATCGTTGTCGTTTTCCCCGCTCCATTGGGTCCTAACAGCCCGAAAAATTCTCCGCTCTCAATGGTAAGATTCAAAGAATCCACTGCCGTAAAATCATCAAATTTCTTTGTAAGATTTTTTATCTCTATCACTTTGCCCTGCCGTTCTCCTTTCCCTCTTTCCATAACCAATCTTTGCCATTATACTATACCCGTACGATTTTTTCAACGGCGCAGAACATTTCCAAACCTGCAAAGGAACTGCAGTCAATCTTTACAACCCACTTTTCCTGTGCTATATTGATTGATGACCTGAAAAGTTACTGTAAACGGCAATTCCATGAGAAAACGACAGAAAAGAGCAGGACAGATGAAATTTTTCAAAAATTGTTTTTATATTATTTTGCTGGGCATAGGCATATCATGCTCTCATACGCATGCCGCCAATTCTACAGAAATGGAAACGGAGACTGCGGCAATTTCCTATGATAAAGCGGCTGCCTCCTGTGAACAGACGACCGCCTCAGAGTCGCCGGATACAGAGGCTCCCGCTGCCGAAATTCCGGAACCCATGTCCATAGATATGGAGGACGGCGAATACGCGATTGAAGCGGAGCTTTACGGCGGCAGCGGCAAAGCCGCAATTACCTCTCCAACGGTTCTCACCGTACAGGACGGCAAAGCTTACGCGCGGATTGAATGGAGCAGTTCAAATTACGATTATATGATCGTCGGCACTGAAAAATACCTGAACGAAAATGATATTGAAGAAGGGCGTTCTATCTTTACAATACCGGTCGCTGATATGGATACTGCCATACCGGTCATTGCCGATACGACTGCTATGGGTACTCCGCACGAGATCTCATACACCCTCACCTTTTATTCGGATTCTATCGGTCCCAAAAGCCAGCTTCCCCAGGAAGCCGCCAAACGGGTCGTTGCCCTTGCCTTTGTCATTATCATCGGCGGTGGGCTTTTGAACCATTTTATCAATAAAAAAAGAAGATGTTAGATCACATAACATCTTCTTTTTTTATTACAACGTAGCCTTCAGCATGTCATCTGCCAGATGGAAAAGTTCTTTTTCCGCGGCTCTGCCTTTCATAAGGGGATCCTGCAAAAATGCCTGGTAGAGCTGCTCTCTTTCTCCCTCCAAAGCCGCCTTTATCAAGCGTTCATGATTCTCGATATGCGGATAAATCAGCCCCAGGATATCCTCCTTCAACGCTCCGGCATAAACAGGACGAATCCTGTCTCTCTCAAATACAGCGTTCGTCTCTACTACTGCTCCTTTGGGAAGGTTGGATATCTGTCCGCCGGTATTAGGGATATTGACATTACTGATCGCTCTTTCCAGCCCGCACAGCGCCTTTATCAGCAGGATTCCCTCTTCGCCCGTCGGTTCCAGGGAGATTTCCTCTTCCCCTGCTGCCAGACGGCGAGATTTTTCCAGCCTTTTTTGCAGATCCTGCTTTCTCCAGTCAACAGTAGTCAGCGAAAATTTCCATTTTTTAACCGTTTCCGGATCTCTCAGATACAGATCCCCCGGCATAAATTCTGCAAGATGGCGGTCGCCTGCCGCTGCCAGCCATCCATACTTCAAAAAAAGATCCATTTTTACACGATGCGCGCAATCAAAGGTGGAATTTGCCCAGTTCTTATCCTTTTCCTCAAATCCCTCTTCAAAATGTCCTTGTGCATATTCCCGAAACACCTTTAAAAGATCCGTACCCTGATAAGAAGCATAATCAAACCAGGTAAAGTGGTTGATTCCCAGGACATTCACATGCACCTCCCTGCGGTCAATATGCGAAGTTCCCAGCTCCTCCTCCGCCACAGCAGCAAGTATTTTCTGCGTGCCGAACACCTCATGGCAGCATCCAAAGGCTTTGATGCCCGGAAATGTATGATACAGCGCCTTCACGCACAGGGACATGGGATTGGTGTAATTGATGACCCAGGCATCAGGGCAGTACGCGCGGATCGCTTTTGCAAATTCCTCAAACATCGGCAGCGTGCGCATAGCCCGGATCATCCCGCCCGGTCCCGTTGTGTCGCCCACAGACTGATAGATTCCCAGACGCTCCGGCATATGAACATCCGCCTGCATCTCATCAAAGGTTTTCGGCAGAATAGAAATAACTACAAAATCCGCTCCTGCCAGCGCTTCCCCGAGAGATTTCTTTACAATATAATTCCATTTTCCCACCGCATCTGTCCGCGCACTTAAGCGGTTTCCTATTGTTTCATTCGCCTTTGCCGCCTGCACATCCACATCATAAAGGCGAATGGTACCCGATATCTGTGGATCCATCGCAAGATCTGTCATAAAAGTCCATGCCCAGCCCCGTGACCCGCCGCCGATATATGCGATCTGCACTTCTGCTGTCTTTTTATCCATTACTTTCATACCGATCCTCCAATACCGCATATACTGCGGCTTAACTTTATTTATCCCTTCAATCCTGAAGTACTGATCCCCTCCACCAGATACTTCTGAAGGAAGAGGAATATCAAAACTGCCGGTAAGATGGATAATGTCGCCATCGCAAACATTGCCCCATAGTCCGAAGAAGAGCTCGGGTCACAGAACAATTTCAGCGCCAGGCTGACCGGATATCTTACCGTATTGCTGACATAGAGCAGGGCGCTCAGGAAATCATCCCATCGCCACATAAAGGAAAAAATCGTCGCAGTGATCATCGAAGGAACCATCAGCGGAAGAATAATTCTGGAATAAATCGTATAATAGGAACATCCGTCGATCTTAGCCGCTTCATCCAGTTCTGTGGGGATCCCTTCCACAAAATTTGTCATCAGATAGACAAAAAATCCCTGTGTAGCAAAAAAGTACGGAACGATCAGCGGCAGATAACTGCCCACCCATTTCAGCTTCTGATACCAGAGATACTGGGGGATCATCAATACCTGCGCCGGAAGCATCATCGATACCAGCATGGCCGCAAACAGGATTTTTCTTCCTCTGAATTTGCAGCGCGCGAATCCATAAGCTACGATGGAAGAGGAAAATACCGTACCGATCGTTGCCACGATCGAGATAAAAAGGGAATTTTTAAAAAAGGTGGCAAAAGATACTTTTGCGAATCCCTTCCATCCTGTAATGTAATTCTGTACCGTAAACTTTTCGGGAATCAGGCTGGTCGCCGTCGTAAAAATCGTGGTTGTCTCCTTGAAGGAGCTCATAATCATCCATATGATCGGATACACCATGACAAGCCCAAACCCAAAAACAAGAATATGATAGATGACATTTGCCGTTATTCTTTTCTTTTTCATCCCTAAAATCCTCCATCATAAACCCAATATTTTTTCGTTGCAAAAAGAATCCAGGTAATGATCCCGATCAAAATGAGCATCACCCATGCCATCGCCGCACCATATCCGGCGCTGCCGAATTCAAAGGACTGCTGGTACATATATACAGTATAGAACAGGGTAGAATTCATCGGCTTCCCTTGTGTAATAATATAGCACTGTGTAAATGCCAGAAATCCATTGATCATCTGCATAACCAGGTTAAAATGAATATTCGGTGTGATCAGATGCAGCGTGATTCTCCAAAACTGCTGCCATTTGTTGGCGCCGTCCACCTCAGCCGCCTCGTAAAGGCTGACTGGTATCTGTTTTAATGCAGACAGGAAAATCAGCATGGAAGAACCAAACTGCCAGATCGCCAGAATGATTAATGTCCATAGCGCCGTCTTCGGGCTTCCCAGCCAGGATATGGGATTTTTCATGCCAAGCGCCATTAAGAACCCATTGAGGGGACCGTCCTGGGCAAACAATCGTTTCCACAGGATCGCCACCGCAACGGAACCGCCGATTATAGACGGCAGATAGTAAAGCGCACGGTATACGCCTGTCATCTTTGTACTTTTATATAACAGCAATGCCACTATGAGCGCAAAGATCAATCGCAAAGGTACGGATATAAAGGCAAATTTAAAAGTAACCGACAATGCTTTAAAAAACGTGGCGTCTGTGAACATGCGCTGGAGATTTTTCAGTCCCGTAAATACAGGCGGCGAATAAATATTATAGTCGCAGAAAGCATAATACAGGGAAATACACATCGGTACGATCAGGAAAACCAGAAAACCGATGCTAAACGGCAGAATGCAGATTACTCCGGCAGTGGATTCCGTATTTAGCCTCTGTCTCAATGTTAATTTATTTTTTTTCATATTAACCTCCGTCTTGACCCTTATGATATCAAAACTCCCTGACAGCTTGCCGCCAGGGAGCCTGTATGGTCATCGTAATAACTAGCGTCCCATAATCTCATTTCCCTTTGTGAACAAATCCGCTGCCGCATCCTGCGCTGTCATTTCACCATAGAGAACCATATCGACTAACTGGTTTGCGTAATCATATACCTCACTTGCTCCGTCCGGAACAGCCGGGCTGATCGGGGAACAATTCGGTGTTACCACATCGTTGATAAATGCCGTTACTGTCTGAGCCGTCTCATCCAGAAGCGGAGAAATCGCTTCCGCTACGACAGATGTTGCCGGAACTCCTCTTTCACCAAGAAGCACTTCGTTCGCCTCTACAGAATTGATCATATAATTTACGACCTTCACTGCTTCTTCTTCATTCTCACCGGCGTCGCGGGTAACAGAGAAGAACTGGCTTGGTTTCAGGAAATCAGATTTTACCGGGTCATCGGACGGCCAGGTTGTGATTCCGATCTCCATATCATCCGGAGCATTTTCTACCATAGCCGCCATCTGATTGGACCAGAAGAATCCGCACCAGGACTGATTATTGGCAGAAGAATAGTAAATAATCGGGCATTCTTCTACTGAATTAGACGTCAGCTCCGCGTGAATATCCGCGCCAATCACCCAGCCTTCTTCCATACCTGTCTGATAGATTTCAAAGAATCTCTCAAAAACGGAACTGTCTTCTACATTAAGGGAATCCGTGTTGAACAGCTCTGTGACGTCCTGCGCCCTCAGAATGTATGGCAGGAAATTGTCACTTGCCTCATACGGAAGGTCGGTTTTAATTCCGGTTTCCTCATATACCTGTCTTGCGATATCCATAAACTCATCCATCGTCATATTGTCTTTTACTTCGATTCCCAGCTCATCCGTTAATGTTTTGTTGTAAAGCAGGGACGGTGCATTTACACCATTACAGATCGCATAAAGCTTACCGTCAACAGAACCAGACTCCAGAATCCCCTCACTAATGCCGGACGTGTCCAGAATGCCGCTCTCTACATATGGCGTCAGATCCGCCAGCAGCCCGTTTGTTGCATACTGGTTCAAATAGGTATAGTCCATCTGAATCAGCTCCGGCAGCGCGTTTCCTGCCGCTGCAGTTGCCAGTTTTGTCCAGTGGTCATTGTAATCCGCCGTCTGTGTATCAAAGGTTACGCCCTCATTTTCTTCTGAATACATATCCAAAACTGTCTGTGTACGCTCCGTTCTTGTCTGGCTTCCCCACCACGCAAAAGTAAGCGTTCCTTCGGCAGAAGCATAACAGCCTGCAAGGGAGCCGACCAGAGTAGCCATTGTTAATGCCGCAACTAATTTCTTTTTCATCATAAAATCCTCCTTAATAAATTTTAATTTCGTATTGATCCCCATTACATACCCCAGACCAATTATGATATGTAATGGTACCGATCATGGTCTGTACAAACACTAGAAATTGTATCTTTATTGTACTTTTTCATTTTCATTTATAATACCAAAATAATAAGCGGTTTTAAAATAAACCACATATTTTTTGACATTTTTGTGTATTTACACGGCAAATTCTTTGCCATATGCTCAGTAAAATGTTATAATCGAATAAATATTTTGATTTTCGAGGGGAAAATATGGTTAATATCACAAATGAAGGCCGGCCGGATTATGGCTTTTTCGTGGAAAAACAGATACGCTATCCATCCTTTTATATGTCATATAAGCACGATCACAACTACTGCGAGATTTTTTATCTGAAAACGGGAAAATGTGTCTATCATGTAGAAGATATGAAAATCCCTTTAAACTCCGGCGATCTGCTGATCGTACCTGCCAGGCACACGCATTATACCAGCTATGAGGGGGAGCATCCCTGCGAAAGAATCATCATCTGCTGTCAGAAGGATTCTTTTCCCGAGGAGTTCGTAAATACATATCCGGAAATATTGGAGATGTTGGCGAAGCCCTGCAAAGCCACTATGAACACGAAAAACCGCCGGCAAATTGAAGTGCTGATACAGCAAATCCTTCAGGAAAACCAGCTTCCGGATGTTTACTCCTATGAATCCATGCGTTATCTGATCATTTCACTGCTTCTCTCCATAAAACGCTTTGGGATCTTTGCGGAGCTTATCTCCAACAAAAAAAAATATGATAAAGATATTTATGCTGCCACAGAATATATTATTGAGAATTATTCACAATCATTGACTCTGGACGAAACGGCTATGCATGTTGGCTTAAGTCCCACTTATTTCTCCAAAAAATTTCATCTGGCTACAGGAAAGACTTTTAAAGAATATGTGAACGAAATCCGTATTCGCCAGGCGCGGCAGATGCTTTTGACTACCGATGATTCTGTCACCAAAATTGCGATCAGCTGCGGCTTCAGCAGCAGCAATTACTTTAAAGATATTTTTCGCCGCGCTACAGGCATTTCTCCACGTAACTACCGGAAACAGCAGGCGAAATAATATTTGACGTAACCATAAACATGTGTTAATGTCAAAAAGACAGGTTATGGAACCAGACCTTCCTCCTGTCATAAAATGCTGCGTTTCCAGACCAATTGCAGTATAATTTCCGGAGGACTCTAATGATATATAATATACTAGATTACGGCGCTGTGGGCGACGGTGTAACACCGGATACCGCAGCTATTCAGCATGCAATTGATGACTGTGCGGATAAGGGCGGCGGACAGGTTTTGATCCCGGGTGGTCATGTTTTCCGTTCCGGTTCTCTTATGCTTAGATCTTATGTAGAACTTCATCTGGAAACAGGCTCTGTCTTAAAAGCCAGCGACCATATGGAGGACTTTGATCTTTTCCGCCAGAATATCCAAATTCAATCCGGGCTGGGTGTCCCGACTTACGAAAACTGTGAATATAGCGGCGCCCCTTTTCTGTTTTTTATTTATGCAAAGGACGCCGAATATGTAACGATTACAGGATATGGAAAAATTGACGGAAACGAAGAAATATTTTATGGTAATGTAACAAAATGGCATATTGATGGTTCCTTCTATCCGAGAATGCCGCTGTTATTCCTGGAACACATTGAAAATCTGAGCATCCGTGACGTGACCTTAACCGGCAGCGCATTCTGGACCACCCATATGGTAGGCTGCCAAAACGTCATGATCGACAGTATCCGGATTCTCAACAACCTGCGGCTTGCCAACTGCGACGGTATTGATCCCGACCATTGCCAGAACGTACATATCAGCAACTGCCATATTGAGTCTGCGGATGATTGTATTGTCCTCAAAAATACCAGCCACTCTATGCAGTACGGTCCGTGTGAAAACATCGTAGTAACCAACTGCACTCTCAAATCGACCAGCGCTGCAATTAAAATTGGTACAGAAACAGAAGCGCCATTCCGTAATATTCTTGTCAGCAATTGTAATATTTATGAGACTAACCGTGGTATTTCTCTTATGCTTCGCGATAAAGGCTGTATTGAAAATGTGCAGTTTTCCAACCTGAATATCCACACCCGTCTGTTTTCAAAAGCTCATTGGTGGGGAGAAGCGGAGCCGATTGCCATAACGGCAGTGAAGCGGAATGAGGAGACGCCGATTGGATATATCAAAAATGTACGCTTCCATAATATCAGCTGCAGCGGAGAAAACGGTATTCTCATCTACGGAGATGACAATTGGAATATTTCAGAGATCAGTTTTGAAAACATCAGTCTTCACATTACGAAAATAACAGACTGGCAAAGAAATTTCCACGATCTAAGACCCTGCTCAGGGAATACGATTCTCGAAGATGAGCTGCGCGGCATTTACCTAAGAAATGCAAAAGAAATTCGTTTTGACCGAATCCGTTTTACGATTGATAAATCTGTTGAAGCGTATATCTCCGAGCTGATCGATATAGACAACAGTGAAGCCGTCACGGTTAACCAGCGGGCAATCACTGCACAGGCTTAAACATACGCAAACTGTACACAAGCAGATATCAAAATCACCACTATTAAAAAAGGCTCGCACCGCCAAAGCGGTGTGAGCTTTTTTCATACATCTTTCTTTAAATTATTTATAAACTCCCCATATTTCTCTATTGACTTCCCCGAAAATTGTGCATATACTATTCATATGAATAATTGTTCATATGTTTAAATTTAAGTGGATGGAGGATTTGAGATATGAGCGAACAGGACGAACTGCTTCACAACGAAGATCATTGCGGCTGCGGGCATGACCATCATCACGAACACGAAGAACATGAGCATCACCACGATGACTGCGGCTGCGGGCATGACCATCATCACGAACACGAAGAGCATGAGCATCACCACGATGACTGCGGCTGCGGGCATGACCATCATCACGAACACG
>CAZAQD010000022.1:0-6795 GCA_964487425.1 uncultured Marvinbryantia sp. | reverse complement strand
AAGAGCATGAGCATCACCACGATGACTGCGGCTGCGGGCATGACCATCATGGGCATGAAGAACACGAACATACCGAATATAAGCACGTTGAACATGCGGTGAACCGTGTCTATATTCTGGAGAATCTTGGCTGCGCGAATTGCGCCTCTAAGATGGAGCGCCGCATCGGTGAGTTAGACGGCGTCGCCTCTGCTACGATTACATTCGCCACTAAGCAGCTCCGGCTTTCTGCCGCCAACCAGGAGGCGCTGCTGCCTAAGATACAGGAAATCTGTGCTTCGATCGAATCTGGAGTGACAGTCACCCCGAAGGATCCGGCTCCAAAAAGCTCTGCCGGGGCAGCCGGGCATCCTAAAAAGGGCGTATCCGAAAATACCAAAACCATTGCCGCCATCGCTATCGGCGCAATCCTGTTTATAATCGGAGAGATCCTGGAGCACCAGGGCGCCGGCGTCAACGTTACTTTACCGGTCAATATCGCCGCATATATCATCCTGGGCGGCAAAATTGTCCTCACGGCTGTAAAAAATCTTTTCAGGGGACAGCTGCTTGATGAGAATTTCCTGATGAGCATCGCCACCCTCGGCGCTTTTGCCACCCGCAGCTACCCCGAAGCTGTGGGCGTTATGCTCTTCTATCGCATTGGCGAGTTCTTTGAGCATGTCGCCGTAGAAAAAAGCCGCGGACAAATTATGGACGCGATTGATCTTCGCCCGGAGGTCGTTCATCTTTTAAATGGCAGCGAAGTACAGGTGATCCCGGCCGGCGAAGCAAAGGTTGGCGATATTCTTCTTGTTCGCCCGGGCGACCGCATTCCCCTTGACGGCGTTATCGCAGAGGGAAGCGCCCGCATCGACACCTCTCCCATGACCGGAGAGCCGGTACCTGTTACGGCAAATATCGGCGACGAAGTACTTTCCGGCTGTGTGAATACCTCCGCTCAGATAAAAATCCGCGTGGAAAAGCCGTTGGAAGAATCTATGGTTACAAGGATTCTGGATTCTGTAGAAAATGCCGCCGCCAGCAAACCGAAGATCGACCGTTTTATTACGCGCTTTGCCCGCGTTTATACCCCGTTTGTAGTGTTATTGGCGCTTTGCACCGCCATAATTCCATCGCTTGTGACAGGGAACTGGAATCACTGGGTTTACACTGCTTTGACCTTCCTGGTTATCAGCTGCCCGTGCGCGCTGGTTTTAAGTGTACCGCTCGCCTTCTTCTCCGGCATCGGCGCAGGCTCCAAACACGGTATTCTCTTTAAAGGCGGCGTTGTACTGGAACAGTTAAAAAACATCCGGGCAGTGGTTATGGACAAAACCGGTACCATTACAGAAGGGAATTTTGTCGTTCAGGATGTGGATACGATTCAGGGCGGCTCCAAAGATACCCTTTTGGCTATCGCGGCAGGCTGCGAGCAATCCTCTACCCATCCGATTGCCAACAGCATCGTCAGCGCAGCGCGGACAAAAAATCTCCCGCTGGAAAAACCGTCAAAGCTTGAGGAAATCGCGGGTCACGGAATTAAGGCAGAGTTAAACGGCTCTGTCATTCTCTGCGGCAACCGCAAGCTGATGGAGCTCTTTGCGATTGACCTTGCGGCTTACCGGAAAAAGAGGTTCGGAAGCGAAGTATTAGTCGCTATCGACGGAAAATATGCCGGGAACCTTGTCGTATCGGATACCATTAAATCCGACGCAAAAGCTGCCGTTTCCGCCATTAAAAAACTGGGCGTTACCACCGCCATGCTAACCGGGGATGCCCAGGACAGCGCCGATGCGGTAGCTGCCGAAACCGGTATCGACGAAGTACATGCCAGGCTCCTTCCCCAGGATAAGCTGGCTGCCCTTAGCGCTATCCGCAGCAGATACGAAAGCGTCATGTTCGTGGGCGACGGCATTAACGATGCTCCCGTACTGGCGGGCGCTGATGTCGGAGCGGCCATGGGAAGCGGCGCGGATGCGGCTATTGAAGCTGCCGACGTTGTTTTCATGAATTCCAACATGGATGCTATCCCGCAGGCAATCCAGATAGCCAGAACCACCAACCGGATATCCTGGCAAAACGTGATTTTTGCACTGGTTATCAAAGTAATCATAATGGTTCTCGGGCTTGCAGGCTTTGCCTCCATGTGGATGGCCGTATTTGCAGACACCGGCGTCGCCATGCTCTGCGTGCTGAACTCCATCCGTATCTTATATAAAAAATAATCAGGCAGCTTATCACGGCTTGCTCTTCTTAACAGCCGCCGTTTTCTTCTTTGCAGCCGGTTTTTCCGTCCTCTTCGCATAGCGCAGCACCGCAACGCCATATGCGGGAAGGCTGTACTCCAGATAATACGGCTTGCCGTCGCACTCACCCTTGTGCGCTCTATAAGCTGCAGGACGGCTCTCTCCGCTGCCGCCGTACTCAGCATCATCGCTGTTTAACACCAGCTTGTAGGTCCCGCCCTGGGGTACTCCCACACGGTAGTCCTCCCTGGCAACCGGCGTAAAGCTAATCACAAACACCAGATTGCTCTTCCCGTCCTCCGAATGGCGGATAAAGCTGAAAATGCTCCTGGAACTGTCGTCCGCATTGATCCATTCAAATCCCTCCCACGAGGTATCCAGGCTATACAGCGCTTTGTCTTCTTTGTAAAGATGCAGCAGGGCGCTCACATAATTCTGAAGCTGCCGGTGTTTTTCCTCACCCAAGAGATACCAGTCCAGCTCCCGCGCTTCGCTCCACTCCTGGAACTGGGCAAAATCCTGCCCCATAAACAAAAGCTTCTTGCCCGGATGTCCAAACATATAGGAATAGCCTGCCTTCAGATTGGCAAATTTATCATCGTAAAGCCCCGGCATCTTATTAATCATGGAACATTTCAGATGCACCACTTCATCATGCGACAGCACCAGCACAAACTTCTCTGAAAATGCATATGTCATGGAAAATGTCATTTTATTATGGTTATAGCTTCTGAAATACGGGTCAAGCTTCATATAATCCAGAAAATCATGCATCCAGCCCATATTCCATTTCATGGAAAATCCGAGTCCGCCGTCCTTCGCTTCTCCCGTCACCATCGGCCACGCCGTAGATTCCTCTGCAATCACCATCGCTCCGTGGTTTCTGCCTGTTACAACCGTATTCAGATGTTTGAAAAACTCAATCGCTTCCAGGTTCTTATTTTCACCGTACCGGTTGGGAATCCACTCTTTGCCGGAACGCCCGTAGTCCAGATAAAGCATCGAAGCCACCGCATCCACACGCAGCCCGTCAATATGGAACTGTTCTACCCAGAACAGCGCGTTGGCAATCAGGAAATTCTTTACCTCATTTTTCTCATAATCAAATACTTTTGTACCCCAGTCAGGATGTTCCCCTTTTCTCGGATCCGCATATTCGAAAAGCGCCTGACCGTCAAAATCCGCCAGCCCGCAGGCATCCTTGGGGAAATGTGCCGGAACCCAGTCCAGAATAACTCCAATATCATTCTTATGCAGATAATTTACCATATACTGAAAATCCAGCGGCGTTCCGTAGCGCGCCGTCGGCGCATAATATCCCGTCACCTGGTATCCCCAGGAACCGTCAAACGGATGCTCTGCAATCCCCATCAGCTCCACATGCGTATATCCCATCCTTTTCACATAGTCTGTGATCGCATGGGCAAACTCCCGGTAATTATAGAACCCATCCGGGTTTTCCTCCGTCGCCGGATGTTTTAACCAGGAACCGGGATGTACCTCATAAATGGACATCGGCGTCTGATCCAGGTTCTGCGTCTCACGCTTTTTGATCCACTTCGCATCTGTCCATTTCAAGTTGGAAATATCCGCCACTTTAGAAGCCGTTCCCGGTCTTAACTCTGCATGATTTCCAAAGGGATCGGCTTTGTACAGCTTCCTGCCGTCTCCCGTCGTAATCAGATACTTGTACTGCTCGCCTACGCAAAGCCCCTCCACAAAAATCTCATAAATCCCCAGCGGCTCCAGGCGTGTCATTTCATATGCATTCTCATTCCAGTCACTGAAATCCCCCACCAGATTCACTGCCGCCGCATGAGGCGCCCATACCGCAAAATATACGCCTGCTTTTCCATCTTCCTCTGCCGGATGTGCGCCGAGCTTCTTGTAAATATCGTAATGCGTTCCCTGTCCAAACAAGTACTGGTCCAGTTCTCCTATCCGGATGTCTTTTTGCTCCATTTTCCTATATCCCCCTACGTTTCCTCTGTTTTTCAGGCATTTCACAGCCTGTATCCTACATATTTATTGCTGCGACCAGGCTGCCAGCCGCTTTAAGCTCAATCCCGATCCGTCCGTTTTCTACGGCAACCGCTTCCCCTGTCATCGCATCCACACAGGTTTTTACCTCCACCGGCGCCGGAATCGACATATACGCCGGCGCTTCATCATTATTAACCGCCGTAACCACTGCTTTTCCATCCAGAATCCTCGCAAACGCATACTGGCGGTTCGTCAGCAGAAGCTCTCTGTATATCCCCTCTGCCAGCACAGCATTTCCCTTACGCATTTTCCCCAGCCTGCGGATATGCTCTGTCAGCTCCGGGCGCTGGTTATTTCTCACACATTCCTCAAGCTGCAGATGCGGGCGAAGAGGATCGTCATTGCTCCCCTCTTTCCTGCCTTCTATCCCCCACTCGCCGCCATAATACACAGACGGAATTCCCGGTAATGTATAGAGCAGCGTATATACCGGCATGATATGCTCCTTATGATTCAGCTTGCTCATGATCCGGTCCACATCGTGGTTATCGACAAAAGAATACAGTTTTCTGCCTCTGTAGATACCGCCATTCTCGTCAAACTCACGGCGGATCGTATGGGCGATCTCAAAATAATTATGGTCATTGTGCCCGGAATACAACCCCTTATGCAGCTCATAATTTGTCACCGAATGCAGCATATCATCATTCGCCCAGCGTGCATAATCCCCGTGGATGACCTCACCCATCAGCCAGAAATCTTCTTTCTCCTGCGCTGTCATCCAACGCATTTCCTTCATAAAATCAAATTCCAGGCAATCCGCACAGTCAAGGCGGATACCGTCAATATCAAACTCACGGATCCAAAAACGGATCACATCAAACAGATAATCCTTCACTGCCCGCTCATAAAGATTGAGGTTTACCAATTCAAAGCAATTTCTCCATGCCTCATACCCAAATCCATCGTTATAATGTGTATTCCATCCAAAATTGATGCCCTTATACCAGCAGCAATACGGCGAATGCTCCCGGTTCTTCCGGATATCCTGAAAAGCAAAAAATTCCCTTCCGGTATGATTGAACACTCCATCCACCACAATTTTAATCCCCAGCTCATGCGCCGTCTTCACAAACGCCTTAAAATCCTCATTATCGCCAAGCCGCCTGTCCACCATCTTATAATCTCTGGTATCATATCCGTGAGTCGTGGATTCAAACAACGGCCCGATATAAATCGCCGTACAGCCAATATCACGAATATGCGGCAGCCACGCATGCAGCTCCTTAAAGCGGTGTACTACCTCTTCCCCTTCATTTCTCTTGGGCGCACCCGTCATTCCCAACGGGTACATATGATAAAATACTGCTTCTTCATACCATTTGCTCATGTCAATCTCCTTATGTCCTGCATACTTCTTATGAATAAATACCATGCATAAACTGATGGATCAGGCTTCGCTTTGTCCCCTCTGCGATCTCTGCAGAGTTGGGATTCCTGAAACACGCAAACAAAATATAATGGTTAATCAAACCCACAAAGCCGACTGCAAACTGTTCCTGCCTGCCATTCATATTCCCCAGCTGTGACGCTGCCTGTTCGAAAAGCTGCACTGCCAGATTATAAATCCGTATAATATAGGGCTGCGCTGCCTTAAACGTTTCATTCTCCTTCGCCGAATAGCAAAGGTTCATGAGCAGCATATACGCCTTATGATTCTCATTGGCAAAATCGATCAGCTCTGTAGCAAAGGCATATAATGACTGATTCATATCACCGCTAAATTCCGAGGCATGTTCCAGCGCTTCCATATACTCGCTCAGCCTGCATTCCAACAGCGTCTTCAGCAAACCGTATTTACTGCCAAAATAATGATACAGCGTGGGCTTTGTCACTCCTGCCTCATCGCATACCTCCTGAATACCTACCGCATCATATCCCCGCTGATAGAATAAATCCAAGGCGCATTCCATAATCCGTTCTCTGTTATCCATGCACGTATTCCTTCCTTATATACCATAGTATACCGTTCGGTATACTGCATGTCAAGAAGAAACTGGCGTGATTCCCGAATCTGCCGTTCACGCCAGTCCTTTCCAGCCCGCTTTTCTAGTTTGACGCCTGCATCATCCCCTCTATCAGTTCATGGATCACCGATACGTCTTCCTCCAGCTCCTCGGCAATCACTTCCTCTGATTTGCCCCGGGTAAGCTTTTTATTTATCAGGGAAATCATACTATTGCGCCTGCCAAGCTCCATTCCACGTCTTTTGCCTAACTCCATTCCATATTTTTCACCTAACTCCCGCGCTGTCTCTTCCCGCTTTTCAAATTCGTCCGCAAACATTTCCTGGCACAGCTCCCATAATTCTTCACACATTCTTGGTCCTCCTTTTTTCATCCTGTCCCAATTCGCCCTGGTAATCAGCCCCATTGCCGAATGGTACCATCTCTCTTCCTTATGCTTTCTGTAATCCTCTAAAACTGCCTTTATCTCTTCTTCCGTCAGGTTTCCCCGCAGGGAATACAGCCGCTAGGGTAAAGTTTTTGTAGGAAAATAAAAAATAGAAAGCACCTGATTCCTG
>CAZAQD010000021.1:28386-32259 GCA_964487425.1 uncultured Marvinbryantia sp. | reverse complement strand
AGACGGTACCTATACGATCGATGCGGGCGGCAACTACATAGATAACAGCGGGGCGCTGAAAGGAAGCGCGGATTACAGCTCCTATACAGATACAGGCACGACCCACGGCGAGACGCCGGTGCAGTTTACGCTGCCGCTGACAGGGACGGCGACAGCCATATCGGTCACAGACCGTTATACGAAAATAGCGGTATCCTTAACCGACAAGACGGCAAAGGCGGGCATAACGGACGGCGTATTGAAGGTACAGAGACAGTTGAACGGCGAATGGCAGGACGTGGCAAATACTTCCATGACTACGACAAACGGGGCGGCGTCGATTACCGGACTGCCGTTTGGAACGTATCGCGTGGTATGCGAATCTGTGCCGGGCGTTTATGTCTATCAATCGGTGAGCACGCCGGTGGAAAAGGAATTGTCTGAGAGCGCCCTGGCGGTGACGGCATCCTTTGCGACAACACAGATTGCCGTGCGTGTGCGCGCGGTTGACCCGGACGGGAACCGGCTTTCGGGAGCGGAGTTTAACCTGGCAGGCTATACGCTGACCAGTTCGGATAATATATTAAGGGGCGTGCTGGAGAGAGGCGTTCCATACAGCCTGAAGCAGACGGTGGCGCCGTATGGATACGTGAAGGCGGCAAACTTAATGGTAACGCCAGGGGATGCCTCAAATATCCAGACAGTTGAGCTGGTTAATACACCGACGGTCGTACAGGTATCGGCATTGTCAAAGCTGGACGGAAGCCGCATTGCGGGAGTTGGCTTTGAAATACGCGACAGCAGCGGGAATACCGTGTGCAGCTGGACCAGCGCTTCTGATGTGCAGGTATGGAAAGCGAAGCTGCAGCCGGGTGTGAAATATACGCTTGTGGAGACTTCTGTGCCGGATGGCTATTATCTGGCATCCTCCAAGACGTTTACGGTGAGCAGGGATGGAAGCGTTGACACCGTAACGGTAACGAACGATGCGACGAAGGTAAGCATATCCAGAAAAGGCTACGACAGCCGTACACAGGCGTCGGACGGGACGTATGAGTACACAAACAGGAAGATGCTTTCCGGCGCTGTCCTGGAGGTGCGGGATTTAAACGGCAATACCATTGAGCGCTGGACCTCTACAGAGGAACCGTATGTCATCACGGGAAAACTGGCGGCAGGCGGGACGTATCTTCTCGTAGAGATTACGACGCCGGCAGGCTACGAAAAAGGCGGACAGGGAGAGTTTGTCGTTAAGACGAAAGAGAAAGCAGAATCTACGAAGAATATCGTGACCAGCGTTACGATGCAGACCAGAAGGGCGAACGGCAAGATTCAGGTGGTAAAACGCGCCGCCTTAAACGGCACGGCAATTAAGCTTGACCAGACCTATTACTGTGCGTTATTCCTCGACGAGGCGAAGACGCAGATGTACAGTGAGGGCGGTGTGAAAGCGCTGAATATGACATCAGATACCGTCTATGCGTCGGCGACGTTTTCCAATATTCCGGCAGGCGTCTACTATGCAGCGGAGACGGACCGCAACGGAAATGTCCTGAAGGGCTCGGAGAGTTCGCCGTCCTATACGATTACGACAACCAATGAAAAGCTGAACCTTTCAGCGGGAATGTCTCTCCTGGCGGAGATCGTCAATGATTATGAAGCGCCGCCGGCAGGCGGTTATACGACCGTGAGCACCAAAGAGCTGGCAGATTCTTATGCGCAGGAGTATGCGGATTACGGCGGTTCTGCCGAGGCGGCAGCGGCGATGGCAGCGGGCGACGGAACCGTAGCGACGGGCGATACGACCAACATTGCGATTTACGTGATATTGCTTGCAGCGGCAGTGCTTGTGGTTGTGTTTGGTATCTTTATAAGGAAGAAAAAGAAATAAGCGGATGAATAACTTTTGCGCCGGGGCATATGCTATAACAAGTGTATGCCCCGGTGATTTTATGAACTTTTTGCTTTTTCTCTCGGCCTTTATGATTCCCTTTGTGATATTGGGGATTGTCGGGTATGGGATGCTGATGAGAAAAAATGTATATGAACTATTTATAAAGGGCGCGCGGGACGGAATAGAGACCGTTGTGCAGATCCTTCCTACGATGGTAGGGTTAATGGCGGCAGTCGGGGTACTGCGCGCGTCCGGTTTTCTGGAGCAATTGTCCGGTGTTTTCGGCATATGGCTGCAAAAGGTGGGCATCCAGCCGCAACTGCTTCCGCTGGCGATTGTGAAAATGTTTTCATCCAGTGCAGCGACAGGACTGGCTCTGGATATCTTCCGGGAATTCGGACCAGATTCGTCGGCAGGGCTTACCGCCTCGATCATGATGAGCTGTACAGAGACGATCTTTTATACCATGAGCGTTTATTTTATGGCGGCGAAGGTAAAAAAAACGCGCTACACTTTAACGGGCGCCCTGCTGTCTACAGTAGCGGGGGTGGCTGCCAGTGTCTTTCTGGCAATGTATATGCAGTAATTTGGACGGTTTACCGCCCGCTGCAGGTTTCAAAATGTTAAATTAGTAAGGGTTTCCTTTGACAAGGTATATATGATATGGTAGAATTGTTACAACTATATGAACGAATTTGATTTTTACTACATAAGAATTTAATCTTAGATTAAGAGGTGCGAAAAGTGGATAAGTTTGAATACCAGGCAAAGCTGGAAGAAATTAATAAATTAATAGATAAGGGAGAGCTCGAGGAAGCGGCAAAGATCGCGGATACGATTGAATGGAAGCGTGTCCGGGTTACCAGGACCCTTTGCATGATTAGCGAATTATACGAGGCGGTCGGCAGAGTGGAGGACAGTAAGACGATCCTGTACCGTGCATACCGTCGTTCGCCTAACAGCAGGCAGATTCTCTACAGGCTGACAGAGGCGTGCCTCCAGACACAGGACTTTGACGATGCGGTAGAGTATTATACAGAATATGTGAATTTATCACCGCATGATAACAGCAAGTATATTTTAAAATATGAGATCTATAAGGAGCGCGGCTCTTCCATAGAGGAGCAGATAGAGGTTCTTGAGGAATACAAGAGTAAGGAATATACGGAAAAATGGGCATATGAGCTGGCAAAGCTGTATGACCAGGCGGGGATGTCAGATCATTGCGTGGCAGAGTGCGATGACCTTGCGCTCTGGTTCCATAATGGAAAATATGTGGTGCAGGCTTTGGAGCTGAAGCAAAAGTACGCGCCTCTGACGCCGGAACAGCAGACCGTTTACGATAACCCGAGTGAGATCGTGGATATGGAGACGAAAGAAGAGGTAGTGGAGAAGGCAGTTCCCACATTGGACGTAGAAATCACAAAAGAGCTTCCGACTACGGAGAAGGACGTGATCGCGGACAGCATTATTATGAATACAGAGAAAGAGATCGCTGCTTCCGTTGCGGAGCATAGGGAGAAGGAAAACGCGACAGCGGAAGAGCAGGCGGCACGGATGGAACAGGCGGCGGAGAAGCCGGAACCGAAAGAGTTTGATACGGTCGGGCTGCAGAATGAGCTGGCAAGCAGCATGCGGGAAATACTGGCAGGTTTAAGAGCCGCATCGCCGGTAGAGGCTCTTGAGGACGTCCCGGAATTAAAGCAGCCTAAGCTGCATGTGTCGGGGGAAACCGCAGATGAGGATATTATGACAGCGGCGACGATCAACCTGTCTGAGCGCATTAAGGAGGAGATCGGTGATAAGAACCTCCGTGAATATGCGGCTGCGCAGCTTCAGGCAGAAAAAGAGGAGCAGAAAGAAACCGCAGCAGAGGCAGGCGGGGACTTTGAAGAAGAAGCGCCTGCGGGAGCGGCGGAAGAAGAAGCCTTTGCCGGGGAAGCGTATGACGAAGAGGAATACGGCGAGGAAGAGTACGACGGCGAAGAAGAATACGACGA
>CAZAQD010000021.1:14317-28286 GCA_964487425.1 uncultured Marvinbryantia sp. | reverse complement strand
ACGAAGAATTTGACGAAGGCGAGGCAGAAGAGACGCCGGAAGGCGAACCGGCGCCATTTGATCCGCAGAATTATGCCCGCAACGGGCTGGATGAGAAGGAAATGCAGATGATTGGCTTCTGGAGCCATATCCGCGGCATGAATGAGCAGATCGGCAATGCCGTTACGCAGGTGATGAGGAGCGTGCTGTCCGGCAAGACTTCTTCCGAGGGGAATATCGTGCTGATCGGAGACGCGGGCAACGGAAGGACGACGCTGGCGTTGGGGCTTGCAAAGGTCATTAGCCGCTGCAAGGGCTTATCGTCCGTGAAGGTAGCGAAGATTTATGCGGAAGACCTGAATAAGAAGGATATTGCAGCTACTGTGAACAAAATGGCAGGCGGCGTGCTGATTATTGAGGAAGCCGGCGATCTGGACGACAATGCGGTTGGACAGTTATCTATGGCGATGGATTTCAAGACGGACAGCCTGGTAGTGGTACTGGAGGATGAACACCACTATCTGCAGGATCTGCTGGGACGCCACCCGCATTTCTCACAGAAATTTACGGTTATGCTCAATGTGCCGACGCTGACAAATGACGAGCTGGTAAATTTTGGCGAGTATTATGCAAATGCTCAGGACTGTGCTCTGGATGATTCCGCGGCGCTGGCGTTGTATGACGGCATCGGAGCTATGCAGACGCCGGAGCAGCCAATCGTCATACTGGACGTCAAAGAGATGGTCGATAAGGCAATTAAAAATGCGAACAGAATAGGTTTACGGAAGTTATTTTCAACGATATCCGGGAAAAGATATGATGAAGAGAACCGTATCATCATAAAGGGAAAGAATTTTAAGAAGATCAAATAATAGACAGCCGGATAGCTGCCGCAGGGAGTTCCCTGCGGCAGCTTTTTTATATATTTTTAACAGATATTTTGTCGGATCTATGATATTATGGATGGGAAAAGGTGAAAAGAACGGGGGCTTACCATGTGCGCACAGAAAAACTTTGTACAGTTAGTGAATGTCTCTAAAATTTATAAAATGGGCGAGGTTGAGATCCGCGCGGCAGACGGCATTGAATTCAGTGTGGATAAGGGCGAATTTGTGGTGATCGTGGGGCCGAGCGGCGCCGGAAAGACAACGGTACTTAATATTCTGGGCGGCATGGATACGGCGACAAGAGGGAAAGTACTGGTAGATGGAAAAGACATTGCCTCTTACAGCCCGCGCCGGCTGACGGGATACCGCAGGGATGATATTGGCTTTGTATTTCAGTTTTATAACCTGATCCCCAACCTGACAGCGCTGGAAAATGTAGAGCTGGCGCTGCAGATCTGCAAGCACCCGCTGAGTGCGAAGGATGTCCTGGAGGAAGTGGGGCTCGGAGCGCGCCTGAAAAATTTTCCGGCGCAGTTATCCGGTGGTGAGCAGCAGAGGGTTTCGATTGCCAGGGCGCTGGCGAAGAACCCCAAGCTCCTTCTGTGCGACGAGCCTACGGGCGCGTTGGATTATCAGACGGGGAAGGCGATCCTGAAGCTTTTGCAGGATATGTGCCGGGAAAAGGGTATGACAGTGATCGTCATTACGCACAATTCGGCGATTGCGCCGATGGCTGACAGAGTAATACAGATTAAGAACGGCAGGGTGGCTTCCATGAAAATCAATGAGGAGCCTGTGTCTGTCATGGATATTGAGTGGTAACAGGAGCATTTATGAGGAAAAGGGCGCTGAGAAAAGATTTTTATATGGAAATCAGAAAGAGCCTGAACAGATTTATCTCCATCATGCTGATTGTGGCATTGGGAGTAGCTTTTTATTCGGGTATTCAGTCGGCAGCTCCGGATATGCGTTATTCCGGGGATGCTTATTTTGATGAACATAAACTGATGGACCTGAAGGTGATCGGCACGCTGGGACTGACGGATCGGGATGTGGAAGCGCTGGAGGCTGTGGAGGGGATAGCTAAAGCGGAGCCGGGGTATATGATAGATGTGCTCTGCGGGGAAGAAACGCAGCAGGTACTGCATGTGGAATCCATTTCCCCGACGCTGAACCAGTTGACGGTGTCGGAGGGCAGGCTGCCGGAAAAAACGGGAGAGTGTTTTGTCGATGTCGAGTTTCTGGATAAAGGCGGGTATGAAATCGGGGATAGTATCGTGTTTTACCGTGAGGATGAAGATTCCTTCATCCTGAAGCGGGATACCTTTACGATTGTAGGGGCGGGAAGCAGCCCTCTTTACATATCGTTTAACCGTGGGAATACAACGCTTGGAACAGGTGAAATTGCCGGAGCGGGATATATTTTGGCGGAGGACTTTGATTCGGATGTTTATACGCAGATTTACATGGAAGTAAGCGGCGCCCGCAACCTGACGGCATATACGGACGCTTATGATACGCTGATCGAGAGAGTGATGGATCGGGTAGAAGCCATTGCAGGAACGCAGTGTGAGCTGCGCTATCAGGAAGTCGTGGATGAGGCGAACGAAGAGCTCGCAGACGCCAAAGAGGAACTGGAGGAAGCCGAGAGCAAGCTGGAAGATGCGAAGGCAGAGGCTGAGAGTGAGCTGGAAGAGGCAAAAGAGGAGTTGGAGGACGGCGAAAAAGAGCTGGAGGATGCGAAAAAAGAGCTGGAAGATGCGAAAAAAGAGCTGGAGGATGCAGAGAAAGAGGTAGAAGACGGCGAGAATGAACTGGCGGAGAACGAAACGCTGCTGGCAGAGAAAGAGCAGGAGCTTGCCTCCGGCAAGGCGGCGCTTGCCTCCGGCTGGGCAAAGCTGCAGAGTGGAAAAAGCGAACTGGCGGCAAATGAGAAGACCTTCAATCAGGAGTATGCCGCCGGCATCAAGAAGATAGAGAGCGGGGAGAAGGAACTGGCATCGGCGAAAAAGGAGCTGGAAGACGGCTGGGCGCAGTATAATGCCGGATTAGCGGAATATGAGAGCAGCAAGGCGGACTATGAGGCGGGCGAGGCAGCGTATGCTCAGGGGCTGGCACAGCTTCAGCAGCAGCAGGCGGCGTGGCCTGCCCAGAAAGCGGCGCTGGAAGCCAAAGAAGCGGAGCTTGCACAGACGCAATCCCAATTGGAGGCGGGAATCGCCGACGCACAATCCCAGCTTGCGGGCGTACAGCAGGAGAGGACGGCGGCGGAAGCTGCGGTATCTTCCACTGCGGCAAAGGTGACGGAACTGCAGTCTCAGATAGAGACACTGGCGAAGGAAATCAGTGCGCTGGAGTCCCAGATTGAGGCGGCGGAAGACGAGGCCGTGAAAGGAGAACTGACCAGCCAGCGGGATGCAAAACGGGCAGAACAGGAGCAGATCAGCAATTCAAGCCTTCCGGCGGCGCAGAATGAACAGGCGGCGGCGCAGGAGAAGCTTAGCGGACTCGATACTCAGATTGCCGCTCTGCAGGCGAGCATAAGCCAATATACGGAGAACCTGCAGAATGTGACGGCTGGAATTACCCAGGTCACAGCCGGAATTACCCAGGGGGAGGAGCAGCTCGCCCAGGCAAATGCGGAGCTAGCGGCAAGCCGGCAGCAGCTGGATGCGGCAAAGGCGCAGATCGAGGCGGCGCCGCAGACGCTGGCAGCATCGAAGAAGGAGCTGGAGGCAGCGGAAAAGGAGATTGCCAAGAGTGAGCAGGAGCTGGAGGCAGGGAGAAAAGAGCTTGAGGAGGCACAGCAGAAGATAGAAGCGGCGAAGAAGGAGATTGCCGCCAATGAGCAGACGCTGAACAATTCGCAGGCGCAGATTACAAGTGGCGAGCAGCAGATCGCGGATGCAAAGCAGCAGATCGCGGATGCAAAACAGCAGATTGCAGATGCAAAACAGGAAATTGAGGATGGAAAACAGGAGATTGCCGACGGCGAGAAAGAGATAGAGGAAAATGAAAAAAAGCTGGAGGACGGCTGGAAGGAGTATGAGGATGGCGTAAAGGAATACGAGGAAGAGACAGCCGACGCTGAAAAAGAGATCGCGGATGCAAAAGAGGAGATCGCGGACGCCGAGGCAGAAATTGCCAAAATTGAAAAGCCCGAATGGGTGGTCAGCGACCGCAGTTCCCTTCCGGAAAATATCGGTTATGGAGAGAACGCGGACCGGATGAGAAGCCTGGGGCAGGTATTCCCGGTGATGTTCTTTTTGGTGGCGGCGCTGATTAGCCTGACAACAATGACCCGTATGGTGGAGGAAGAGCGCACCCAGATCGGCACCATGAAGGCGCTTGGATACGGTAAGGCGGCAATTGCCGGAAAATATCTCTGCTATGCCCTGATCGCTACTTTGTGCGGCTGTGTGGCAGGCATTCTGGTAGGAGAGAAATTCCTTCCGTTTGTGATCGTAACCGCTTACCGGATTATGTACCACCACATGCCGAACCTGGTATTGCCGTATAATTTAAAATTTGCCCTGATTGCGACGGGCGCGGCGCTGTTTTCTACGATGTTTGCCACGCTGTCTGCCTGCTATCGGGAGCTGGCGTCTACGCCGGCGGTACTGATGAGGCCGCCTGCGCCGAAGGAAGGAAAGCGGGTGCTGCTGGAGCGGCTGCCGTTTTTGTGGAAGCATTTAAGCTTTTCCTGGAAATCCACAGTGCGTAACCTTTTCCGCTACAAGAAGCGGTTCTTTATGACGATTTTTGGCATTGGCGGCTGTATGGCGCTGATGCTGGTTGGCTACGGCCTGCGGGATTCCATTATGGATGTTGCCAGCCTTCAGTATACCGAACTGCAGATTTATGAAGGAATGGTAATCATGGATTCGGATGCCGAAGAAGAGGAAAGGGAGGCGCTGGTGCAGGCGGTGGCGGAGGATAGCCGCATCGAAAGCAGCACACAGGTGCTTCTGCAAAAAGATGATGTATATAATGGCAAGAAAATGTGGAATGTCTATCTGATGGTCCCTGAGAATGTGGAAAGTATTTATGATTTCATCAATTTCCGGAACCGGGAGAATCGCGAAGAGACCTACGAGCTGACGGACGAGGGGGCAATCATCACGGAGAAGATCGCAAAGCTGCTGGGCGTTAAGGCGGGTGATACAGTCCTGGTGGAAAATGAAGATAACGGCACGGCAAAGATTCCGATTGCGGCGGTGACAGAAAATTATATGAGCCATTATATCTATCTGACGCCGGCGCTTTATGAGCAGTGCTTTGGAGTGAAAGCGGAGATGAATGAGATTCTTTACCGCCTGAAGGAAGAAAATGCGGCGGAACTGACGGAAGTTGGCGAGGATTTTCTGGAACAGGACGGAGCGCTCAGCATCAGCTATACTTCAACGATCATGGAGCAGATAAACGATATGCTTTCGGCGCTGGATGCCGTTATGGTTGTGCTGATTATCTCGGCGGGTCTGCTGGCATTTATCGTACTGTATAACCTCAACAACATTAACATTAATGAACGAAAGAGGGAGCTGGCGACGATTAAAGTGCTGGGATTCTATGACGGCGAGGTAAGCGCTTATGTGTACCGTGAGAATATCCTGATTACGATTATCGGCATCGGAATGGGCGTGGTGCTGGGAATTATCCTTCATCGTTTTGTCATTACCACGGTGGAAGTAGACGCCTGCATGTTCGGACGAAATATTAATCTGCCGAGTTTCCTGCTGGCGTCTGCATTTACAGCCGGATTTTCCATTTTTGTGAATGTCGTGATGCATTTTAAGCTGAAAAAGATCGATATGGTGGAAAGCTTAAAGAGTGTGGAGTAGAGTATGATGGTACTGCCATGTGAATTTACCGAAAAAATGAAAAAGCTGCTGGGGACAGAGTATGAAGCGTTTCTGTCCTCCTATGAGCAGCCGCGAAACTTTGGGCTGCGGGTCAACGTGGACAAAATCACGCCGGAGGAATTTGAAAGGCTGGCGCCTTTTCACCTGACAAAGATTCCCTGGACGCAGAACGGATATTATTATGAGGAACAGGATGCGCCGGCGCGCCATCCGTTTTATCATGCCGGATTATATTACCTTCAGGAGCCGAGTGCGATGACGCCGGCTTCCAGGCTGGCGGTGGAGCCGGGCGATAAGGTGCTGGATTTGTGTGCGGCGCCGGGCGGAAAAGCGACGGAGCTGGGAGCAAGGCTGCATGGAAGAGGCGTGCTGGTGGCAAATGATATCAGCGCTTCAAGGGCAAAAGCGCTGCTGAAGAATATGGAGGTTTTTGGGATTGCCAATTCTTTTATTGTTAATGCAGCTCCGGCGAAGCTGGCAGAGCAGTTCCCGGAATTTTTTGACTGCATCCTTGTCGATGCGCCGTGTTCCGGCGAAGGGATGTTCCGTAAGGACCCGGCGGTGGCGAAGGCATGGGATGTGGAGAAGCCCTTTGCCTGTGCAAAGCAGCAGAAGGAGATCATCAGCCGGGCGGCACAGATGCTGACGCCGGGCGGAAGGCTGCTGTATTCGACCTGTACTTTTTCCCCGGAGGAAAATGAGCAGGTGATTCAGTTTTTGCTGGACAGCCGCGAGGATATGGAACTGTTGGAAATTCCGGGATACGAAGGGTTTGCACCAGGCAGGCAGGAGACGGCATATGAAGGCTGGATGGAAGGAAAAGCAGAAGCTTTCGGAAGCCCTGAGCTGCGAAAATGCGTCCGCATTCTGCCGCATAAAATGGCGGGGGAAGGACATTTTCTGGCGTTGCTGCGCAGGAAAGCGGAAGACGGTGTTCAAAAAAATGCAGAGAAAAGGCGAAAACCGGCATCCCTGGCGGAGGCAAAGCTGTCAAAACCGGACCGTAAGGCGCTGGAAGCTTTTTTTGCAGATGTGACGATGAATATTGACTGGAATTATGTGGAGATTCGCAAGGGGCAGGTATATTACGTGCCGGAAATGCTGGGGGAGAGAAAGGGAATTCCGTTTCTGCGCAACGGGTTGTATCTCGGCGAAATGAAAAAAGATCGTTTTGAGCCAAGCCAGTCGTTGGCAATGGCGCTTAAAAAAAGCGAATATGCTTCAACCGTCGAACTTGGATATTCCGACGAGCGGGTGATGAAATATTTAAAAGGGGAAACGATTGAGATTGACGATATTTCTGTTAACCGCAGTAAGGGATGGCAGCTTGTATGCGTCTGTGGTTATCCGTTGGGATGGGGAAAGCTTGTCAATGGTATGCTGAAAAATAAATACCATGCCGGATGGCGGGCGAAGTAAACGCTTTGCGCTATCCGGGGACATGGAGGGGAATCTTGTAAAAAAATCAAAAAAATACTTGATTTTATAACGGGATAGTGCTATACTAACAAAGCTGATTAATGAAGTGGCGATGCGTGGCTCAGCTTGGTAGAGCGCTGCGTTCGGGACGCAGAGGTCGCAGGTTCAAATCCTGTCGCATCGATTCTTGGCAGGGGCGCCGGAAACCTGATAAAAGGGTTTCCGGTCTTTTTTATTTGCAAAGATATTTTGCAAATATTAAAAAATATGTATTGTACCCAAAACCGTACCAAAAAAAATTTAAGCGAATAATTCCGCAGTAGCCAGAGAAATTTCGGTAAAATCGTTATCACAGGTATTTAATCTCTGGCGGTTGAAATGATCCCCGCCTTTGTTTATAAGCATGGATGCACAGCCATACCATTATGGTATAATAACGACAAAACCGGATAGTATTAGTGGTCCGGCATTTTGCCTGACCGCTGATTGCTGTAGATGATTCATCTAAATCGTATAGCTAATATAATAATGCATAAATCAACACATATTTGAGAAAAAAACTCAAATAGAAGTTGATTTTGATGGAATTTTGCGTATAATAGAAGCAGGAGGTAATACGCCATGTTGATACAGTTTCGTTTTAAAAATTTTAAATCTTTTAGGGATGATACCATTTTAGACCTTTCTGCTACTAAAATTACGGAACATTCTGACAGGGTTATTTCTGCTGGATATGAAAAACTATTGCCTACGGCAGCTATTTTTGGTGCAAATGCAAGTGGCAAATCAAATGTGGTTGAAGCTTTTCTTTATATGATGACTTATGTGATAGAGTCTTTTTCATATGGTGGCGATCCAGATGACAAAAAAATGAAAAGTAAAAAATGGAAATATACTCCTTTTTTGTTTGATAGCGCCAGTAGAGAGGCTGAATCCTCTTTTGAAGTTTACTTTATGGACACTGAAGAACATGGATATAGATCATACAATTATGGATTTACACTAAATCAAGATGGTGTTATTGAAGAATGGTTAAATTCAAAAGCCAAAACTGCCCGGGAGTATAAACAAGTTTTTTATCGCAATGGAGATGAACTGGATTTGTCGGGACTTCCGGCTAAGAGCCAGGAACTTATTCGGATTTCTTTGAATAAGGAAACGCTGATTGTTTCTTTGGGTGCAAAACTGAAAGTTGCGAAGTTAAAATCTATTCGGGATTGGTTTTATAATACGAATTTTGCTAATTTCGGGAATCCTTATGAAAACATTTTTCTTTCATCTCTCATTCCAGAAGGTTTTGCGGAAAATAAATCTGTTCAAGATAAAGTTGTTGCGTATTTTTCATCTTTTGATCCTTCTATAATTGGATTCCATGTTGAGGTTTTGAAGGACGAAGAGGAGGAGAACAGGCATGTTAAAATTGACGCAATTCATCATATGACGAGCGGTGGAACAGCCTCAATACCATTGGAGGAGGAATCCGACGGAACTTTGAAAATGTTTGCACTCTACCCTGTTTTGCAGGATACTTTGGAAAATGGCGGAGTGATGTTTGTTGATGAATTGAATGCCAGGTTACATCCATTGTTAGTTAGAAGTTTTTTGATTACTTTTTTGAATCCAGAAATCAACCCAAAGCATGCTCAATTAGTGTTTACAACCCATGATTCCTGGCAGCTTTCTAATGATCTTCTTCGAAGGGATGAAATTTGGTTTACTGAAAAGGATGACGACGGCGTTTCCACACTCTACTCTCTAGCGGATTTTGTGGATGAGGATGGTATAAAAATTCGTAAAGACGAAAGTTATGAGAAAAATTATCTGCTTGGAAAATATGGTGCGATTCCTACATTGAAATATTTTGACATGTTCAGGGAGGCTAAGTATGGCAAAAGCGGATAGAAAAGGAAAACGCAAAGGAAGAGACAATTTTCGCACAAGGGTTCCGGATTTGGGATATTATTTTATAGTAACTGATACAAGGGAAACCGAAGAGAATTATATGTATGGTCTCCGGGACGCTCTTCCTAAGGATTTACAAGGACATATTGTAATTAAAGTTTCTAAAGCTAAAACAGATGAACTCGTTACTGCGTGTAAAGAGCAGGCTGCTATGGAGCCTCAATACGGAGAACCCTGGATTGTTTTTGACCGTGACCGGGTTGTTCATTTTGATCAGATTATAGAAACCGCCAAACAGCAAGAGGTTTATGCAGGCTGGTCAAATCCCTGCATTGAGATTTGGTTTGACGCTTATTTTGGAAGGATGCATGGATATCAGGATTCCGTTACATGCTGTCGTGAGTTTGCTAATACTTTTGAAAAGAAAACCGGACAGGAATATAAAAAATCCAGCAGTCAGATTTATACGATGTTGAACCGTTATGGTGATGAGACAGAAGCCATTAAAATAGCAGAATCCCGTCTCGCACAATATTTAAGAGACGGGATAGACAAACCATCCGAAATGTGTCCGTGTACAACAGTACATAGGTTGGTAGAAGAGATTTGTAAAAAGACAGGAAAAATTAGTCTGTAATGAAAGAAGGATGGATATGGCAGAAAGCAGATATTATATTAGCATATGTATAAAGCAGGAGAATAATACACAATGCCTATGTAGAGTGCCGGATGCTTTTTGGGGCGTGATATCCAAATGATCTTTCAGTAGAAATGAGGAATGTTGTTATGTTGTTGATTGGCGCGAAAATATTAGAATACCGCAAGGCAGCCCATATGAGCCAGGAGGAATTTGCCAGGAAGATCGGCGTAAGCCGGCAGGCGGTATCTAAATGGGAGCTGGATAAGGCATATCCTGATTTGGATAAGCTGGTGGACATTTGTGAGGTGTTTGGTATCAACATAGATGAGCTGGTGTCTGGGAAGAAGTTACCGGCACCAGAAAATATGGAAGTGTGTGATATGCCAAAGGAGGAGGATGCGGACATCCGAGAGCAGATGCAGCAAAAGTTCCGTATCACATCTATGGGCAATACGCGCGGAAGGTGGGGGAATGTCCGCCTGAGCCTGTGCGCAATGCTGGCGGGAATACTGTTTCTGTTTTGCGGGACCGTTTTTATTACGGGAGTTTTTCAAAACGCAGAAAATAAAACGTACGCCAAAATGGCAAGAGTAGAGCGGGTGTACCGGCAATATACCAAAGCCGATATTACCTTTACTGCAGACGATTCACGTAAGGTTTTGAAAACGGTGTGGCTGGATACCGACGGAATCAGGGACGGAGATTATGTAGAGTGTTTCACTGATGAGGGCGAACAGACGATACGGGTCGATTACGATGCGGCTACGCTGGCAGTACCGGGAATGCTTATGCTGTTGTTTCTGGGCGTTGCCATATTGCTTTGCATGGAAGTGAAACGGGTGCGTAAGGAAAATTTATGTTATGTACTGATAGAAGATGAAAGCGAATAGGAAGAGAAAAGTGTGATGGATAAATCGGCAAAAATAATATCAGGAGTTTTTTTAGCTGCCGCTGTTGTTTTCATGGGTTTATGGTTCATGGGTGCCGTATCTTTTCCGAATGCTAAACGGGAGGTTAAGGAGAGGAAAGCAGAGGAAGAGATCTCCGAACCGGATATGTGGGAAATTGTATATGAGGGGCGGATGTTTTCGGTGGATTCTTGCGCAACGGCTTATATTCATGAAAGCGGCTGCCTGAATATCAGATTTTCCGACGATTATCTGATCCAGGTTGCGGCGGAGGAAGAAAGTATCGATGATTTCTGGAATGACAGGGAAGAGAAGCTGCAGTCCATAGAGGATTCGGGATACCGGATAGAAACAGAGCCCAAGCGGGTCACGGCAGGGGGCAGGGAATATGTCAGATATGTGATTAGTATGGAGGATGAGGAACCAGAATCCGGGCGGATCTATATGCAGGTGCTATTTACGCCGACTGATGACGATAGAAGGTTTCTGGTATGTATAAAGTATGACGGTACGGATATGGAAGCGCTGGATCAGGGAGGCAGGGATGATAGATATGAACAGGCATTTAAGGAGGTGCAGCAAATCTTCGATACCTCTGTTTTGACGGGACAGGAGGAAGACGCGGTAGGAAGTATATGGCTTCCGAACCTTTATACGGAGGAGGAGAAGGAGTATTTGTCCGGGGATACATTGGAGTATGCCGATGGAAGGCTTGCAGTGAGCTATCGTCTGCCGGCGGGCTGTTATCTGCTTCCTGACGCTTTGATGGGCAGGAATTACCGGACAGAGGATGATAATATTTATATAAACGTCAAGGTATGGGAGAACATAAGCGCAACGGCAGAAGAAAAGGCGGCGATGCATTCGGGCGCAGGCATCTCAAAAATTCATACGCAGGGAGAAACCGTGGTTCAGGGAAAGACGTTTTATTATTATACGTACTCTATTTTGAGAAGCTCCAGAACAGAAAAGAGCTATACTTACTATTTTACGGCATATCATGACCTGGAAAATGGCGGCGTACTTGAGATCAGCGGATGGTCCTATGAAAATGCAGAAGCTATGGACAGCGCATTTTACGCGGAGGTGATGGATATAACAGAGAGCCCTGTAAAATAAAGAATTTTCAGGCATGCAACCAATAGTTGCAGAGGCGGCAACCAGATATCGCTTGCCATACAAAGGTTTTTCCTTTTAAATGATGTGATAGAAAGAATACATTTTGAAAAAGGAGAGACGACAAAAATGAAAAAGAAGGAACTGAAAAAAATTGCGGCATCTGCTATATTGTTTGGAATGGTGTGCGGGTTGACTGCGTGTGGAAATAGTGAGAAAGCTGGCGGCTCAAAGGAAGAAACGGAAGCTGCTGCAGAGACGGACGGCGCCGAAGCAGAAGGCAAGACGGCAAATTACGATGTGTTTGAGTGTATCAAACAGATTGAGACCGACAATACACTGGAAGAGGTAAATGAGATCATCGGTTTTGAAGGGGAATATATCGGCACGGAGTATGAAGTTTATTACTGGCAGTTGACAGAGGATACGGGTGTGCAGGTCCAGTTCTTTGACAGCGGAAACTGCAGGATTGACATTGATTTTAAAAATAAAACCATTGCGGATAAGAAGAATGACTTTTCTAAATTCAGCGAGATCGAGGAAAAATTAAACAGCGGTGAAGGGCTTACGTATGATGAGTTTGTACAGATCATCGGCGGAGTGGAAGGCGTGCTGGAAACCAAATCGTCATCGGCTCTGGGATATACCTGGATTAATGATGAAGGCGGATATTTAACGGCACAGTTTGATTCAGAAACGTTAGAATGTGAATCTGCATCAGGATGGTTTTGATAGGAAAGGAAATATCAGCATGAATGGGGAAAATACCTTATTACAGCAGGATGTGCAGTCTATTATCCATGCGGCTTTTTTGGATGTAATGCCGGATAAGGCGGTGAAAAAAACGCTGGGAACGCTGGAATTTGATAGCGGTGAGATCGTGGTAATTGCAGTGGGGAAAGCGGCGTGGCAGATGGCACAGACGGCGAGCGGTATTTTAAGGGAAAGGATTTCCAGAGGTCTGATTATCACGAAATACGGGCATTCCAAAGGGGCAATTCCCGGATTTGACGTTTGTGAGGCGGGGCATCCGATACCGGATGAAAATTCTTTTCTGGCGGCAGAAAAAGCGATGGAATATGTACAGGGGCTTACAGAAAGGGATACGGTATTGTTTCTTTTGTCCGGCGGCGGTTCTGCGCTGTTCGAAAAGCCGGCGGTATCAGGCGAAGCAATGCAGCAGGTCACAGATGCCTTGCTTAGAAGCGGCGCTGATATTGTGGAAATGAACATCGTGAGAAAGAGACTGTCGCAGGTAAAAGGCGGGAAGTTTGCGCTGGCGTGTAAGCCTGCGCATGTCTGCAATATTATTTTATCTGATATTATAGGCGATCCGTTGGATATGATCGCCTCCGGTCCTACCTGTGAGGACCGGTCTACGAGTGAGCAGGCAATGGAGATTATCGACAGGTACGGGATTTGCATTACAGATGAAATAAAGGAATGCCTGCGGCAGGAGACGCCGAAGAATCTGAAAAATATAGAAAGCCATGTGATAGGAAGCGTGGAACATCTTTGCCTGGCAGCGGTAAATCAATGTGAGAAGCTGGGGTATCGGACGAGACTGCTTACAACGGCAATGACCTGCCAGGCAAAGGAGGCGGGGAGGTGGCTCGCCGGGATTGCGCAGGAGAACAAAGACGCGAAGGAGCCGCTGGCATTTGTCGCTGGAGGTGAGACGGTCGTGAAGGTAAAGGGATGCGGAAAAGGGGGAAGGAACCAGGAACTGGCGTTATCGGCGGCGGCAAGCCTGGATGGGCTGGAGGATATCGCCATTTTTTCCGTGAGTTCCGATGGTACGGACGGACCGACAGACGCGGCGGGAGGTTATGTGGACGGGGATACGCTGCGTGTACTTTCCGCAAAAAAAATATCTGTAGAAAAGGAATTAGACAATAACAATTCATATTATGCGTTGAAAGAGAGCAGCGGATTAATTGTTACCGGACCGACGGGCACCAATGTGAATGATTTTTCGGTGCTGCTCATTAAAAGATAATGGTTGCACCGCGCGGGACGGTCATGTATAATCATAATGTGGAATTTACCAGGGATGTGTGTTTCAGAACGGAAGTTCTGAAACATATTTTGTTTATGGACAGGAAATCCGCCCGGAGGATTGCAGAAACGCAATTTTCGTATATACCTTTATACAGAGAGGAGAAACAGGATGAGTAATTTTGAAGAGCTGGTATCTATTTGCCGGGGAAAAACGGTTTATATCCAGACACACAATTTCCCGGATCCGGACGCGAT
>CAZAQD010000021.1:0-14217 GCA_964487425.1 uncultured Marvinbryantia sp. | reverse complement strand
GGAAGATGGATTGAAATTGTCCGTCCGTTCAGAAACTTCCGGCGTCCATGCCGGGCAACTGGTGCATGACGCGCTGGCAGGAATCGGGGACGGAGGCGGACATGCGGAAATGGCAGGCGGCATGGTTAAATATAACCAGAAATCAGCGGCGGATTGCAGGAAAGAGATCAGGGACAGGTTCCTGCAAATGCTTTCCGATAAAAATATCACGGAAAGATACGTTTAATAGTTGACAAAAAGTTTATTAATAGTATAATTTTTTTCGGGGTAAAAGTTTAGCAAAAAATGATTTTTTGTTTAGAAGGAGAAGGATGCCAATGGAATTGGATTACGTGAATGCCCAGATTGGGAAAAAAATCAAGGATTTGCGTAACCGTAACGGGCTGACGCAGCAGGAGCTTGCGGACCGGACTGAGCTGACAAAGGGCTTCATTTCACAGTTGGAGCACGGACAGGTTTCGCCTTCCGTGGTGACGCTTCTGGATCTGATCGAGTGCCTGGGAACGACTGCGTCGGAGTTTTTTAAGGAAGCGGTGGAGGAGCAAATCGTATTTAGTGAGCAGGGCTTTTTTGAGAAGGTGGACGAGGTGGGAAACAGCATTCAGTGGATCGTGCCGACGGCACAGAAGTACCAGATGGAGCCCCTGCTGGTATCGGTACAGCCTCATCAAAGCCTGGATGAGGATAAGCCGCACGATGGGGAAGAATTTGGCTATGTGATTTCCGGTAAGCTGAACCTGTATCTTGGGGATCAGATTTATCATGTAAAGGCGGGGGAAAGCTTTTATTATCCTGCCAAGCGCAAGCATCGAATTGAAAATCCGGGCAACCGTCCGGCAAAGTTTATCTGGGTGAGCACGCCGCCTACGTTCTGACGGAGGATTCGTGGAAAGGCGCCGATAGCTGAGTGAATTACGATTAGAAGTGTGAGGAAAGTATGATGCAAGAGAGAAAAAATATCATTGAATTAAAGCACATTACCAAGACATTTGAGGATGGATTCCGTGCAGTGGAAGATTTTAACCTGGAGGTAAAGCGCGGAGAATTTGTGACCTTTTTGGGACCGTCCGGCTGCGGAAAAACGACGACGCTGCGGATGATTGCGGGTTTTGATCTTCCCTCGGAGGGGGAGATTTTATTAAACGGGAAGCCGATTACCGACCTTCCGCCCCACAGAAGGCCGATCAATACCGTGTTCCAGAGATACGCCCTGTTTCCTCACATGAATATTTATGAAAACATTGCCTTTGGGCTGAAACAGAAAAAGGTATCCAAAGAGGTGATTGAAAAGAAGGTGAAGAAGGTTCTGGAGCTGGTGGACCTCGAGGGCTTTGAGAAGCGCAAGGTTTCTACGCTGTCCGGCGGGCAGCAGCAGAGGGTGGCGATTGCCAGGGCAGTTGTCAACGAGCCGGAAATCCTGCTTCTGGACGAACCGCTGGGAGCGCTGGACTTAAAGATGCGTAAGGAAATGCAGCTTGAGTTAAAGGAGATGCACAAGGAGCTTGGCATTACGTTTATCTATGTGACGCACGATCAGGAAGAGGCGCTTACGATGTCCGATAAGATCGTGGTCATGTCGGAAGGAAGGACGCAGCAGATCGGTACGCCGGAAGATATCTACAATGAGCCGAAGAATGCGTTTGTAGCGGACTTTATTGGGGACAGTAATATTTTCAACGGCATTATGACGGGACATTTAAAGGCGCGTTTTTGCGGCGGGGAATTTGACTGTGTGGACGATGTGGAAGAAGGAACGCATATCACGGCGGTCGTGCGCCCGGAGGATGTCATCCTGACGACGCCCGGGGAGGGAACGATCAGGGGGCGTGTGACCTCGGTGATTTTTAAAGGAATGCATTATGAGATTGCCGTGGAATCCGGCAAGAATGAAATGGTAGTGCAGTCGGTAAAGTCGGCGGTTCCAGGCGAGCTTGTGGGGATGAGGGTAGACCCGGACAATATTCATATTATGATCGCGGAAGACCACACGAATATTTTTTCCGTGGAGATCAATAAAAATCACAGGCTGGAATACAACGGAACCGTTCTGGACACCAGCCTGACCAAGATCATTAAGGGCAGTAAACGCACGGAGAACGGTACGCTTGTGGATGCGGCGGGAGAAGAGATCGACCCGCGTAAGATCCGGGTGATGGCGGCGATTGGGCCGAATGATATAAGAATGACTGACCATCAGGATGAGGGGCTGATACAGGGGTATATCAGCAATCTGATCTATAAAGGCGACCATTACAGTTATGTGATCCATACAGATATGGGGCAGGATTTTGTGGTAAATGATGAATACCTGTGGAACATGGAAGACCAGGTGGGACTGCTTATGCCGGTGGAGAAGATGACCTTTTCGGTCAGGAGATAAGGAGGGGGAGCAATGGGTAAAATTTCATTTTCCAGAAAAAGCCTGGGGATTCCCTATGCGCTCTTTCTGGCATTGTTTGTGGCGGCTCCGCTGCTGGTGCTGATCTATTATGCCTTTACCAACGGACAGGGGCGGTTTACGCTTGCGAACCTGACCGGATTTTTCACAAATCCCAATACGCTGGGGACGCTGTGCTACAGCTTTGCCATTGCGGTGACTACCACGGCTGTCTGCCTGCTGTTAGCTTACCCGACGGCATATATTCTGGCAAAAAGCAAACGGAAGGCGAAGTCGGTGATATTGATGCTCTTTGTTATGCCGATGTGGATTAATTTTTCCCTGCGCATTACGGCGCTGAAGGAAATTCTTACGGTGATCGAGGGAAACCTGGCATATTATCCGTTTGTAAACGCGGTAATCGGCATGACATATGACTTTCTGCCGTTTATGATCCTGCCGATCTATAATACGATCGTGAAGCTGGATGAGTCGCTTCTGGAGGCGGCGAGGGACCTGGGAGCGAATGAGACGGAAAGCTTTTTAAAGGTAACGCTCCCGCTTTCGGCGCCGGGAATCGTAAGCGGCATTGCAATGGTATTTTTGCCGGCGATGACGAACTATGTGGTGCTGGATATGCTGTATAACAGTACTTATATTATGGGAAGCCTGATCGGCAGTTATTTTGCGGCGTATAACTGGAACGGCGGTTCTATGATTGCGTTGATTCTGCTGGCGATTATCTGTCTGTTTACCCTGTTAACCAGAGGGGCGCAGGAGGAGGAAAATCCGAGAGGAGGTGCGTTGCTGTGATGAAAAAGGCATGGAGGGGCATAGTGATTTTATTTGTCCTGCTGTTTTTGTATCTGCCGATTCTGATTCTGGCAGTGTACAGCTTTACGGATGCCACGCAGATTGGGGCGATCCGCGGATTTTCTTTGAAGAATTATGTGACCCTGTTTACGACGCCGGAGCTGCGTGAGATGATTATCGGAACGGTTGTATTGGCATTTTCTTCGGCGGCAATTGCGACGGTATTGGGGACGATCGGGGCGATCGGCTCTTTCTACAGCGGGAAAAAGGTATCCTCCGCAATCTCTGCGGTGAACCAGGTTCCGGTAGTGAATGCGGACGTCGTGACAGGATTTTCCATCTGCATTCTGCTGGTGGTGGTATTCGGTATCAGTAAGGATACGTTTGTGCCTTTGGTTGTGGGGCATGTGACTTTATGCGCGCCGTTTGTATTTTTATCGGTCATACCGAAGCTGAAGCAGATGGATTCCAGTATCTATGAGGCGGCGCTGGATCTGGGCGCAACGCCGGGGCGGGCGCTTTGGAAGATTGTGGTTCCGCAGATCTTTCCGGGGATTATATCGGGATTTGCATTAGCAATTACGCTCTCGCTGGATGATTATTTTGTGGCGACCTATACGAAGCCTGCCACCTTTGATACCATCAGTACTTACGTGGTAAATGCCACAAAGGGCTCCCATACAACGATCAAGACCGCCTTGTGGGCATTGTCTACGGTGATTTTTGTGGTGGTCATCCTGTTTGTGGCGCTGATGAACCTGCAGGCGAATAAAGAGACATCGGAAAGGGCAGAGGTATGAGGAAGAAGAGGCTTTATGCGGTATTTGCCGCATTGGGAGGAAGCGCTGCTCTGTGTACCGGCGCAGCGGCGGCAGGGAATGCGGCTCAGGCAGATGGACAGGAAGTGACTTTAAGAGTCTGCAACTGGGAGGAGTATATTGACCTCGGCGATTGGGATGAGGATGAAGCGATTGATCTGGACAGCGGAGAGATCATTGGCGAAAATTCTATGGTGGAGGATTTTGAAGAATGGTATTATGAGACGTATGGCATTAAGGTTCACGTAGAATATTCCACCTTCGGAACGAATGAGGATCTCTATAATATGCTGACGCTGGGCGATTTGTATGATCTGGTATGCCCGTCGGAATATATGATTATGAAGCTGATGGCGGAGGAACAACTGGTGCCGCTGTCGGAAGCGTTTTTTGACGGCTCGGATGAGAACAATTATTATACAAACGGCGTGTCTCCTTATATCCGCTCTATTTTTGAAGAGAATGAGATCAACGGCGAGGCATGGGCAAAATATGCGGCGGGTTATATGTGGGGAGTCACGGGAATCGTGTATAATCCTGAGCTGGTGACCGAGGAGGATGCTTCCAGTTGGAAAATATTAAGTGACCCGGTATATTACCGGCAGATAACGATCAAGGATAATGTGCGCGATTCTTATTTTGCGGCAGTGGGCGCTTTAAAATCCGATTTGCTGACGTCGGAGGAATTTCTGCAGGATGAAAATTATGCGCAGAATCTGGAAAAGGAAATGAATGATACTTCTGCGGAGACGATCGCGCTGGTGCAGGATTATCTGCAGGATGTGAAGAACAATGCCTATTCTTTCGAGACGGACTCCGGGAAGGCGGATATGGTGACGGGAAAAGTAGCGGCAAATTACCAGTGGTCCGGGGATGCCGTATATACGATGGATCAGGCGGATGAGGATGATTTTACGCTGAATTTTGCCGTACCGATGGAATCTACCAACATCTATTTTGACGGATGGGTAATGTTAAAAAGCGGCATTGGTGAGGATGCTGCAAAGCAGCACGCAGCGGAGGCGTTTATTAATTTTAATTCCAGACCGGACAATGTCATCCGCAATATGTATTATATTGGTTATACCTCGGTCATTTCCGGCGGGGAGGATGGGCGGATATTTGAGTATGTTGACTGGGGCTATGCGGCGGAAGAGGATGAGGAGGATGTGACAGACTATGATCTGGCATATTTCTTTACCGAGGAGGAAGGCAGCGAGGATTATATTATCACTGCGCCCGTGGAGCAGACCAAAAGGCAGTTGTTCGCCCAATATCCGACGCAGGAAGTTATTGCAAGATCTTCGCTTATGATCTATTTTAATGAGGAACAGAATGAAGCCATCAATCAGATGTGGATCAGCGTCCGCTGCTTCAATATCTGTGATGTGCCGGTGTGGGCATGGCGCCTGGCTTTCTGCGTGATTGCCGTGCCTGCGTTTTTCATCCTGCGAAGCAGGAAATCAGGCAGGTGATAAAAGAGTGGCATAGCCGAAGGAGCTTTTATGTATAGTGACGCATTTTGCAGAGTTTATAATGAATTTGGATGGAATTATTTTCCGGAGGCATTGTAATGAAGAAAAAGTATATTTTGTTTGACCTGGATGGAACATTGACGGATTCCCAGGAGGGGATCACAAAAGCAGTGGAATATGCGCTGCATGCTTTTGGTATTGAGGTGAAAGACAGGAGCAGCCTGAGGGTGTTTATCGGGCCGCCGCTGACGGATTCGTTTCGCAGATATTATGGGTTCAGTGAGGAAAAAGCCCTTGAGGGTGTGAAAAAATACCGGGAATATTATAATGAAAAGGGAAAATTCGAGAACGCGGTTTATGAGGGCATACCGGAGGTTTTAGAGCGGCTGAAGGAGGAGGGGAAGATTCTGATTGTAGCGACCTCCAAGCCGGAGCTTTACGCAAAGCAGATCATGGAACATTTTGGTCTGACAAAATATTTTGCAGATATTTACGGGGCGACGATGGACGGCAGCAGAGTCAACAAGGACGATGTGATCCGCTATGCATTGCGTGAGAAAGGGATTACGAACGTAGAGGAGGCAGTGATGGTGGGCGACCGCGAGCATGATGTGCTCGGCGCGAAAAAATGCGGTATGGAAGCGGTCGGCGTGTTATTTGGCTTTGGCAGTCGGGAGGAACTGGAGCTAAGCGGCGCAGCCGTTATCGTGGAAACAGCAGAAGAGTTGGGAGAAGTATTATGCGGATAAATCCGGATGAACTGGTTTTTCTGAATACAAAAGGGGAGATCTGCGAGGGAACCTCGGCGAATCTTTTTTTGTGCGAAAAGGGCAGATAGAGACGCCTGGGAGAGAAAGAATTCAGAAAAAGAAATACGGCGGATTTTCTGATGCGGGAATATAGAGAGCAGATTCTTCATAGGAATAGTAAAAAAGAGAAGTAGGTAAGGGATGAAGAACTTAAAAAAGAGATTCTGCGTGACAGCCGCTGCGGCGGCGCTTCTTCTGGCGGTGCTCCTGGCAGGATGCGGGCTTTCGAAAAGCGCAGTCGTCAAGGTACGCGATCTGGAATTTAACGTTTTGGGTGAGGCTGAGGTTCCGCAGGCGCTGAAGGAGGTTATCGATGAGAACCTGGAAACAGAGATGAAGCTGAGTTACCAGAATGAAGGCGAGCTTTACATAGCCAGGGGCTTTGGGGAGCAAAGCACCGGCGGCTACAGTATTGCTGTGGAGCAGTGCTATCTTGGTGAGGACGGCATTCACGTCAAGTTTCAGTTGATCGGTCCCTCGAAGGAGGAAAAACTGGCACAGGAGCCGTCGTATCCCTATGTGGTGATTAAAACAGAGGATCTGGAAGAAACAATTATCTTTGACGGATGATAGTATAAATGTACTCCTCTTCGCATAGATTACTAAGAGACTATGCGGGGAGGTTTTTTTGTGGAATTATTAAAAAAGAATATTCATATGATGCATGAAAAAAGCAGAACGGCAAGCCAGGTAACACTGGAAGAGGACTGTAATGTGCCGGATACACAGGCGGATGTAGAGAGAATTATACAGCACAATGCGGCAGTGAAGATAGAAGACCTCCAGGTGGGTACGGATAAGGTGACAATCTCCGGGCAGCTGCAGATTTGCGTACTCTATATTGCGGACACGCCGGAGCATCAGATACATAGGCTGGATACCCGGATGGCGTTTTTGGAGAGCCAGAATCTGGAGGGCGTATCGCCGGGAGACAATGTGCATGTGAAATGGGATACGGAGGATGTCAGCGTTTCGATGATTAATTCCCGCAAACTGAGTATGCGGGCGCTTCTTACCTTTACTTCTTTTACCGAGGAGGTTTATGACGCCTCGGCGGCGGTGGAAATTCATGGGATGCCGGAAGTCGGCATTCAGACGAAGGAACTGGAGCTTTTACAGCTTACCGTCCAGAAGCGCGATATTCTCAGGGTCAAAGACGAGATTACCGTGCCCTCCAATAAGCCCAATATTTCCAGAGTGCTGTGGGAAAGCGTGCAGTTGCGCGGGACGGATATCAGGGTAATGGATGGGCAGTTGGATGTGAAAGGGGAGTTGTTTGTCTTCGTCTTATACGAGGGGGACGATGAGAGCGCGACCAAGCAATGGCTGGAGACGGCGCTGCCGTTTCAGGGAAACCTGGAATGCGGCGGATGTACGCCGGATATGGTATCCCAGATCGATATACAGCTTTCCGGCAGTACGCTGGAAGTGCTGGAGGATTATGACGGAGAGCGCCGCCTGATCCAGTTGGAGGCAGTGCTGGAGCTGGATGTCAAGCTTTATGAGGAGGAGCAGGTGCAGATCCTGGAGGACGTTTACTCTCCGGTAAAAGAATTAGTTCCGGTGAGGGAAGAACAGGTATATGAGAGCCTTCTCATGAAGAATTTTTCGAAGGTAAGAGCCAGCGACAGGATTCGCCTGCAGGGCAGCCAGCCGAGAATGCTGCAGACCTGCAGCGGCAGGGGAGAAGTGAAAATAGATGATGCGGTAATTACGGAGGATGGGATTTCCGTGGAGGGAGCGGTGTTTGTATCGGTGCTGTATGTGTCTTCGGACGATAAGACGCCGTATTCCGTATTGGAAGGCGCGGTGCCGATCCAGCAGGTGATAGAAATAAATGAGATCACGCCGGACTGCCGTTTTACCCTGCAGACCAGCCTGGAACAGCTCTCCGTTACGATGATCGACAGCGAGGAGCTTGAAATCAAGGTCAGCGTAAGCCTGAACGCATTTGTTGTCCGGGTACACAAAGAGCAGTGCATCACGGACGTGCAGGAGCAGGAACTGGACCTGAAAAAACTGCAGGAGCTGCCGGGGATCGTAGGATATGTGGTAAAACCGGAGGATAGCCTGTGGAATATTTCCAAAAAATATTATACGACCCCGGAGAATATCTGCAGCCTGAATGGGATAGAAGAAAAGGATGTAAAGCCGGGGACAAAATTGATTATCCTAAAAACGGTAAACTGATTGACTTTTGTACAAAAAATGGTACAATAATAGTAGTATTGTATACAAAATACGATTGAGGAATGTCTATGGATGAGATAAAGCTGAAAGCGAGGGCGAAAATCAATCTCGGTTTGGATGTGGTACGAAAAAGAGAAGACGGATACCACGAAGTACGAATGATTATGCATACGATTAATCTGTATGACAAGATTACACTGAGCCTGTGGGAGCAGGGCATCAAGGTGAGGACCAATCTCAGTTACCTTCCGGTCAACGGGGATAACCTGGTGTATAAGGCGGCAAAGCTTTTGATGGACGAGTTCGGGATTAAGCAGGGACTTTACATTGATCTGAAGAAGTATATCCCGGTGGCGGCAGGCATGGCGGGAGGAAGCGCGGATGCCGCGGCGGTTATGGTAGGGGTCAACCGCCTGTTTGGCATGGGGCTCTCGAAAAAGGAACTGATGATCCGTGCGGTAAAGATTGGCGCGGATGTGCCTTACTGTGTGATGCGGGGGACTGCGCTGGCAGAAGGAATCGGGGAAAAACTAACGCCCCTTGTGCCGATGCCGCAATGCCATATTCTGATTGCCAAGCCGCGGGTATATGTGTCGACGAAATTTGTGTACGGGAATCTCAGGGCAAATGAATTAAAGGAGCATCCTGATATTGACGGACAGATTGCGGCGTTGAATAGCGGGGATTTGAAGCGCCTGGCGGCACTGATGGGCAATGTGTTGGAGACTGTGACGATTCCGGCATATCCGGTGATTGACAGTATCAAGAAAACCATGATGGAAAATGGGGCGCTGAACGCCATGATGAGCGGAAGCGGACCGACTGTGTTTGGGCTGTTTGAAGAGGAAGAAGCTGCGAAGAGAGCGTACAGGATTTTGCAGGAGGGGGAAGCCGCAAAACAGGTTTATCTGGTGCGGTAGAAAAAGAGAGACACAAAGGAGAAGGAAAATGAACGACAATTTTCACATTGATATGAATAAATATCTGCCACTGAGGGATGTGGTATTTCAGACGCTTCGCAATGCGATCCTGAAAGGAGAGTTAAAGCCGGGAGAAAGGCTGATGGAGATTCAGCTTGCACAGAGGCTGGGCGTGAGCCGGACGCCGGTGAGGGAGGCGATCCGTAAGCTGGAGCTGGAGGGGCTTGCCATTATGATTCCCCGCAGAGGGGCAATCGTGGCGGATATTACCGTGAAGGATCTGGAGGACGTGCTGGAAGTGCGGGCTGCGCTGGAGGAGCTGGCGGTGCAGGACGCCTGCCAGTATATCACGGAGGAGCAGTTGCGCGATTTGAAGAGGGCGTCGGCAGAATTTAAAAAGAGCCTGGAAAGCGATAACCTGCTGGCATGTGTGGAGGCGGACATGGAGTTCCATGAGATTATTTACGGCGCGACGAATAATAAGCGCCTGCAGCAGATTCTGACGAATCTGAGGGAGCAGATGTACCGCTACCGTCTGGAGTATCTGAAGGATAAGAGAATGCACCGCCTGCTGATCGAGGAGCACGATACCATCCGCCGGGCAATCAAAAAGAAGGATAAGGTAAAAGCGGGAAATGCGATGCGATCGCATATTGTCAACCAGAAGGAATGTATGGTGAAGAGCCTGACCGCGCATGAGTCCTTATAGAAGGCGGATAAAACAGAAAAAACTGGATAGGATAAAGAGGAAAGCGGATCTTTCCTCTTTTTTTATTTGCATGGAGAGCGGAGGTGGGGAACATGGACATTCCCAAAGCGGAGGCGGAGAAATCACTGCGCGGTTCCAGGGAAGCTTTTACGGAAAATCTGGATACTAATATCGATCTGATTAAAAAACGCATTTGTGATCCGGGCTTAAAGAGCAGGAACCTGGTCCTGGGGAGAAGGACCGGGACGCGCACCAGACTGCTTTATATAGAAGATATTGCTTATGAGGGGATTGTAAATGAAGCATATAGAAGACTGGAAAGCCTGTGCAGGGATGAAGTGATGGACAGCGGGGTGGCAGAGCAATTGACAAAGAGCAATGTGTGGACGCCGTTTCCGCAGTATCAGGCAACGGAGCGTCCGGATAGGACCGCGCAGGCGCTGCTGGAAGGCAGAGTGGCGGTTTTGCTGGATCATTCCCCGGAAGCGCTGCTGCTGCCGGTGACTTTGAATACGCTGTTTCAGACTAATGACGATTATTACCGGCATTTCTGGATCGTTACGTTTCTGCGCCTGGTGCGGTGGATGGCGGCTTTTTTGGCTGTCTTTTTACCGGGTTTTTTCGTGGCAGTTACAGGATATCATACACAGATATTGCCGACGAATCTGGTGCTTGTCATGGCAGAGTCCCGTGCGGGCGTCCCCTTTCCCTGTATTGCAGAGGTGCTGCTTATGGAGCTGTCTTTCGAGCTGATCCGCGAGGCAGGGCTTAGGATGCCGGGGGCGATCGGCAATACGATCGGGATTGTCGGCGGGCTGATTATCGGACAGTCGGCGGTTAGTGCGAACCTGGTCAGCCCGATGACCGTCGTGATCGTAGCGCTCACAGCGCTGGGCTCCTTTTCGATTCCCAATGAAGAGGTGTCGGAGGCGCTGCGCCTGATTAAATATGTGATTTTGCTGCTTTGCGGATTTTTGGGGATCTTTGGTCTTGTGTTCGGAGGATATCTGCTGGCGCTTCATCTGGCAGGGCTGAAAAGCTTTACGATACCGTACCTGTATCCGTTTGCCGCTTCCCAGATGAACGAGGGAAGGGATCTTTATGACAGTATGTTCAGGGCGCCGGCAAAGGCTCTCTGGAAACGCCCGATCTATGCAAGAAGGGAGCAGAGGATACGGATGCGCCAATGCAAGGAGGACGAACATGTTCGCTGATAATGAAAAAATATCCGCAAAACAGCTTGGCAGGCTGTTATGTCTTGACTGGATCGCAAAGTTCTGTATCTTGCTCCCATTGCTTTTAAAATCTCTTCGCGGCTGGGAACAGATCACCGCCCTGGCGTTTGGGGCGGTATGGGCGTATTTTTATGCGGTGATTTTAGGGAAACTGGCGGGCAGGATCACGCGGAGCTTTACCGGATATCTGTCTGAACGGCTGGGAAAGTACTTTGCATGTACGGCAGGTATTTTATACTTTCTATATATGCTGCTAAATCAGGTCTATCTGGCATGGGCGGCAGGAAAAATTTGCGGGCTGTTTCTGCTGCCGGAGATGAAGGAGACAGTCATTGGAATCCTTTTTTTGCTGGCAGGGCTGATGACGGCGCTTGGAAGCATACAGAAGCGCGCGCGCCTGGCGCAGTGCCTGTACCCGGTTGCGGCAGGAATGCTTGTTGTAATGATTGCGGCGTCCGCAGGCTCCGTAAAGTGGGAGAATCTGCGTTTGCCGGAGAATCCGGCGCTGCCGGGAATTTTGAGCGGGAGCGTTTGTATCTTTGCGGCGTTTTCCGGCATGGGAATTGCACTGTATGAAATACCGTATGTTAATAGGAAGAAAGAGGGGGAAAGAAACGCCGCGGGTACACAGATCAGCCGGGTAATCAAAAAGAGCCTTTTGTATACGGCGGTTTTTATGACGGTATTATTTGTGATTATGCTGGGGGCGTTTGGCGAGGATGAGCTGATTTTCCTTCCTTTTCCGGCGCTTGTATTGATGAGCAATGTAAATATTCCGGGAGGGTTTTTACAGAGATGGGATATTGTGTTTTTATCCGTGCTTCTTCTGAGCCTTTTTGCCGCGTCCGGGAACGGGATCTATTACATGAGCAGGATTTTGCGGGAGGTGTTCCCGATGGCGGGAAAGAAAGGATATCCCTGGTATGCGGCGTGTATCTCGGCGCTTGCTATGCTGATCGTGGGGAGTTATGAGACGGCAGAAAAGATTTTTGTAAAATGGGCGTTTTGCGCTTTTCTACCGCTGACGGCGGCTTTTCCGGTATTGCTGTGGATATTGGAATGGGTAAATATCAAACATGGAAAAAGGAGAAGGGCGCATGGGGCAGATCAAACAGAGAATTTATAAGAAGATAACAGCGGGAGCGCTGCTGGCGGCGCTTCTTTGCCTGCTGCCGGGCTGCGGGGCGAGGGAGCTGGAGGACCGTGAATTCGTGCAGGCAATGGAAATGGAATTGCAGGATGGGAAACTGGTCGGCGGATTCGGCGGCTTTCTGGTGGAGGCGGATTCCGTGGAGGGGCTGCAAAGGGCGTATCAGGATCAGATCAGCCGTTTCCTTGACTTAGGACATGTGAAGGCGCTGGTGCTGGGGAAAAAGCTGCTGGGGGATGAAAAAGCTTTAGCGCAGGTGATGGCGGAAATGTCAGAAAAGCCAGTGTTTGCCAGGAATATCCTGGTACTCTCCTATGATTATGAGGAGGGTGAGAGCTATCTGGGCAGGCTGGAAGAAAAAGGGATCATTCCCGGAGAGTACCTGAGCGACCTCTACAAGAATAATCCCTATAAAAAGCAGAATTCGACGGCGACATTAGGCGATCTGATGTCCTATATGGCGTCCATATAATCACTTTACTTTGATTAGTTCATACTCATCGCTGCCGATGCCGATTTTCTTTGCATGCTCAATGCAGGACCGCCAGTTGGTTTCCGGATGGCTCATGTGAAAATGGTCATGGTGTTTTGCTTCCTCAGCGTTTTCTCGGCGATGGTCGTCAAGGACGCTTCCGTGGATTACAGGCTGAGCGTTCACTGCGTCTGCACAGGCGAGATCCAGAGCTACGGGATCGAAGGAAGCGAACATTCCCACATCGGGCACGATCGGCAGGTCGTTTTCCGCGTGACAGTCACAGTTCGGGGATACGTCGATGACCAGGCTGATGTGGAAATTAGGCCTTCCGTCGATGACCGCCTTGCTGTATTCTGCGATCTTGCAGTTTAAGATGTCATTTGCCTCATCCTGGGCAGGCTGTACGGCATCTTTGGGACAGACGCCGATACATCTTCCGCAGCCCACGCATTTGCTGTGGTCGATAGCCGCTTTTTTGTCTGTCACGACAGCCGCGCTGTGGGCGCAGATCTTTGTGCAGGCGCCGCAGCCGATACACAGTTCCTGTGCTACATATGGTTTTCCGGCGCTGTGCATTTCCATTTTTCCGGCGCGTGAGCCGCAGCCCATGCCGATATTCTTTAAAGCGCCGCCAAATCCCGTGGCTTCATGGCCTTTGAAATGGTTTAAGGTAATAAATACGTCCGCATCCATAATGGCGCGCCCGATTTTCGCTTCTTTGACATATTCGCCGCCTTCTACAGGCACCCAGACGTCATCGGTTCCCTTTAAGCCGTCGGCTATCAGGATATGGCAGCCTGTGGAATAAGGATGGAAGCCGTTGACATAGGCGCTTTCGATGTGGTCAAGGGCATTTTTGCGCCCGCCCACATAGAGCGTGTTGCAGTCGGTCAGGAATGGCTTTCCGCCCAGCTCTTTGATGACGTCTGCCACTGTTCTTGCGTAGTTCGGGCGCAGGTAGGCGAGGTTGCCGGGTTCGCCGAAATGGATTTTTATTGCCACGTATTTATCCGTAAAATCAATGTTGCCGATGCCTGCCTTTTTAATCAGCCGCGCCAGCTTCTGCTGCAGGTTATTGTTATTGTCCGCCCGCAGGTCAGTGTAGTATACCTTTGACTTTTCCATTAGATACCTCCCGTTGTCTGAAAAATTATGCTGTTCATCCAGGCACCGAAAAAGTGGCGGATGAATTTGCCATAATTATACATGATGCGGGGGATTTCTTTCAAGACATATCTTTTATCTG
>CAZAQD010000020.1:0-32504 GCA_964487425.1 uncultured Marvinbryantia sp. | reverse complement strand
CCCCGGCCTTTTGGTCCGTAGCCAAACGCTCTATCCAGCTGAGCTAAACGCACATACGAAATATGTTTTTCGAACAGGACTTATTCTAGCGCAGTTTTGTGCGTTTGTCAACAAGTTTTTGAAAAAATAATGCAAGAAAGGAAATTGTATCATGACAACAGAAAAACAGGAAGAACTGAAGAAATTACTGGCATCGGCGGACTTTAAGGAGGAATCTTACAGTCATCTTCCCATGCAGGAGATTATTATTTTGAAGAATTCGGCGAAAGCGGTGAAGGAGAAAAACGGAACGAAGGAAAAAGTACGCCTTTTCTTTGAAAAACGGGAAGAGTTTTTCCGGCACCTGATTCTGCGCCAGTTGCAGAAGCGGGAATTTATGTATGCGTTGTTTTCTAAGGCGACGAGTCTTCCTTATGTATATTGTGACCCGGAGAGCTGTAATGACCAGGTCTGGCTGTTCAGCCAGGAGAATATTGCGAAGGCAGCGGCAGCGGCAAAGAGTAAAGAGGATAAGTCGGAGCTGCTTCTGGTGAAACTGGAGAATAAGCAGTTTTTGAGCTTTTATATGGGGCTGTACGCGATGGGCGTCAATGAGCTGGTGCTGGACCGTGGAGCCAATACGATGGGCATAGAGCTGGAAAAGCTGGTGCAAAAGCCTGATTATGAGAAGCTGCCGGCAGAAAAACGCCCGGTGATGAACCCGGAGCTGGTACTGACAGGCGCTTATTTTATACAGGAATTGCGGCGTCCGGTAGAAAATACGGAGAAGGCAGGACTGAAGGATCTGGAAGAGGAGATGCTGGTCAATTTAAGGCGCGGCAGATATATTTTGCCCGTTCAGCTTCCGCAGGAAGGGGAAGACGGGGGAAAGCCGCAGATGAAAGATATGCGCCTGGCGTTTATGAAGATGCCAAACGGCGATATCTTCCAGCCGATATGCAGCGATCCTGCCGAGTTCCAGAAGTTTAATAAGGAAAAGAAATTCCAGGCGATCGCGGTAGATTACGAACGCCTTTTGAAGATGATAATTCCCGACGCAAAGGGGCTGGTTTTGAATCCGGTTACTCTGCGCCTGGCGATTCCAAAGAATAAGGTTCAGTAGCGCTCGCCTGATAGCGGGTATGCAGGATACGGCTGGGCCAGCCGGATATACCGCCGTTTAGGATGGCGGAAAACATGCGGTTTTTTGCCCCGGGGTTTTCCTGGTTGATCTGGCGTACCAGATTTTTGGCATACTCGCGTTTGGTATAGCCGTCCACCGGACAGGGGCTTTTGGCGACCGGAAGCTGATATTGCTTCTGAAAACCGATGATATCCGCCTCCTCGACAAACATAAGAGGGCGGATTACCGTAAGCCCGGTGCGGTCGAGGTAGGTGCGCGGGGAGAAGGAATGGAAGCGCCCTTCATAAATCAAGGATAAGAGCATGGTTTCCACGACGTCATCCTTATGATGGGCATAGGCGACTTTATTGCAGCCCAGTTCCTTTATCTTTTCATTGAGCGCGCCTTTGCGCATTTTGGCGCAGAGGGAGCAAGGGTTGGTTTCCCTGCGCTCCTGAAAAATAATGGCGGCGATATCGGTCTTGACGATGGTGTAGTGGATGCCAAGCTCACGGCAGAGGGCGCAGATGGGCTCCAGGTCAAATCCCGGATGCCCGAGATCGACGGTGATCGCTTCCAGAGTAAAATGCTTCGGATAGAAGCGCTGCAGCCCATGCAGTGCATAGAGCATGGTAAGGCTGTCTTTGCCGCCGGAAATGCCGACGGCGATCTTGTCGCCTTCTTCAATCATCTGATATTCATCGACTGCCTTGCGGGTAAGGCTGAGTAATTGCTGTAGCTTCATAATGTATTCTCCTGCGTTTATATTAACGAAACTATAGCATTAAGAAAAGGGAGATGTCAACGGCAGGAATGGATTTTAAAATGATTATGTGAATCTGAATATAAAAAAGGAGCTGTAGGAAAGATGTACCGTAATATCATAGACAATTATATTGACGTTCACAAAGGAGAAATGATGGAAGACTTAAAAACCCTGGTGCGGATCGACAGTAAGCGCACACAGGCGATGGAGGGGAAGCCCTTTGGCGAGGGTGCGGCGAAGGTACTGGCGGCGGCAGAAAAAATGTTGGCGGAATACGGATTCGGGGTGACGAATTACAATAATTATGTGGTGACGGGAGATTTTAATGAAAAGGAGAAGCAGCTTGATATTCTGGCACATTTGGACGTAGTTCCCGTAACGCCGGATTGGACGGTGACCGCGCCTTTTGAACCGCTGATAAAGGATGGAAAAATCTACGGGCGGGGAACAGCCGATGATAAGGGGCCGGCGATTGCGGCGCTTTACGCAATGAGGGCGATTAAAGAGTCGGGGATAGAGCTGGGGAAAAATGTCCGGCTGATTCTCGGTTCTGATGAAGAGTGCGGCTCCAGCGACCTGGATTATTATTACAGTATAGAGAAGGAAGCGCCGATGAGCTTTACTCCGGATGCGGATTTCCCGCTGATTAATATTGAAAAGGGGCGTCTGGCGAAAGAGTTTACCGCGCAGTTTGACGCAGATGCAGGTTCTGCGGCGGTTTTGGAGTTTCACGGCGGCGACCAGGTGAACGTAGTTCCTGCCCAGGCGTATGCGGTCGTGTGCGGCATAGAGGAAAAGACGGTGCGGGACGTAATTGAAAAAGAGAAGAGCGATGTTTCCTTTTGGACAGAGCTTGTGGAAGGGAAGGTAAAGATCACGGCAAAAGGCGTGGCGGCGCATGCTTCTACGCCGGAATACGGAGAGAATGCCATTTGTGCCCTGCTGGCTCTTTTAGGCAGGCTTCCGTTGGAAGGCGCGGGGACGGATGTCTTTTGGGGAATTGCGTCGCTCTTCCCACTGGGGGACTGTGTGGGAAAGGCGCTGGGCGTGGCGATGCAGGATCAGGAATCCGGGCATCTGACGATGAATCTTGGCATGCTTCATTATGACGGGAAAATCCTGAGAGGAAAATTTGACAGCCGGGTTCCCATATGCGGGAATGATGAAAATGTGACAGGGCTAATAAGAGAAAAATTTGCGGCGTATGGGATAGAGATGGAAGAGGGGAATATGGCGCCGGTGCATCACGTGCCGGCGGATTCCGTCCTGGTAAAGACGCTGCTGGAAAGCTATGAGCGATACAGCGGCATCAAGGGAGAGCCGCAGGCGATCGGCGGCGGTACGTATGTCCATGAATTAAAGAACGGAGTTGCCTTTGGGTGCATGGTCCCGGAGGTGGATAACCATATGCATGGAGATGATGAGTTCATGGTGATCGATATGCTGATCATGAGCGCGAAGATTTTTGCGGATGCGATCCTGAGGCTTTGTGATCCTGAAGTGATGTGAGCTGGAAAAAAGAGACGGGTTTTTAAAAACCTGCCTCTTTTAAAATATTTTCCGCAGATGCGGTGTCGTCTGTCACACAGAGAACTACGTAATTGCCAGCGGTCTTAATCAGCGCAGCGTCAAGCTTGGCAACTTCCGGCGCATTGTAATCGGCAAAAAGATCGGACTGATTTTTTACCCGTGTCTCAAATAATTCCTTTGCGTCGGACACGTAAGAGCTGTCGCTGCATTTGATAATGGCGACTTCGCAGGCGCTTGCCCCGGAGCTGAGAGCAGCGATGCTTTCCTCTACTTTTGACATATCAAAGAAATAGGTGGAAGCGAGAATATCGGAAGAGACAGCAGCAAGCTCTCCGCTGGTAACAGTTGCCTGTAGGTCTTCACAGAGCTTTGTAATGTCTACATCGATATTTTCAGATTTTTTGCCTCCGCAGGCAGTTAACATGAAAGCCATCATTACGACAGCTAACAGAACAGCCGGTTTTTTCTTCATGGTGAGTAACTCCTTTCTATATTATACCTGAGGCAGATAGTGGGTCTTGGTATAGTCAAGCCACTTTTTGGAATATTCCTGAGTCATATGAATACCATCCTCTGAGGCACCGGAAATCAGCGAGTGATTGCCATCCGAAAGTACCTCGTTGAGGTTGATATAATGATAATTTTCTTCTTTACACAATTGAAGGATCTGCCGGTTAATGCTGTCCACGTTTTGGTTATTGACATAATCTCCGGTGGAAACCAGGGCTTCATCTACATAAATCACGGAATAGACATACACAATTGGGTCGGTTGTGGAAGCGCGCTCCTTCACATCAGAGAGGACTTTGCGGTAGGATTCCCTTACCGTTTCCATATCGTAAGCGCCAAGCTCATTCGTTCCCAGCATCATATAGATTTTGGTGAAACTCAGGTTGTCCAGCGCATCCATCACCAGAACGTTGCCGTTCGCGGTGGGAATCTGGGCGTCCGTATAGATGTTTTCCAACTCCATGCCGACTGCCGTTACAAAGCGTCCGCTGGTGATGCCGGAAAAGTTGCGAAACCCTTCCATGCGGGAGTCGCCGATAAAGACAGCGTCATCAAAATAAGATTCATCGATGGCAAGCGCCTGTTCCGCAACGACCACATCCATGTATTCCTCATACCCTTCGGGAAGCCCGATGGTACGGGTGTCAAGCTCTGTCTCAGGAACAACAGCCTCTGTTTCCGCAGAAGCGGCTTTTGTCTCGGAGACAGGATTGTCCGCTGCAGAGACAGAACTGTCCGATTCACTCTCTGTCTCCGGCGGAAGAAGGTTGGCGTTGGCAAAGACTTCCTCCTCCTCCGCTACAATTCGTTCCCGCAGGCTTTGTCTCGAAAATAAGCTAATCAGACTTTTCCCTTCAAAGATTAAAAGGACAAGAACGATCAGCGTCAAAACGTTTATGATCAGACCATTGCGGCGTTGCTGCCGTGTAGGCCGTCTTTTCTTTTGCTCCATTTATTCCCCTCGTTTTTCCTTATCATTAATCCCCTTGTTGATAAAAAACGTAAATCAAACGATTGTTTTTTAACACACTCTATTATATAATAAATAAGATTATTGTAAATAGGTTTTGCGAAAAATTAATAATAATTAATATTTTTTACGGCATACAAGAAGGCATACAGGAGATAAAAATGGTATTCAGCAGCTTATTGTTTCTGTTTCGTTTCCTGCCGCTGGTATTGGTTCTTTACTATATCCTGCCGCGCAGGCTGCGAAATGTAGTCTTATTTTTATTCAGTTTATTTTTTTACGCATGGGGAGAACCGAAATATGTTTTCCTGATGCTTTTTTCCATTACGGTCGATTATATTGCGGGGCTTCACATCAGCAAATGGAAGAGCAGAGGGGATATGGGAAGGGCAAAGCGCTGGCTGTTGCTTTCGGTGGTATACAATCTGTGCGTGCTGGGATTCTTTAAGTACGCGGATTTTATCATCGGCTCATTGAATGCGGCGGCAGGGCTTCATATTCCGCTGCCGGGCATTCCGCTTCCGATCGGCATTTCCTTTTTCACGTTCCAGACCATGTCTTATACCATAGATGTGTACCGGGGGGCGACGGACGCCCAGGGCAACTGGATGTATTATGGCACCTATGTAAGTATGTTCCCGCAGTTGATTGCCGGCCCGATCGTACAGTATAAGACGATCGCCAGACAATTAAAAGCGCGAAAGGAGAGCTCTTCTGATTTTGTGGCGGGCATTAACCGCTTTCTGATTGGCGTTGGGAAAAAGGTCCTGCTCGCAAACAATATCGGCGCGCTGTGGGATACGGTTTCTGCGATGGAAACGGGCAGCATTCCTGTGGCGACGGCATGGATCGGCGCATTTGCTTATACCTTTCAGATTTACTTTGACTTTTCCGGGTATTCGGATATGGCGATCGGGCTGGGGAAAATGTTCGGCTTTCATTTTCTGGAAAACTTTCAGTATCCGTATATCTCGAAGAGCATTACGGAATTCTGGAGAAGATGGCATATTTCCCTCGGCTCCTGGTTTCGGGAATATGTCTATATACCGCTTGGCGGCAACCGCCAGGGCGTGAAAAAGCAGATCAGAAATATTGCCGTGGTATGGCTTCTGACCGGAATCTGGCACGGCGCGAGCTGGAATTTTGTGCTGTGGGGGATTTATTATGGAGTTCTGCTGATTCTGGAAAAGTTTGTTTTGGGAAAATGGCTGAAAAAGCTTCCGGGTTTTCTGCAGAATATTTATACGATGTTTTTTGTAATACTTGGGTGGGTCATCTTTGCTTTTGACGACGTGGGCAGCGGGCTGTCTTATATCCGCGCTCTGTTCGCAGGATATGGACAGTGCTTCGGGGATCAGACGACAATCTATCTGCTCTATAATAATGCGGCGCTGCTGCTGATCCTTCTCTTTGGCGTGACGCAGATCCCCCAAAAATGTGCGCACAGGCTTAAGGAGGCGTTAAGCGGGCACAGCGAAGTGACGGTAACGCTGCAGGGGATTTTTTATGTGGTGATTTTTCTGCTGTCGGTGGCGTACCTGGTGGACGCGACCTATAATCCCTTCTTGTATTTCAGATTTTAGGAGAGTATGATGAGTAAAAGACAAAACCGGACTATAATCGTTCTGTTTCTTATTATGATATTTGTGCCGACGGCGATCAGCATTTGCAAGCCGGATACAGAGTTTTCCGAAAAGGAGAACCGGGTGCTGGCGCAGATGCCGGATGTAAACTGGGAGGACATTTTCAGCGGGGAATTTTCGTCTGATTATGAGACCTATCTGTCTGACCAGTTCTTTGCGCGAAATGAATGGATCGGCGTCAAGACAGTAGTGGAGCGCTCACTCGGGCGTCAGGAGATTAATGATATTTATTTTGCCAAAGACGGGTATTTGATTGAAAAGCACAGCGGGGTATATGATACGGACACGGCGCAGAGCAATATCGGTTATCTGGCTGCCTTTCTGGAAACGTGGCAGCAGGTGTTGGGAAGCGATCATGTAAAGGCGATTATCGCGCCGAACGCCGTGAATATTTTAGAGGATAAGCTACCGCCTTTTGCCGATAATTCACCGGAGAAAGAGTACCTGCAGAAGATCGGGGAAACGCTTCCGGCGGGAAGCTATGTGGATGCCCAGGCGGTGCTGGAGGAGCATAAGGAAGAAGAAATCTACTACCGCACGGATCATCACTGGAAAACGCTTGGGGCGCGGTATGTGTACGAGCAGTGGGCGGAGGAGATCGGGCTTGCGGCGCTGCCGGTGGAGCAGTATACGGTGAAGACGCTTACGGAGGATTTTCTGGGCACCATTGAAGCGAAGGTTAACTGTGACGTGGAGAGTGATTCCATAGAGGCGTACTATCCCAAACAGGCGGTAGCTTATACGCTGGTAGCCAATCATAAGGAAGAAGAGGCGAGCGATACGCTGTATGATATGAGCTATCTGGAAGGGCGCGATAAATATGCCGTGTTTTTCGGCGGCAACCAGCCTTTGATTGAGTGCAGCACAGAGGCGGAGAGCGAGCGCAGGCTGCTGGTGGTTAAGGACTCTTACGCCAATTGTTTCCTGACCTTTGCCATGCAGGATTTTTCGGAGGTGGATATTATTGACCTTCGGTATTTTAACGAGAGCCTGAAGGAGTATATAGAAGCCGGCGGTTACACGGATGTGCTGGTTTTGTATAATGTATCGGGATTTGCCGAAGATACCAGTGTAGTGAAACTTGGAATTTAAGCGAGGAGGAGAACATGAGTTACGCAGATCGATTGTTTAAGGAAACCTGCCGTGAAATTATTGAGAACGGGACAGATACAAAAGGGGAAGTGGTGCGCCCGCATTGGGAGGATACCGGCGAATCCGCCTATACGATCAAGAAGTTTGGCGTGGTGAACCGCTATGATTTGAGGAAAGAGTTCCCGGCGCTTACCCTACGCAGGATCTTCCTGAAAAGCGCGATGGATGAGGTGCTCTGGATTTATCAGAAGAAGTCGAATAACGTCCATGACCTGAGCACGCATATCTGGGACAGTTGGGCGGATGAGACAGGCAGCATCGGCACCTGTTACGGGGATGTGATCGGAAGAAAGTTCCTCTATAAGGGTGAAGAGACGGACCAGATGGATTATGTACTCAGGCAGTTAAAGGAAAATCCCTACAGCCGCAGGATCATGACTAACATGTACCAGTATGAATACCTGCATTCCGGCGGGCTGGACCCGTGCTGCTATAGCATGACTTATAACGTGACTAAGACGGAGGAAGGGCTGGTGCTCAACGCGGTGCTCAATCAGCGGAGCCAGGATATGCTGGCGGCAAATGGCTGGAATGTCTGCCAGTATGCAATCCTTCTGATGATGGTAGCGCAGGTAAATGATATGATACCGGGCGAGCTTGTGCATATCATAGCGGACGCCCATATCTATGACCGCCATGTGCCGATGATTGAGGAGCTTTTGAAAAGGGAAGAGCATCCGGCGCCGAAGGTGTGGCTGAATCCCGGGATCAAGGATTTTTATGCATTCACAGTAGACGATCTGCATGTGGAGGATTATGTGACCGGCGAACAGATAAAAAATATTCCGATTGCGGTGTAAAAGAGAGGAGAGGCGCTTATGAATATTATTGTAGCGGTAGATAAGAACTGGGCGATTGGCTGTAATAACAAGCTGTTAGTCAGTATCCCGACGGATATGAAATTTTTCCGGGAGACAACGACGGGCAATGTGGTGGTGATGGGACGAAAAACTCTGGAGAGCTTTCCCAATGGGCTGCCGCTGAAGAACCGCACCAATATTGTGCTGACGAAGAATACGGATTATCAGGCGAAGGGAGCTGTGCTGGTCCACAGCACCGACGAGCTGTTGGAGAAACTGAAAAAATATAACAGCGAGGACGTTTATGTGATCGGCGGAGGAAGTATCTATAAAGAGCTGCTGCCGTATTGCGACACCGCCCATGTGACAAAGATCGACCATGCGTATGAAGCGGATACCTGGTTTCCCAATCTGGATGAAGATGCGGCGTGGGAGGTCACAGCCGACAGCGAAGAGCAGACGTATTTTGACCTGGAATACCGGTTTTTAAAATATGAAAGAAAATAAAAAGAATGTCCGGGAGATATCAATCCCGGACATTTTAGCGTTGAAAATCTGTTATTTGATGACTTTGATCCAGCCTTCGGGCGCTTCGATGCGTCCCATCTGGATGCCTGTCAGGGTGTCATAAAGCTTTTTGGTGACAGGTCCCATTGCGTCCATGCCGCTTGGCAGGCAGATCTCTTTGCCGTGGTCTACGATCTTTCCGACCGGAGAGATTACAGCAGCCGTACCGCACAGCCCGCATTCAGCGAAATCTTTTACTTCCTCGAAAAGAACTTCGCGTTCTTCTACTTCCAGTCCCAGATATTCTTTGGCAACATGTACCAGAGAGCGGCGGGTGATGGATGGAAGGATCGTGTTGGATTTCGGAGTGACAATTTTGTTATCTTTTGTGACGAACAGGAAATTGGCGCCGCCGGTTTCCTCTACTTTGGTTCTGGTAGCGGAATCCAGATACATATTTTCATCAAATCCCTGTCTGTGTGCATCCATGATCGCGTACAGGCTCATGGCATAGTTGAGCCCTGCTTTGATGTGCCCGGTTCCATGAGGCGCGGCACGGTCAAAATCGCAGACACGGATGGTAATCGGCTTAGCGCCGCCCTTGAAATAAGGACCTACCGGGGTGGCGAAGATGCGGAACTGATATTCGTCCGCCGGTTTTACGCCGATTACAGCGTTGCTTCCGAACATGTACGGGCGCAGGTATAAGGTAGCGCCGGAACCGTAAGGCGGAACATAAGCAGCGTTTGCTTCGACAACGGAAACAACCGCGTTCACCCATTTATCTTCCGGGAATACCGGCATTTCCAGCCTTACACAGGAATCTTTCATACGGGATGCATTCAGATCCGGACGGAAGGTCACGATATGCCCGTCTTCCGTCGTATATGCCTTCAAGCCTTCAAAACAAGTCTGTGCATATTGAAGTACACAGGCGCATTCATTGATGGTTACATTGGCATCATCCGTGAGAATGCCTTCGTCCCAGGCGCCGTCCCTGTAATTGGCTACGAATCGTTTGTCTGTCTGGATATATCCGAACCCGAGGTTGGACCAGTCAATCTTTTTCTTTTCCATAATTGCAACTCCTTCATTGGTAAATTTGGGATCTTCCCATACCTCTTGTTACCAGTTTACCACCAGGGAAAAAGGCAGTCAAGACAAAAGCTGGGAGAATGCTGATACTTGTCGGATGAAAAAAAACGTTGTATACTGATATAAATTTGTGGAAATTTTGCCGCAGGCGGCAGGAGGGAAAAATGTACAGAGATCATACAAAAGTAATTCACGTTGGCGGGCGCGCCATCGGCGGCGGGAATCCGGTGCTGATCCAATCTATGACCAATACGAGGACAGAGGATATAAAAGCGACGGTGGAACAGATTCAAAGGCTCACGGCAGCCGGCTGTGAGATTATCCGCAGTACGGTTCCGACACTGGAGGCGGCGAAGGCAATTAAGGAGATTAAAAAGCAGATTACGATTCCGCTGGTTGCCGACATCCATTTTGACTATAAGATGGCGATTGCGGCAATCGAGAACGGAGCAGATAAAATCCGCATCAATCCGGGAAATATCGGCAAGCGCGAGCGCGTGAAGGCGGTTGTGGACGCGGCGCGGGAGCGGAATATTCCGATTCGCGTGGGCGTAAACAGCGGTTCGCTGGAGAAGGAGCTGGTACAGAAGTATCATGGCGTTACGGCGGAGGGAATCGTGGAGAGTGCGCTGGATAAGGTGCATATGATTGAGGAGCTGGGCTATGATAACCTGGTCATCAGTATTAAGTCTTCCGATGTCATGATGAGTGTCCGGGCGCACGAAGCCATGGCAAAGCAGACAAAGTATCCTCTACATGTGGGGATTACGGAGGCGGGTACGCTGCTGTCCGGCAACATTAAGTCCGCCATCGGGCTGGGGCTGATCCTGTCACAGGGAATCGGAGATACCATCCGCGTCTCCTTAACGGGCGACCCGGCGGAGGAGATCAAATCGGCAAAGCTGATTTTAAGGACACTGGGGCTGCGCAGAGGCGGGATCGAGGTCGTATCCTGTCCGACCTGCGGACGCACCAGCATCGATCTGATCGGGCTTGCAAATGCGGTGGAAAATATGGTGGCGGACATTCCGCTGGATATTAAGGTTGCCGTTATGGGCTGCGTGGTGAACGGACCGGGGGAAGCAAAAGAAGCGGATATCGGGATTGCCGGCGGAAAAGGCGAAGGCATACTGATAAAAAAAGGCGCGGTAATACGGAAATTGCCGGAGGCGGAGCTTTTGCCGGCATTGCGTGAGGAATTACTGCACTGGAATGATTAAGGAAAAGAATCGGAGTATTGTAAAATGGAAAAGCAGTTTTTGGAAGTGTTTCAGGAGGTTAAGGTAAGAGAGGAAGTGAGAGATCTTTTTGCAAGAGTAATGGTCGAACGGGTGACGGTTACTTCGGCGAGGGATTCTCTGCGCATTTTTACCGTGAGCGATATCTGGATCCATAAAAAATATATATACGAAATGGAAACGGCGATCCGTGAGCAATGCTTTGACGGGCAGGAGATCGAAGTGCGGATTTTAGAAAAATTCCGCCTCTCGGGGCAGTATACGGCGCAAAACCTGTTCCCGGATTATAAAGAGAGTATCCTGCTGGAATTGAAGAATTACAGTATTTTTGAATATAATCTGCTGCGTCGGGCGCAGTGTGAATTTACGAATCCAGACAGTATGACGATGACGATTGAAAAATCGGTGCTTGCTGAGGGAAAGGCAGAAGAGCTTGTGAGAATCCTGGAAAAGGTGTTCTGTGAGCGCTGCGGGCTGTCTCTGAAGATTTCACTGGAGCAGAAGGAAGCGCAGATGAGCAAGGCGCGAAGAAACAGCGATATCCTCATCGAGCAGGAAGTGGAAGCCATCGCAAACCGCATCGAGCAGGGCAGGCGCAGAAAGGAAGAGGAAGAAAAGGCAGAGGGCGAGGAGCTGCTGCTTACCCCAGGGGCAGAGCCTAAAGCACCGGAAAAGAATCAGCAAAAGAAAGCGCCGGGAACGTTTGCGGGACAGAAGCGGGAGGCGCTAAAGCAGGCGGCAGGAGGAAGGTTCGGGAAAAATGGCGAATACCGGCGCGGGCTGAAACGTTCCGATAACCCTGACGTAATCTACGGCAGAGATTTTGCGGAGGATACGATTACGCTCGCAAGTATCGAAGGAGAGATGGGCGAGGTGGTGATCCACGGGCAGATACGAAGCTTGGATACCAGGGAGATCCGCAATGAGAAAACGATTGTGATTATGGATATCACAGATTTTACCGACACCATTTGCGTGAAGCTGTTTTTGGGGACGGAACAGATCCCGGAATTGATGGAAAATCTGAAAAAAGGCGCGTTTATTAAGCTGAAGGGGATCACCACGGTAGACCGCTTTGACAGCCAGCTTACCATCGCTTCCGTGGTGGGGATCAAGAAGACGGTTGATTTTCGGGTTCCCAGGGTGGACACATATCCGGAGAAGCGTGTAGAGCTGCACTGCCATACAAAGATGAGCGATATGGATGGGGTATCGGAGGTTAAGGATATTGTAAAGCAGGCGTATAAATGGGGGCATCCGGCGATCGCCATTACAGACCACGGCGCGCTCCAGGCATTCCCAGACGCCAACCATTTTATTGAGGATATCGACTGGGAATACCGGGCACAATACCAGAAGGAGCACCCGGAGGTGACAAAGGATGAGTTAAAGCTGATATCCCACCCGTTTAAGGTGATTTACGGGGTGGAGGCTTATCTGGTAGACGACCTGCGCAATATCGTAGTCAATTCGGACGGGCGCAGCCTGCAGGATACGTACGTGGTATTTGACCTGGAGACGACAGGATTCAGCCCGGTCAATAACCGGATTATTGAAATCGGCGCGGTAAAGGTAGAGCAGGGGAAGATTACGGAGACATTTTCCACCTTTGTCAATCCGCAGGTGCCGATCCCGTTTCGGATTGAGGAGCTGACCGGCATCAATGATCGCATGGTGATGGATGCGCCGGTGATCGAAGAGATTCTGCCGAAGTTTTTGGAATTTATCGGGGATGCAGTGCTGGTGGCGCACAACGCAGCCTTTGATGTGAGCTTTATAGAGGAGAACTGCCGCAGGCTTGGGCAGGAGAGGGAGTTTGTCTATCTGGATACGGTGGCGCTTGCCAGAGTGCTGCTGCCGCAGTTAAACCGGTTTAAGCTGGATACCGTGGCGAAGGCGCTGAAGATATCCCTGCACCATCATCACCGAGCAGTCGATGATGCGGGTTGTACGGCGGAGATTTTTTCAAAATTTGTGGAAATGCTGGCGGGGCAGGATATCCATGACTTAAACGGCGTCAATACGCTTGGCAGTATGTCGCTGGAGCTGATTAAAAAGCAGCCGACTTACCATGCAATTATCCTGGCAAAAAATGAGATCGGAAGAGTGAACCTTTACAAGCTGGTTTCCTGGTCGCATTTGCAGTACTATAACAGGCGCCCGCGTATTCCCAAGAGCGCGCTGGTGCAGAACCGGGAGGGGCTGATCCTCGGCTCGGCTTGTGAGGCGGGAGAGCTGTTTCAGGCGGTACTGGAAGGAAAGAGCGAAAAGGAAATCGCCCGCCTGGTGGATTTTTATGATTATCTGGAGATCCAGCCGATCGGCAATAACGCCTTTATGCTCCGTGAGGAGAAGGAAGGGGTTAAGACGGAGGAGGATTTAAGAAACCTTAACCGGCGGATCGTAAAGCTGGGCGAGCAGTTTCATAAACCGGTGGTCGCCACCTGCGACGTACATTTTTTAAATCCCGAGGATGAGATCTACCGACGGGTTATTATGGCGGGAAAAGGCTTTAAAGACGCTGACCAGCAGGCGCCGCTGTTTTTGCGGACGACGGAGGAGATGCTGAAGGAATTTGCTTACCTGGGGGCGGAAAAGGCGGAGGAAGTGGTCATTACGAATTCCCGGAGAATTGCCGATATGTGCGATAAGATCTCTCCGGTGCGCCCGGATAAATGCCCACCGGTCATTGAAGAATCGGACCAGAAGTTAAGAGAAATCTGCTATAATAAAGCGCATGAGATTTATGGGGAAGAGCTTCCGCCGATCGTTACCCAGAGGCTGGAGCGGGAGTTAAATTCGATTATTTCCAACGGATTTGCCGTGATGTATATTATTGCCCAGAAGCTGGTGTGGAAGTCCAATGATGACGGTTACCTGGTGGGTTCCCGTGGCTCGGTGGGTTCCTCTTTTGTGGCGACGATGTCGGGAATTACGGAGGTGAACCCCCTTCATCCCCATTATTACTGTGAGGATTGCCATTATTATGATTTTGACTCGGAGGATGTGAAGCCCTATGCAGGGCGCGCGGGCTGCGATATGCCGGACAAGCTGTGCCCGGTCTGCGGAGCGCCGCTGCATAAGGAGGGATTTGATATCCCCTTTGAGACATTTTTGGGATTCAAGGGAAATAAGGAGCCGGATATCGACCTGAATTTTTCGGGAGATTATCAGGGAAACGCCCACCGCTATACGGAGGTCATCTTTGGGGAAGGGCATACCTTCCGGGCGGGAACCATCGGCACCCTGGCAGATAAGACGGCGTTTGGATATGTAAAAAATTATTATGAAGAGCACGGACAGAGAAAGCGTATCTGTGAGATAAACCGCATCGTGGAAGGCTGCGTGGGGGTTCGAAGGACGACCGGGCAGCATCCGGGCGGCATCGTGGTGCTTCCCCACGGGGAGGAGATCTATTCCTTTACGCCGGTGCAGCATCCGGCAAACGATACAGAGACGGACATTATTACGACGCATTTTGATTACCATTCCATCGACCATAACCTTTTAAAGCTGGACATCCTCGGGCACGATGATCCGACGATGATCCGTATGCTGGAGGACCTAACCGGGCTGGATGCGAAGGAAATCCCTCTGGACGACCAGGGGGTAATGTCGTTGTTTACCAGTACAGAGGCGCTTGGCGTTACGGCGGAGGATATTCAGGGTTGTCCGCTGGGATCGCTTGGAATCCCGGAGTTTGGCACGGAGTTTGTCATCCAGATGCTACAGGATACGAAGCCCCAGAGCTTTTCCGACCTGGTGCGTATTTCCGGGCTGTCCCACGGGACGGACGTATGGCTGGGCAACGCGCAGACGCTGATCAAGGAGGGCAAGGCGACGATCTCCACAGCGATCTGTACACGAGACGATATTATGACGTATCTCATTAATATGGGACTGGAAAGCGAGATGTCCTTTATGATTATGGAGAGCGTGCGCAAGGGAAAAGGGCTGAAGCCGGAGTGGGAAACGGAAATGGCGAAGCACGACGTGCCGGACTGGTATGTTGAGTCCTGCAAGAAGATCAAATATATGTTCCCGAAGGCGCATGCGGCGGCATATGTCATGATGGCATACCGTATCGCTTACTGTAAGGTATATTACCCGCTGGCGTATTATGCGGCGTATTTCAGTATCCGCGCTTCCGCGTTTGATTACGAGCTGATGTGCCAGGGGCATGAACGCCTCTTAAACCATATGAGAGAATATAAGAAGAATTATGATACGCTGACCAAAAAGGAGCAGGATACTTATAAGGACATGAAGAGTGTCCAGGAGATGTATGCGAGAGGCTTTACCTTTATGCCGATTGAACTGGAGCGGGCGAAGGCAGACCGTTTTCAGATCATCGACGGGAAGCTGATGCCGTCTCTCTCCAGCATCGACGGCATGGGAGAAAAGGCGGCGGAGGCGGTTGTGGACGCGGTGAAGGACGGTCCCTTCCTCTCGAAGGACGATTTCTGGCAGCGCACGAAAGTAAGCAAGAGCGTGATCGACGTGATGGACGACCTGGGAATCCTCGGCAATCTGCCGGAGTCTAACCAGTTGTCGCTGTTTGATTTTTAAAAGGCGGCGTGTTTCCCGCGACAGCCGTCTTGCAATATAAAGGGGAGAGTGTTATACTACCAAAGAAAGGCAGGAAATAATGATATGAGGACTTTTGGCAAATCTACAAAATTGGATGATGTATGTTACGATATAAGAGGACCGGTTTTGGATGAGGCAAACCGGATGATTGAGGAAGGGCAGAGCATTTTAAAGCTGAACATCGGCAATCCGGCGCCGTTTGGGTTTCGTGCACCGGATGAGGTCGTAAAAGATATGATGGCGAACCTGACAGAGACGCAGGGATATTCGGATTCCCGCGGGCTTTTCTCGGCGAGAAAAGCGATTATGCAGTATTGCCAGATTAAGAAGATTCCCAATGTGGGGATGAATGATATTTATCTGGGAAACGGCGTTAGCGAGATGATCGTGATGTCAATGCAGGGGCTGCTGGATAATGGGGATGAGATTCTTCTTCCGGCGCCGGACTATCCCCTGTGGACAGGAGCGGTGACGCTGGCGGGGGGAAAGGCTGTCCATTATATCTGCGATGAACAGTCTGAGTGGTATCCCGATATTGAAGATATGAGAAGCAAGATCACAGACCGGACAAAGGGAATTGTAGTGATTAATCCCAATAATCCTACCGGGGCGCTCTATCCGAAGGAAATCCTGGAACAGATCGTCGAGGTGGCGAGAGAGCATGAGCTGATTATTTTTGCCGATGAAATTTATGACCGTCTGGTAATGGACGGGGAAAAGCATATTTCGATTGCCTCGCTTTGCCCGGACCTGTTCTGCGTGACGATGAACGGATTGTCCAAATCCCATCGCGTTGCAGGATACCGTGTGGGCTGGATGTGCTTCAGCGGCGATAAGAGCCATGCGACGGGCTATATGGAAGGGATCAATATGCTTTCCAATATGCGCCTTTGCTCCAATGTGCCGGCACAGTCTATTGTGCAGACGGCGCTCGGCGGCTATCAGAGCTCGGACGAGCTGCTGGTTCCCGGCGGAAGAATTTATGAGCAGCGGGAATTTATCTATCATGCGTTGAATGCGATCCCGGGTGTCTCCGCAGTGAAGCCCAAAGCGGCGTTTTATATTTTCCCGAAGCTGGATGTGGCGCGCTTTAATATTACGGATGACGAACGGTTTGCGCTTGATTTCCTGAAGCAGCAGAAGATTCTGCTGAATCATGGAAGTGCGTTTAATTATCCGCAGCCGGATCATTTCCGCATCGTCTATCTGCCGCGAAAAGGCGTATTGGAAGAGGCGGTCAATAAACTGGAATTATTTTTAAGTAAATACAGGCAAAGATAGGCATAAGAGTATGTTGAATCGGTTTTATCCAGATGAATATGTGAATTCCACATATGAGATTGACTTTCAGAAATGGTATCAGAAAGGATTCCGGGGAGTCCTGTTTGACATTGACAATACGCTGGTCCCGCATGGGGAACCGGCAGATGAGCGGGCAAGGGCGCTGTTTGCCTCCTTACGAAGGATTGGCATGCAATACTGCCTGATTTCCAATAACCAGCTTCCGAGGGTGAAGCCTTTTGCAGATGAGGTAAAGGCTTTTTACGTGGAAAACGCCCATAAGCCGTCCCGCAAAAGCTACCGAAAGGCAATGGAGCTGATGGGGACCGATACCTCTAACACGCTTTTTGTGGGCGACCAGCTTTTTACAGATGTTTACGGAGCCAGAAGAAGCGGCATCAGGAGTATACTGGTAAAGCCGATCTATTCCAGAGAGGAGATACAGATCGTCCTCAAGCGTTATCTGGAGAGAATTGTATTATTTTTCTATAAACGGAGAAAGAAAAAATAAGCAGCAATGCTTGATAAGGTGGTGGAAAAATCAGTGGATGCTTTTTATAAGAAGGTATATCCGGTAATGAAGGAAAAGGGCGTGGACGCCATTGTGGTATCCGACGGGGCAAATATGCGCTATCTCAGCGGATTTCGAGGAGCCACGGGATATCTTTATATTTCCGGCAGCCAGCGGATTCTGGCTACGGATTCCCGCTATACAGAAATGGCACGCATGGAAGCGCCGGATTTTGAGGTGTGCGAATTGTATTCGGGACAAAGCTATGGGGAGCTTCTGGAACAGTTCATGAAGGAGGACGGCGTGGAAAACGTCGGTTTTGAAAACCGGTATATGCTTTATGGAACCTATACCGCGCTGCAGGAAAAATGCGGCGGCAGGCTGAAGACCGGCATGGACGAGTCGCTTGATCTGCTGCGGGCAGTCAAAACGGAAGAAGAGCTGGCATATCTGGCACAGGCGGAGGCGATCGGGGATATGGCGTTTTCCCATATGCTGGAGGTATTAAAGCCGGGGATGACGGAACTGGAGGCGGCGGCAGAGCTGGAGTACTTTATGAAAACGCATGGGGCGGAGAACCTGAGCTTTGAAACGATTGTAGCGTCGGGAATCCATTCTTCGATGCCGCACGCGATGCCATCCGGCAAAAAACTGGAGCGGGGCGATTTTGTGACAATGGATTTCGGGTGCGTATATAACGGCTACTGCTCAGATATGACGAGGACGGTGGTGCTGGGAAAGGCGGATGAAAAGCAGAAGGAGATTTATCAGACAGTATTAAAGGCACAACTGGCGGCGCTGGATGTTATCAGGAGCGGAATGCGCGGATGTGATGTGGATAAGGTGGCAAGAGACATCATTACCGAGGCAGGATACGGAGCATGCTTCGGGCACGGGCTGGGGCACAGCGTGGGGTTATATATTCATGAAAACCCAAGCCTTTCCAAATTATGCGAAACGGTACTTCTTCCGAATATGATCGAGACGGTGGAGCCGGGGATCTATGTTCCGGGCTTTGGCGGGGTTCGGATTGAGGATATGGTGGTGGTGACAGAGGAAGGGCACCGTAATCTGGCACACTCGCCAAAAGAATTGATAGAATTGTAAAAAATCCTTGAAAAGACAATGGTTTTATTATAGAATAATTTTATCTATGGGAATGATCGTCTCCCGTACCTGTAAATCGAAGGAGGAAATTATTAATGATATCAGCAGGAGATTTTAGAAATGGTGTAACTCTGGAAATCGAAGGCAATGTTTATCAGATCATGGAATTCCAGCATGTAAAACCTGGTAAGGGTGCAGCATTTGTGAGAACGAAATTAAAAAATATTATCAATGGCGGTGTGGTAGAAAAAACATTCAGACCGACAGAGAAATTCCCACAGGCGCGTATTGAGCGTGTGGATATGCAGTATTTATACTCTGATGGCGATTTATATCATTTTATGAACGTAACCACTTATGACCAGATCGCATTGAGTGAAGATGATATCGGCGACGCACTGAAATTTGTAAAAGAGAATGAGATGGTTAAGGTATGTTCTTACAACGGGAATGTATTTGCAGTAGAACCGCCGTTATTTGTAGAGCTTGCTATCACCGATACAGAGCCGGGCTTCAAGGGCGATACCGCTCAGGGCGCGACCAAGCCGGCAACGGTAGAGACAGGAGCAGTTGTTTATGTACCGCTGTTTGTGGATCAGGGCGATGTAATCAAGATCGATACCCGTACAGGCGAGTATCTTTCCAGAGTCTAGTATAGCGCAATTATGTTCAGGCACAGGAAGCTGGCTTCCTGTGCCTGTTTGTGTGTATGGCATCTGCTGCCGTTATTATCTGCAGATTTCTCCGCAGGCGATCATTTCGCCTGCATTGCCGGAGGGCTGGGTAGTAAAGTCATCCGGCTTTAAGTGGATAATTGCCGTGCGCCCAACGATTTCTTCGGGGGTAAAACGATCCGTATAACATAGCTGCATGGCAATTCCGTGGTTGGAAAAAAGCGGAGGCAGATCTCCGGCGTGCTCCGGGTGCGGGCAGCCGAACGGGTTGTAATGCGTTCCCGCATCGGCAAAAGGCTCCCATTCGGTGCCGGTGCAGGAAGCGCCGGCATGGATGTGAAAGGCGCATATAGGATCGGCGCAGGCGGCTTCCGAATGGGGAAGCCCTTCCACGTAGATGCACACCAGCGTTCCCGTCCAGAAGGGATAGAAAAGGACAGTGCCGTTTACCGCCGGATATTTGCTGCTCCCTTTGATATGCGCACATGCTTCCGCTTCGTATTCTGTCAGAGTATTGATGAGTTCCTGTATCCTGCCAGTCATAACGCCTCCTATTTACAATCGCATTTTGCCGGCATGTCGAAGGCAGGGTTGAACGCATAGAAGTTCTTGCTGTCGAGCCCGTCCTGTACGATGCGCAATGCTTCACCGAAGCGCTGGAAATGCACGATTTCCCTTGCGCGCAGGAAGCGGATCGGATCAGCCACTTCGGGGATATTTCTTGCGACGCGCAGGATGTTATCATAGGTCAGCCGGGCTTTTTGTTCCGCAGCCATGTTTTCATGAAGGTCGGCAATCGGATCGCCGGTTGATTGAAATTCCGTAGAAGTAAAGGGAACGCCGCCTGCAGACTGCGGCCATATGCCAAGCGTATGGTCAATATAATACGGTCCTAAGCCGGAGTTTTGAATTTCCTCCATAGAGAGGTTGCGTGTTAGCTGATGAACAATGGCGGTTACAATTTCCAGATGCGCCAGTTCTTCCGTACCGATATCCGTCAATAACCCGGAAACTTTCCGGTCGGGCATGGTAAAGCGCTGGGACAGATAGCGAAGGGAAGCTCCGAGCTCGCCGTCGGGACCACCATACTGACTCATAATAAATACGGCAAGCTGGGCATTCGGCTCAGTAATGTTTACAGGATATTCCAATCTTTTTTCATAATTCCACATTTAACGGCATCCTCCTTTCGAGACCTTTTCCCAGGGCCAGGGCTGCAGAATCCATTCCCAACTGTTGCTGTTTACATCGGTAGTGCAGTCGATCGTAAGCGGGCCAAAGCGTTTGGCGTAGGCGCTAAGAGCGGCGTTTCGCATCCGAACCATTTCCTGGTTATAGGCGAGGGCTTCGCAGTCATGCGGATGCGTGTCGAGATAGAGAGTGCTGTCGATCACGGCGAAGCTGACCTCATTCAGGTGCTGTAAAAGCTGTTCCCGGCTCATATTTTCCAGCCCGTTGTTTCTGTTGCAGAGGCAGCTGGAAGAGGTATCGGCTCCGCACGTATATCTCTGGCTGCTGCGCGAAGGCGATGCGGTTTGGTTTCTGTACATTTGATTCATGAACATTTACCTCGCTTTCCACAGAATGGTTTGCAAAGCTCAGGGAAGACGGTTCCTGCCTGGAGGGCTTTGCACAGATCAAACGTATGATGAAATGTCTGCCACGGTACATATGCCATTGCCAGAGGCAAATTGTTCAAAGCATCCGCAGAGCGGGACATATCAGATGAATCGCAAATTTGACACTGATTCATAAAAGCTCCTTATAAAAGATTATTTTAGTATTAGATTATGACGGCTGGCGAAAAAGGTTAAGAAACTATTTCTATTTCAGCAGAAATGTGCTATAATACACAAATGCATAGCAGAAATGGAGAGAGTATGATGGCAGGCAAGAAGAGAACATTAAAAAAAGTACTGCGCCGGGCGGCGGATTATTATGATTATAATCTCTTGGTAAGCGTTATTTTGCTGACCTGTTTTGGACTTGTTATGCTGTATAGCACCAGCGCTTATTCTGCGCAGGTGAAATTTGGCGATGATATGTATTACTTTGCAAAACAGGCGAAAATCAGCGCTTTTTGTTTTGTTATGGTCTTGGGCTTTTCTCAGATTGATTATCATTTTTACGCATCTTTTGCCGGGCTTATTTATTGTGTGTCGAATATATTGCTGTTTTTGACAAAATTCATCGGAACCGAGTTAAACGGAGCGAAGAGATGGATTTATATCGGTCCGGTTTCCTTTCAGCCGGCGGAGATGGCAAAGGTAGCGATCATCTTATTTCTGCCGGTGCTGATTGTGAAGATGGGAAAGAATATGAGGACGTGGAAGGCGTTTTGGATCGTGCTGGTTTCCGGCGGCGTGACCTCCTTTCTCACGTTTGTTTTTACGGACAATCTGAGTACGGCGATTATTATTGCCGGAATTACGGTTGGGCTGTTGTTTGTAGTGTTTCCAAATAAAAAGCCGTTTTTGATTGGAGCGGTGCTGGTGGCAGTGCTGGCAGTCGGCGTGGTATACTATGCGAAGACTTATTCCGGGGTTAGCGAAAATTTCCGTTTAAACCGTGTCATGGTTTGGCTGGATCCTGAGGCGAATTCCAGTGTGGGCGGTTATCAGGTTATGCAAGGCTTATATGCGATTGGCTCCGGCGGACTGTTTGGCAAGGGGCTGGGGAACAGCCTGCAGAAGCTGGACTATGTGCCGGAGGCTCAGAATGATATGATTTTTTCTATTATCTGTGAGGAACTGGGCTTGTTTGGTGCGATTATGCTAACAGTGCTTTTTGCGTTTATGCTGTACCGCCTGCTGTTCATTGCGCAGAATGCGCCGGATCTGCTTGGCTCCCTGATTGCAACGGGTATTTTTATGCACATTGCGCTTCAGGTGGTATTGAACATTGCAGTGGTGACAAATGCCATTCCGACAACGGGTATTACGCTTCCGTTTGTCAGTTATGGAGGAACGTCAATCATGTTCCTGATGGCGGAGATGGCGCTTGCGCTGAGCGTATCTAAACAAATCCGGTTCAAAGAGAAGGGCGAATTGGTAAGATAATAAAAAAAGCGCTCTGTCTGGACAGCGGCGGCTGCCGCCTGCCAGTCAGGGCGCTCCTTTACATATGCGGGAAAGAGCGTTACCGGTTATTCGGCAGCGGTTTTGGCATATTTGGTGGTGACGAGATCTTCATATGGAGCGCGGGCGGAGAGTTCACCGGCATCTTCCAGAATATCCTGAAGAAGGGCAAAGCTTTCTTCTTCAAAGATCAGATCTTCCTTCCAGGTATCCTGCCCAGCATAGCGGGCAACGATGGTTGTGATGGTATCCAGGTTGCTGTCCTGGAACTGCGGGGCAATGACTTCGGCAATTTCCTCCGGCGTATGGGTGTTCACGTAATCCATGCCTTTTTGCAGAGCATAGGTAAAGCCCTGGATGAGATCCGGGTGCTCCTCCATATAGCTTGCTTTGGCGCTGTAAGAGGTATAGGGGACATAGCCGGAATCGATGCCGAGGGAGGCAACGACATAACCGGCGCCTTCTTTTTCAAGGGCAGTAGCCGATGGTTCGAATTCAACGGTAAAGTCTCCCTGCCCGCCGGAGAACGCGGCAGCAGTGGAGCCGAAATCGATGCTCTGGTCGATTTCCAGGTCGGATGCCGGATTGATATCATTTTGCTTCAGGATATATTCGAATACCATTTCGGGCATGCCGCCTTTGCGCCCGCCAAGAACTTTTTTGCCCTTCAGATCTTCCCATTTAAAATCAGGCATTTCTTCACGTGCTACCAGAAAGTTGCCGGCGCGCTGCGTAAGCTGAGCAAAGTTTACAACATAGTTGGATGCGCCCTCGTTGTAAGCATAGATTGTAGATTCACATCCCATAAAGCCAATATCCGCTTCGCCGGAGAGAACGGCGGTCATGACTTTATCGGCTCCAAACCCGCATACAAGATCAAGTGCGATTCCTTCATCTTCAAAATAGCCAAGTTCAATGGCAACATATTGCGGGGCATAAAAAATAGAATGTGCCACTTCGCTCAGGGTTACCTTCTGCAATTCTTCTTCGGCAGATATCGGCATTGCAAACGCTCCTGTAAGGGTCAGGACGCTGCAAAGCAGCGAAACCAGTTTTCTTTTCATAAAAAACTCCATTTATTCACTCGTCAGGTTTAGTATATGCCCTGATAAGAGAAACGTTACCCACAGCAGGATAAGGAAAGAAGGAGAAGACAACAAAAAAGTGACCCGGCATCTGCCGCCGGGCCGCTTTCATGAAAGGCTGTTACAGGTTTTGTTTGATTTTTTCGATCATTTCAGCATATTCTTCTTCGCTCAGATATACTTTATCCGGGTTCATCTGGAAAACGCCGCCCCATTCATCGCCATCTTTGTATTTGGGAACAAGATGCATGTGCAGATGGCAGCCGGTATCACCATAAGCGCCATAGTTCAGTTTATCAGGATGAAATGCTGCATGGATCGCTTTGGCAGTGCGGTTGACATCCGCAAAAAATGCGTTGCGATCTTCCTCACTGATGTTAACGATTTCACTTACATGGTCTTTGTATGCCACAATACATCTGCCTGGCTTGCTCTGCTCTTTAAAAAGAATGAGTGTGCTCACATTTAAGTCGCAGATGTAGATGCCGAATTTGTCGAGCAGTTCTCCTCTCATGCAATAACCGCAATCCGGTGCTTTCATAAATAACTCCCTCCCCTATGTTTAAGATGCTTTTTTAACAGTAACTTTGCATGTCAGTTTTCTGGTCCTGGTGCCAACCTTGACGGTGCAGGTGATGGCAGCAGTGCCTGCCTTTTTTGCCGTAACTCTTCCTTTGGAATTGACGGTTGCCACGCTCTTATTGCTGGTCTTCCAGGTCGTTGTGAGGCTTAAATTTGCCGTATTATTGACTTTTAAAGTATATTTCTTGCCAACCTTTATAGTCTTTTTGGTTTTGCTCAAAGAAACATTCTTCTTCAGAGAGTCCACTTTGGTAACATAAGCTTTGGGGACATAGCCCTTTTTGGTTTTTCCATTAACCGTAACCTGGATTTTGTAATAGTTGGTGGACTGGGATACAATTGTCGCAAGTTCACCGGAAGCCAGGGTAGTTAATACGCTGGCAGATGCGCTCGCGGCTGAGCGGACTTTCAGTGCGGCAATGTCATCCGATACCTTTGCGGAATAACCATATATTTTTTTGAAGGTTTCCGTTGTCGTTTTTTTGGCGATTGTGAGATATTTGGTAGCTACATAGCCGGTGCAGGTCTTGGAATTCTTGGTGTAAGAGATCTGCGTAAGCCCGTTGCTGGTATAACCGATAACGTCTACGACCAGACCGTTTTTAAGGGTATCCGTCGTATTGCTGCTTAACAGGTAAGGAGTGCTGTGAACAACCAGCCCGTCTGCTGCATTGACCGTTCCCTGATAAGTATTTGCAGGGTAACTCGTTACCGTTGGAGCCAGTGCCTCGAACCAACCGTCTTCTTTGGCGTAAACCCATCCGGTTGTGCTCCCGTAAGATACTCTCAGCCAGCCGAGCGTGGCATTGGCGCCGTTGCCGACGGTCAGGACGGAAACATATTTTCCATAGGGAACGCAAGTCTGTACTGCGCTTGTTGTGACAGGGTTCTTTCGGATGTTCACACCGCTGGACGCTTTCACAATAAGCGTATCGCCAACATTGAAGCTTGTGTAATTGGCAGCCGAAGCAGATACCGGGATGGAGGTGAATGCCATGACGAATATCAGCAGCATGGCCGCGCTTCTTTTTAAGATATTTTTCATTTTTTCTCTCCTTTACTGAGAATATATGTATGCTGATGTTATGAGTTGCCAGTTTCCGTGAGATATACCTGTAGGGCAGTTGCAAGCTGGTCCGGACATGAGGTCGGGCGCCTTCCGCAGGGAATCCCTTTTAAGCGGGAGATTACTTCCTCGATTTCCATTCCCTCTACCAGTTTACAGATCCCGGAGGTGTTGCCGCTGCAGCCACCGATAAATTGAACGTTTTTCAATTTATTATTTTCTACTTCAAATTGTATGGCAGAGGAACAAACACCGTTGTTTTTGTGAATATAGATATTGTCTTTTTTTGTCAATGCTCCCATAAATAACGTCCTTTCCTAAAGTGATAGAAACATTATAGCACAATTTCAGGAGAAATGCCACTGTATTCCGGTTAAAAATCCCGGGATGAAAGTGGTTGCTTACCCGCCTTTGCTTATGATATACTGAGATGAAATGAGAAAGGAAAGGATTGGAGAGATGGGACGGTATCTGGATGTCTTGGATGTGCACACGCATACACTGGTAAGCGGCCACGCTTATAACACGATTTGGGAGATGGCGCAGGGCGCGTCCGCTATGGGACTGGAGCTTTTGGGGATCACAGAGCATGCGCCGCAGATGCCGGGAAGCTGCCATGAATTTTATTTTGCCAATCTGAAGGCGGTTCCGAGAAAAATTGCAGGAATCCGGGTTTTGCTGGGGATAGAGCTGAACATCATGGACTACGAAGGGAATGTGGATTTAAGCCGGGAGCTTTTAGAACAGATGGACCTGGCGATCGCAAGCCTGCATATTCCCTGCTGTAAACCGGGGACGGCGAAAGAGAATACGTTTGCCTATATCAACGCTATGAAAAATCCATATATTAACATTATCGGACACCCGGACGACGGGCGTTATCCGATTGATTATGAGGAACTGGTCAAAGCGGCAAAACGCCATCAGGTGTTGCTGGAGATTAACAATAATTCTCTGAATCCACAGGGGTTTCGTAAGGATACGGCGGCAAATGACAGGACGATTTTAAGGTTATGTAAGCAATATGAGGTTCCGGTAATCATGGGAAGCGACGCGCATGTTGTTACCGATATCAGGAATCATGAGAGAATTTTCCCACTTTTGGAGGAGATTGACTTTCCGCAGGAACTGGTAGTGAACCGTTCGGCAGAAGAATTGATGCAATATGTGAATTGCGGGAAACATAAAGAAGACGTTAAAATATAAATTGTAAAGGAGAAGAAATATGATAAAAAATATCGGCATGGTAGGTGCGGGATCGGTGGGAAGTATGTTGATTTCGTATCTGTATCAGGCGGATAGGGAGCATTTTTATCTGCTGGCAAAAGGAGAACGTGCAAGGCGGCTGGAGGAAAAGGGCGTTTCTGTCAACGAATGCACGATGAAACCGACGGTATATTCCGATAAAGCGCAGAAGATATCGTTGGATTTGCTGATTATTGCCGTAAAAAATTATAGCCTCACGGTTGCGGTGGAAGAGGTCAAAGACCTGATTACGGAAAATACGATCATTTTGCCTCTGCAGAATGGAATCACCGCAACACAGCGCCTGCAGAAATTCTTCCCTGCGAACAAGGTGCTTTACGGGATCATTTTGCGGACAGACGCACATCGGACAGGCCATAAGGTTTACTTTACGACCTCCGGGGAGATGCAGATCGGATATGCAGACAATACGATAGTTGCGCCGGAAGTGCAGGAAGTATATGAGGCGTTAAAAAAGACGGGGATTCATGTGCGTATTTATGAAGACATGCGCAAGGCGCAGTGGCGGAAGTGGCTTTTGAACACCGGAGCGAGCCAGGCGGCGGTGGAGGTCGGCGTCGAGTGCGGATATTTCGAGCAGGTTGAGGAGATCATGGAGCTGATGAAGCTCTGTATGAATGAGATTCTGGAGCTTGCGAAGGCGGAGAAGGTAAATCTTACAGAGGCGGACAGGGATGAAATACTGGAGCTTTTAAAACATTATCCGCCGCATAAAAAAATGTCAATGCTTCAGGATCTGGAGGCAGGGCGACCGATTGAGATTGATGAATATGCCGGCGTTGTAGTGGAGCTTGGCAAAAAGCATAAAATACCGACACCGGTGAACAGCGCCATCTATTTAGCGGTGAAAGCACGGGAAAAAGTCGATGCGATGAAAAAACATATATAAGTACCGGATAACGGGGACTTAGAGAGGAGCGCAATATGAGTAAAAAAATCAGAACAGAGGCGGTTGAGCATTTGTTTGAGGCGATTTTGCAGTTGGAAAATAAAGAAGAATGTTTTTGCTTTTTTGAAGATGTCTGCACGGTTAATGAACTGCTGTCCTTGTCACAGCGATTTGAAGTGGCAAAAATGCTGACGCAAAACAAGACTTATCTGGAAATCGCGGAGCAGACAGGAGCGTCCACGGCTACAATCAGCCGTGTGAACCGTTCGCTGAATTATGGAAATGACGGTTACCAGATGGTCTTTAAGCGTCTGGAAGAGAATCAATGATTTTTTCGATTAACTGTTTCTTTACATAGACGTCAAAGCTCAGCAGAGCGATGAAAGAAAACAATTGCAGAAATGCCTGGTCTTCTTTTGAGCAGTCGGCAAAGGTTGTCTGGGAGAGCTTATATTTTTCCAGGACATCCTTTTTCATAAGTTCGATCTGTCCGCTTTCCATACTGAATACTTCCTGATAGAGGGATTCCACATTGATGCCATCCTGCTTCTGGAAATATCGTTCTGTGATAGGATTCAGCAGGGACTGGATATCGGTGATGGACAGGATGCTTTTGAAATAGTATATAAAAATCAGCATCAGAAGATGTTCTTTGGAGTATTTCTTTTTGTTAGGGGAAGGCAGAAGATGGTTTTTGGCATAATTGTTAATCATCGTTTTTGTCAAAATCTTATCTTCCGGGAAGCGTTTGGAGGAAGCCAGCTGCGAATCCATGAAAGTAGTGACCTGATCCATGTAAAGCTCGATATTAGGGATATCCTCCGGTTTTATATGCTCGATTTGCGAGATACTGGATAAAATGCTGTTAATCATATCTTCGGTATTGATGCTGTTCATAAGATAACACTCCTTTCTCCCTGACTAGATTATACAGTTTTTAAAACTACATGACAAGTGATTTTTGATTTTTAGGAGAATTATATGGGTACGTATGACACAATGAATCAGAAGCAGATGGAGGCGGTTCTTCATATGGAAGGGCCGTTGCTGATTTTAGCGGGCGCGGGTTCCGGCAAAACGAGGGTATTGACGCACCGGATCGCGTATCTGATTGAAGAAAAAGAAGTGAATCCCTGGAATATACTGGCGATTACTTTTACGAACAAAGCGGCGCAGGAGATGCGGGATCGTGTGGACCGCCTGGTAGGGTACGGATCGGAGAGCATCTGGGTCTCTACCTTTCATTCTGCGTGTGTGCGGATTCTCAGGCGGCATATCGACAGGCTGGGATATGATACAAATTTTACGATCTATGATGCGGACGACCAGAAAGCGCTGATGAAGGATATCTGTAAGCAGCTTCAGATCGATACGAAGATTTATAAGGAAAAGAGCATTCTGGCAGCGATTTCCTCCGCGAAGGACGAACTGATCGATCCGGTCGAGTACGAGATGAATGTACTGGGAGATTTCGGCAAGAGGCGGATTGCGGAGGCATACAAAGAATACCAGATTCAGTTGAAACGGAATAATGCTTTGGATTTTGACGATCTGCTTGTGAAAACGGTAGAGCTGTTCCGCACCTGTCCCGATGTATTGGACTATTATCAGGAACGTTTCCGTTATATTATGGTAGATGAGTATCAGGATACGAATACGGCACAGTTTAAGCTGGTTAGCATTCTTGCCTCCAAGTACCGCAATCTTTGCGTGGTAGGGGATGATGACCAGTCGATCTATAGGTTCCGGGGGGCTAACATCGGAAACATCCTCAATTTTGAGGAAGTTTTTGAGGATGCAAAGGTAATCAAGCTGGAACAGAACTACCGTTCAACCAAGAATATCCTCAATGCGGCAAATGGCGTGATCCGCAATAATTATGGCAGGAAGGCGAAAACGCTGTGGACCGAAAATGAAACGGGGGATCCTATTGAAGCAAAGCAGTTTATGACTGCTTATGAGGAAGCGGAATACGTGGCGGGAGATATTGCAAAGCGTGTGCGAAACGCACAGGCGGGTTACAGGGATCATGCGGTCCTTTACCGGACAAATGCCCAGTCCCGTTTGTTTGAAGAAAAATTTCTGATGGCAAATATCCCATATAAGATCGTAGGCGGTATCAATTTCTATGCCAGAAAAGAGATAAAGGACCTGCTGGCATATTTAAAAACGGTCGATAATGCCAGGGATGACCTGGCAGTGCGCAGAATTATCAATGTGCCCAAAAGAGGAATCGGCGCTACGACGCTTGCCAAAGTGCAGACGTATGCCGTTGGGGAAGACATTTCTTTTTATAACGCCTTGAAAAAAGCGAAGGAGATTCCGGGGCTGGGAAGAAGCGCGTCAAAGATAGAGCCCTTTGTGACTTTTATCCAGACGCTGCGCAGCCAGGCGGATTTCTACAGTGTCCGGGAATTATTGACGGCGATTATCGAAGGAACCGGTTATGTTGTGGAGTTGGAAGCAGAGGGAACGAACGAGGCAAAGGCGAGGATCGAGAATATTGATGAATTAATTTCCAAAGTGGCGGCTTATGAGGAGAGTACGGCTGAGCCGACTTTGAGCGGATTCCTGGAAGAAGTCGCGTTGGTGGCAGATATTGACAGTCTGGAGGATGATAATGATTATGTGGTATTGATGACCCTGCACAGCGCGAAGGGGCTGGAGTTTCCCTATGTTTATCTGACTGGTATGGAGGATGGTATTTTTCCGGGATATATGAGCATTACGGCGGACGACCCGGGGGAAATGGAGGAAGAGAGAAGGCTTTGTTATGTTGGCATTACAAGGGCTATGCGCCATCTTACCCTGACCTGTGCGCGTACAAGAATGATCCGGGGGGAGACGCAGTATAACAAAATATCGCGCTTTTTAAAAGAAATTCCGCAGGAGCTTCTGGAAATCCCGGCGAAAACGGAGCCTTCCCAGGTACGGCGGGAGACGGGCGGACAAAGCCCTTATATGCAGGCAAAAAAAGCGTTTCAGCGGACAACGGGCTTTGATCCCAGGCAATTCAAAATGACAAAAGCGGAGCATTTGGAATATGCTGTTGGAGACAGAGTAGAGCATATCAAATTTGGAATCGGAACGGTGGAGAGCATCGTGGAAGGCGGCAAGGATTATGAAGTCACCGTAAATTTCGACAGGGTCGGAGTGAAAAAAATGTTTGCTGCCTTTGCAAAGCTTAGGAAGATTTAAAAATTTAGCGATTCTGTAAAATTTTTATGGTAAAAATGGTTATTAAGTGTTATACTATAAAAAAGTTTAGGAACCGTAAGAAAGGATGTGTAAGCTATGAATAGAATTGAAGATTTACTGGCAGCACTTCAAAAAAGAGATGAAGAAAAAACGAAAAATGCGGTGCTGTGGATTTTGGCTGTCATCGGTGCGGTAACTGCTGTCGCAGGTATTGCATATGCAGTATACAGATATCTTACACCGGATTATCTGGAAGATTTCGAAGACGATTTTGATGACGATTTTGAGGACGACTTCGATGATTATTTCGAAGAGGATCTGGAAGAAGAGGAAGAAGAAGAGAAAGAAGAAGAGAAAGAAGCTGCCGACGATGAGGAAGAGATTTTCGTAGACGAGACGGCAGAGGAAGCGGAAGAAGAGTAATGGAATAGAGGATAGAAAAGTTACAGGCAGATGTCGCTGACACCTGCCTCTTTTCATCGTATAGGAAAACGTTTGTGGAGGTAAGTCATGAAAAAAGGACAGATTCTGGAGGGCAGAATACAGGAGGTGCAGTTTCCGAATAAGGGAATCGCCAAGATCGAAAATGAAGAGAAGAGGGTAATTGTAAAAAATGCCGTCCGGGGTCAAAAGGTAAGGATAGCGGTCAACAAAATCCGCAAGGGGAAGGCAGAGGGCAGAATTCTTGAGATATTGGAAAAATCTCCGGCCGAGATCGAACCGCAATGTCCGCATTTTGCAGACTGCGGCGGCTGCACCTACCAGAACCTGCCGTATGAGGAACAGCTGTCTATGAAAGAAGCACAGGTGAAAGCGTTGCTGGATGGCGTCTGTGAAGACTATTTATTTGAGGGAATTAAGAAAAGCCCTCAGCAGTTTGGATACCGCAATAAGATGGAATTTTCTTTCGGCGACGAATATAAGGACGGACCGTTGGCGCTGGGAATGCACAAACGCGGAAACTTTTATGATATCGTGACAGTAGGCGAATGCAAAATTGTCGACGGAGATTTCAGGAAGATTCTCGCCTGTGTATGTGAGTGTTATCAGGCGCTTGGCGCAGGGTTTTATCATAAGCTGTCGCATCAGGGATATCTGCGCCACCTATTAGTGCGCAAGGGCGCGAAGACGGGAGAAATTCTCATTGATCTGGTGACAAGCTCCCAGATGGAGACACAGCAGGAGGAAATGCAGTTAAATGAAATGAAAGAAAGATTGCTGGCACTGGAGCTGGAGGGCAGCATCGCCGGAATTCTCCATACGGTCAACGACAGCCTCGCGGATGTGATCCGGAATGACCGCACTGATATTTTATACGGGCAGGACTATTTCTACGAGGAACTTCTGGGGCTGAAATTTAAAATCTCACCATTCTCCTTCTTTCAGACAAATTCGCCTGGCGCAGAGGTCTTGTATGAGGCTGCCCGCGCTTATGTAGGCGAAACGAAGGATAAGGTGATCTTTGACCTGTATTCAGGAACCGGCACGATAGCGCAGATACTGGCGCCGGTGGCGAAGAAGGTAATCGGCATTGAGATCGTGGCGGAAGCGGTAGAAGCGGCGAAGGTCAACGCCGCTATGAACCGTCTTGCCAACTGTGAGTTTATTGCCGGTGACGTATTAAAGGCAATTGACCTGGTAAAGGACAAGCCGGATTTCATTGTGCTGGATCCGCCGCGGGACGGTATCCATCCGAAGGCGTTGCAGAAGATTATTGACTTTCAGGTGAATAGGATGGTGTATATATCCTGCAAACCGACCAGCCTTGTGAGGGATCTGGAGATTTTAAAAGCGCAGGGGTATCGGGTTGAGAAGGCGTGCTGTATTGACTTATTTCCGGGGACGTATCATGTCGAGACGGTATG
>CAZAQD010000019.1:14642-35612 GCA_964487425.1 uncultured Marvinbryantia sp. | reverse complement strand
AACGCCTCCCTTTTTCGACATCCTATACCAGCTTTGGCACGATCTCATTCATAACCCCATGTATCACATAATCTGCTTTTTCATCCGTAAAGTTCGCCTTATTGTGAATCAGTATCAATTTATTTCCTTTGTAATAGGAAATGTAATTATCACAGAAATCAGAATCCAGCCGGGTTCCGAGCACCATCAGCACATCCGCCCTGCCAATCTCCTCCGCAATCTTTGTCATAATCCCATTATCTATCATTTCCCCGTAGAAACGGATGCCCGGGCGAATCGGCTTCATACATTCCTCGCAAAGAGGCACCTTTTTTGCCTTTCGCAGATACTCCTTCGTATATGCCCTCTGGCAGTGAGGGCACCGGTTTTTCTCAATATTGCCATGCGGCTCTAAAATGTGCCGGCAGCCTGCATGTGCCGGCATTGCGTAAATATTGTTGGTAATGACCGTCTTGAGCAGCCCTTTCTTCTCCATCCGCGCAAGCGCCAGAAACGCCTCCCCCGGTTCGATCTCCTCAGCCAGTACTTCCTGCTTGTAAAATTTATAAAACGGCTCAATACGCGTATTATAAAACGCACTGCTGAACATTTCTTCCGGAGAATAACCATATCTTGCCTCAATATCATAAGCCCTTTCCGGATCACGCAGGCTTAGATGCCCACTCTCGCGCAGCATCCCGCCTCCGCAAATGCACACCAGATATTCGCTTTCTTCAATCAGCCGTTTTACAATCGTGATTTTTGCATCTGTCATGTAAAACACCTCTCCTCGTTTATGTTACTCTTAATGTAACATTTCGAGGCTTGTCCGTCAATCTTTTTGCATGAATTTCCAGACAATTTTGTAATTATTTTCTTCTAGTCTGAAAAGCTGCTCATATTTTTCCTCATCGGCAGCTTTTTCCTGCTGTTCCTCCGACAATATGGCATGAACGCAGCCGCCAAACAGCGACTGCGGCAGCAGCCATGCAACAGCCAGCAATCCGGCAGCAATTCCTATGCATCGATATAAGAATTTTTGAAATACTATCAAGTATCGGCCCTCCTGAAATTATTGTTTATAGTATTTCCCGGTTTTCACAAAAGATACAAATACTGCCTTTTCTCTAAGATACAAAAGCATTGACAAGTGATCTTCCGTGTGCTATTATTTCAGTAACAGTTATTATTATTGAAAGGAGGAGCCATGGCTGCATTAAAATATAGCCGACAGCGGGAAGCCATCAAAGAATTTTTAAATTCCCGGCATGACCATCCTACTGCTGATACCGTGTATGAAAATATTAGGGAAAAGTACCCCAATATCAGTCTCGGTACCGTTTACCGGAATTTATCCCTGTTAGTCAGCATTGGAGAAATCATAAAAATCTCTACCGCCCAGGGACCGGACCGGTTTGATGCCCGTACAGCCCCTCATCATCACTTTGTCTGCAGAAACTGCCACTGTGTAATTGACATGGATATTTTGCAGGAAGATACACTGGAAGCTACGGCTGCGGCTGCTTTTCCGGGCGTGATAGACGGGCATACCGTAAACTTTTACGGGCTGTGTGAAGACTGCATGAAAAATGTATAAAAACAGATTGACAGGCAGAAATCGTTATGATATATTTATTTCAGTAATAATTACTATTATTAAAATAATCTTATAGAAAAGGAGAACAAAAAATGGCGAAATGGGTATGTAATGTATGTGGTTATGTTTATGAAGGAGATTCAGCGCCGGAGCAGTGCCCTGTCTGTAAGGCGCCGGCTTCTAAATTCACGAAGCAGAGCGGCGAAATGACATGGGCTGCTGAGCATGTAGTAGGCGTTGCTCAGGGCGTATCTGATGATATCCTTAAGGATTTAAGAGCAAACTTCGAAGGCGAATGCTCAGAAGTAGGTATGTATCTGGCAATGGCAAGAGTAGCACACAGAGAAGGCTATCCTGAAATTGGACTTTACTACGAAAAAGCTGCTTATGAAGAGGCAGAGCACGCAGCAAAATTTGCAGAGCTGCTTGGTGAAGTTGTAACAGACAGCACAAAGAAAAACCTTCAGATGAGAGTAGATGCTGAAAACGGCGCTACTGCTGGTAAAGTTGATCTGGCAAAGCGCGCAAAGGCGGCTAACCTTGACGCTATTCATGACACTGTACACGAAATGGCACGCGACGAAGCTCGACATGGCAAGGCATTCGAGGGACTGTTAAAGAGATACTTTGGGTAAGCTACAAGCCGAGCAAAGGAAAAAATAAAATTGCCGGGGAGAAGAACGCACAGCGTTCTCTCTCAGCAATTTTTATTTTTGGCTTTATTGGGCGACAGCCCTACATGAAATAGCCCGTAGGGCTATGAATGGCTCGGCGCAGTCTTATAGCCCCGCAAAGCCCCCTCAATCTCTTCAAACGTGGAAAACACCTCATCGGCACAGGAAAGATCCTGCTCGCCGGAATCCGGGTTGTAAAATGCAAAGCAGGTCATTCCCGCCGCTTTTGCCGCCCTCGTCCCATTGGCGGAATCCTCTATCACAAGGCATTCCTCCGGCGTTCGCTTCATCCTGCCAGCCGCCTCTAAAAACACATCCGGGGCAGGCTTAGGATTTTTCACTCGCTCTGCACTGTACATCAGGTCAAAGTAACGATCCAGCCCCGCCCGTTTCATCACCCATTCAATTAATTCCTGCGATGACGATGATGCCACTGCCAGCGGATATCCTTCTTCACGCAGTTTTTTAAGGAGAGCCGTCACTCCGCCTATCGGCTGAATTCCTTCCCGTGTCAGGATCGCCTGTTTGATCTCTTTAAACCGGGCACTCAGCTCTGTCGTACCCCGAAAATGCGTATGATACGCTCTGTCAAGCAGGTCGTACATATAATCTGCTGTCGAACCGATGCAGGGTTTATAGACATCATAGGCAATCTCCACTCCCCGCTCGGCAAAAACCTGCTTCCACACGCGATAGTGCAGCGGCTCCGTGTTTACCAGCACGCCGTCCATATCAAATATCACGCCTCTAATCATTGCGCTGCCCCTACGCCTCAAAGTCAAGGCAGGAACGTATCGCTGTATATGGGCGCACTTTGCCATCCGCTACTGCCACATGCTCCGGGTGTACCGCATAGCCCTTCAACGCTTCCTCATCTGTAAAGGACGAATCCAGCATCAGGTCCATATTCGAGCTTGCCAGCCCTTCTGCTTCTACTTTAATCTCCAAAAGCCCCGGAATCCTGCCTTTTAAGCCTTCCAGTCCTTCTTTTATCTCCGCTTTTACTTTTGCCTTTTCTTCCGCCGATAATTCCTCTTTCAATTTCCACAAAATAATATGCTTTACCATTCCCCAATTCCTCCTTTTATGATTCCTACCCTTTATGATTCCAAAAGCTGCTCGACCATACTCCTGTCAAAAATCACCTGTGAAACATGATCCACTTCAATTTGATACAACGCATTGGCTGCAATATGCTCCGCCGCCTGTTCCAGATCACGGATACCGGTCGTATCCGCATATTTCTCAATTACTGCGTCCAGCGCCTCATCCATGATAATGCATTCTTCCTTTTGAAGCCTCATCCGCCGCAGCACTTTAGGCAACGCAAATCTTGAAAAGATTACTTTCTTTTCCTCCGAAGAATAATCAGGAATCCCAATCACGGCAAACCTCGACATCAGCGGTGCGCTGATTTGTTCTTTGTCATTTGCCGTAGCGATCGGGTACACGCCCACCGTAGGCACCATGCATTCTATATAATTGTCCGTAAAGCCGAGATTGTCCAGAAGCGTCAGCAGCACATCAGCAGGATTGCCGTTGCCCTTTCCGGAAGAAGCCTTATCCAACTCATTGATAATAAATACCAGATTTGATTCTCCCGCCGCCGAAAACGCCTCCATAATGATTCCCGGTTTCGCATTAGCATAGACGCGTGAGCTTCCGGTAAGCTGTTCAGGGTCATTAATGGAACTCATATCCAGCGTCGTCCAAGGCAGCTTCAAAATCCGAGCTACGGCATAAGCGATCTGTGATTTTCCGGTTCCCGCTGGTCCAACCAGCAAAAGCCCGTAAGCCGGCAGAGTATGCGTCCGGTTAATCTGAATGACCGTCTCGATAATCCGCTGTTTCACCCGTTCCATTCCGTACAGTTCTTCATCCAGAATTCTGCGCGCCTCCACCGGATCAATCGACTCAAAATAATTGCTCTTCCAGCGTATATTCATCATGATGGAAAGCGCCCTTTGCGCATGGCGACGTTCTTCCGGCGATACTTCATGGGAACGCGCCACCGCCAGGTTTCTTCTTGACCAAAGCCTGATATTATCCGGCAGAGTCCTTCCGGCGCAATTCATAAAGTCGGTAATGCTCTGCAGGCTGGTAAGCTTCATATCATCACCCAGCTCTTCCTGGTCCTCATCTTCCTGCTCCGGTGCCGGCGCGTTGCTGGAAAGCAAACGCTCTATCATAAACTGCAGAAAACCATCCTCAGCGGAAAGCTTTGTGCTGCCGCCGAAGGCAATTTCCCGGATACGGTAGACCGCATAGCCCTCTTCCCGATTCTCTCCCGATAACCGCACATTAATGTGGCTTTCCCCCAGCCAGCGCAGCAGGCTTACAAAGCGCGCGTCAATCCGCAGGATATCTGCCGGATGCGTACCGTCTTCTTCATTAAATTCAAAGGTTGTCCCCTTAACGGGATTCGTAAACATCCCGCAGGAATGATGCTTCCACCTCCGCTCCCGGTTATCCAGCACCAGCATCGGCTGCTCAGGCGTCGCCTCCGAAGCATCCGAGCGGAATACGGTATAAGTGCATACCGCATCTCTTTTCTCCGTTGTTGCGTTACTGAAATCAAACACTGGCATGATTGTTCTCCTTTGTCAGCTTTTCATAGTCCTCCCTGTCAAAACGGTGATAAGTCAGCCCAAAATCATCCGCTTCCACACAGTAGATATATTCATCCATCTCTTTTGCCGCAGATTGCCCATCCTGGTTCTTTGGAGCGGCAAAATAAAATACATTTCCCAGCCCTTCTTCTTCCTGGTTGCGTCCCACATAGTCTATCCCCTGCTCTTTTGCAGTGCATGCAAAACATTCCTCTACGTCCTTCAGCGTGCTGCCCGGACTGGTAATCACTTTAAGAAACCTCTTTAAAAATGCGGAATCCGGTACTTCCTTTGCGATATAGGACACTCCTTCCCGGGGGACGTCCAGACAGTACCGCTCCTTCTTCTCATCACAGGAAACGTGAATCCTGCCAAGCTGCGGCTGCACAGCCTGCGCAAATTGCTCCAACGATTCCTCCAACTGCGCCGTGTCTGCTCCCGCCTCCAGCCCAAGCAGCCCTTTCAGTGAAACGTCCGGGTAATACAATTTCATATTCTCTTCCCGGTAACCAATCTTTAACTGCCATTCTTTTACGGTATCATATATATGTTTCTGCAATGCCTCGATTTTCATATTATGCTGCCCTCCCTTCGCTGCCGTACTGTTTTCCGCTCTGAGTATAACACGAAAGATGTCGGTTAGGAAGAATTTTGTGCTTAATTTTTGAAAGGCATACAATATAGTTGGAAAAACTATATACAAATATGAAAATGACTTATCCGAACCGGGCCAACAAGAATTGAATATACAGCGGGAATTTCATGCCGATCTGCAAAGCCTGGAAAAGCTGAAACACTGCCGGGAACCGCTGCTGAGTTTCACGGAATTCCGCTCAAATTGTATGATGTGGGGTGCGCAAAGTTTCTTAGCGATTTCTAACCCCGGCTTTTGCGCACCCTTTTGGTATTTAAAATTCTACTTTTACCGTCTTGATCTCATAAGGCGTTACGAAAAAGCGTACCTTGCTTCCCTGCGTTGAGACTTGCTCCTGCTCTTCCTCTTCCAGAAGGTTGCAGATTGCCGCCCTTTTGATGGGGCGCGCAAAGGTAAGCTCCACTTCTCCCCTTCTGTTAAAGCACTCGTAAAGCCGCACGATCACGCTGTCACTGCTTTCCGCTTTTTTCACTGCCTCGATGACAATATTGTCGGAATCCGTGTTTACAAAAGAATATGTCGCCGGCAGATCGCCGCCCTCGTTTTCCTTTATCACCGCCTTATACGGATTATTCAGCATATACGCTTCTTCCACTGTGCCGCCCTGCCGCCAGTCGCCTTCGTGCGGGCAGATTACCCAGATAAAGCTGTGGTGTTCCTTATCCGCGTCGGGATTAGGGTGCACGGCTGATTTTAACATCGAAAGCCCGATCACCCCGTTGTGGATATCACATCCGTATTTGCAGTCGTTTAATATACTGATTCCGTAGCCATCCTCGCTGATATCAATCCACTTGTGCGCACATACCTCGAATCTGGCAAAATCCCATGAGGTGTTAAAATGCGTCGGGCGATTCACATTGCCATACTGGATCTCATAGGTCGCTTCCTGCGCATGGATATCTACGGGGATATAATTCCGTAAAAGAATCTGCTGTTCTCTCCAGTCAATTTCATTGCGGATATCAATCCGGTACAGATCCCGGTAAACATACAGATACTGTACGATCACCGAATCCAGATAGTTTCGTTCAATACGGATACAGCCGCGTACGGGTCCGTTTTCCACGACGGACACCGAGGCTACATCGTCCACTTCCCAGGCTTTTTCCACATAGTAATTGTTAATATCCCAGGCATCGTAGTTATGCGGACGATCTTCGTAGCTGACGATAACATTCGCGCAGGCGCCTGCCGGAAGGATTTCCCGCTTCGCCTTTTTATCATAAATTCTGCAAAACTGTCCTTTCTCATTCAATTGTATGATAAAGAAATCTGTCTCTGCGCCCGTCTCGCTGATATTCATAGTGCTCTCCCGGCACGGTTCCCCTTCGATCACTTCAAAAACAGCGTATCCTTTCGGCGGCACGCCCTCCACAACTGCTACTGCCCCCTCCTCTGCGGGCTGTACCGGAATGACTCTGCCGTCTTTTTTGAGGGCGGCGGTGCGCAGGCCCTGCGGCAGCACAACCGGCGCTTTCACGCTTTTGCTGTTCGCGTTATAGAGGATCAGGCTGCCCTTTTGCGCCTTCGTGCGCCCGGCAAGCCGGATAAGCGCCTGGGTTTCCAGACGTTGCGCTTCCCCAAACAGGTGCGCATATTCCGCTTTTGAATCCTCATAAACCTCCTTAATACTTGAGCCCGGAAGGATATCGTGGAACTGATTGCGCATCAGGATCTGCCACAGCTCATAGATTTCTGAAGAAGGATACAGACTGTCTGCTTCCAGCTCCGCGAGGATACTGTAAAACTCCAGATTGGTGCAGGCAAACTCCCCGCGCCGGTTCCATTTCTTATTCCTTGCCATCGAAGTGTAGGTGCCCCGGTGATATTCCAGATACAGCTCGCCTACCCATCGCGGAAGCTCCTTCTTACCCGATACCTTCTTTTCCAGCGTCTCGAAAAATTCCAGTGAAGTAGCAGGCACGGTCCTGGGACTGCCCGGAATTCCCCTGGAAAGCCGCCTCTGCGCTTCCAGCATCTCTTTGGTCGGTCCGCCGCCTCCGTCTCCGTAGCCATATGACATCAGCACCTCGCTGTTCAAATCCTTCTGGCTGTAGCGCTGCCATCCGCCCATCACCTGTGAGGCGTTAAGAGTTCCGTTATAGGTGGTATAATGCTCCGTCTCTGTGCCATCTTCCACTGCTCCCATACCGTAATCTCTGGTTGGGATAAAGTGTGTAAGTATTTCTGTTCCGTCGATGCCCTGCCACAAAAAAGTGTCGTACGGCATCTTATTCACTTCATTCCAACTGATCTTCGTAGTCATAAAATAGCGGATCCCGCATTTTTTCATGATCTGGGGCAGCGCCGCCGAGTATCCAAACACATCCGGCAGCCAGAGGATACGGTTTTTTACCCCGAATTCTTTGGCAAAAAACTGCATCCCGTAAAGGAATTGGCGCACCAGCGCCTCACCGGAAGAAAGGTTGCAATCCGCCTCCACATACATGCCGCCCTCCGGCTCCCATCTGCCTTCCGCTACCCGCTTTTTGATCTGCGCATAGATCTCCGGCGCTTTTTCCTTCACATATAGATATAGCTGCGGCTGGCTGGACATAAACTTATATTCGGGATACTGCTTCATCAGTTCCAGGACTGTAGAAAAACTTCGCACCGCTTTATCCTGCGTCGTTTTAAGCGTCCACAGCCACGCCACGTCGATATGCGTATGCCCTACACAATAAATGGTGCTTGTACTGTTTCCGCAGTATTTCCCATAAAATTCCTTCTGCAGATATTCATCCGCTCTTTCCACACTTGCCAAAAACGCGGGAGAATGGCTCTTTCTTAAATCTACAAGATTCAGGGATTCATTCAGGCACTGTAAAATAACGCGCCGTTCATAGCTGTCTTCCTTCTGCAGCCTCGCCACCTCATAGGGAATCAGAAGATCATAATAATATTTTTCCACCGCAGACTCCAGCACTTTAAACTGCGAATACAGGTGCAGGGAAAAATTGTGGTCGCCCGTATAGGCGCACAGCAGCAGGGCAAATTCCTCGCCCTCCTTCGCCGCCTCTGTCAGAAGCACCTCCCTGTGATTGACATCCAGCCCCATCCTGCGCTCGCCGTTTACGTACAGCATAAACTGGGGATTTAACGCGTCCCATTCCCCTTCCTTTCCCGTGCGCAGCTCATAGACAATCTTTTTCCCTGCACATTCCGGCGGCATTTTAATCATCGTTTTAAAATAAAAGTGTTCTCTGTGCCCGCCCCAGACATCCCGCTCGGCAAGCTTCTCCCAGCCTTCCCCGCCCGGCTGCCCTTCATCTGTTATCCCGCCGCCGGATCGTTTCATCTGATATTCCTCCACCGGATACGTCTGGCTGTAAACCATTTCCCCGACAGAACGTATCAGCTTCCATACACGTTCTTTCATCAGAAACATTTCCCTATCCCCTTTCCGTTTGATACCGCTGCGCTTTTACGCGCGCCAAAATAACATATCATTTATATATCATTTCCAGCTCTCTCTATGATATCATAGGGCACGCAAATATCGCTTTTTTTATCTTCTCCGGCGATCATCTGCTCCAGTCTCTTTACGGCGCGCACTGCCATTTCTTTTTCGTTCTGCCGGACATAAGCTGTGACATATCCGTCCCCGCGATACCCCGCCCCGTCAAAGGACACCATCTCACACACTGCGCCCATCTCCTCCATCTTCCTGCACATCACGCCGCAGAGTTTGGACTCCACGCAGAGAAAAGCGCTGCATTCTTTATTCTGACGAATCAGTTCCTTTAGACCCGTATGATTAATTTGTACATATTCCTCCTGCAGCCCGCCCGAAATCGGGTCATAATCCGGCACCTCCAGCGCTCTCTTGCTCGTGATCCTGCTCACTCCATAAGCCTGGGACAATTCTTTTTCCGAGGGAAGCCTGCTGTCTTTCGGATACTTCCCGTCCCTGATCCCGGTTAATAGATCCCGGTATCCGTTTTCCAATCCATTTATTCATCTTTCCTGATTTTACCACAGAAATACCGGAAATAATATATCTTTCTTATTACAATTTCCTCCAGCCTGTAAAAAAATTCCTCCTTACCGGGAACAAATACAGGCGTTTTACCGGAAACAAGCGTCTTGACTCCTGCCAATATCATGGTATAATCATATCAGAAAATTTAATAAAGGAGGAATATCTGATGAAATATGTGTGTCCGTGTGGTTATGAGTACGACCCGGAAGTAGGCGATCCGGAAAATGGAATTGCACCGGGAACCGCCTGGGAAGATGTACCGGAAGACTGGCTCTGTCCTGTCTGTGGGCTCGGAAAAGACGCTTTCGAAGAGGAATAAGATAGATAAAAGGCAGCGGGAAGCACCCGCTGCCTTTTCATTATACAAGAAACCTTGCTATGATGCCCAGCACCAGAAGATGCAGGGGATAAAAAATATAATATGCGTACTTCGGCAGCTTATCCTTACGCTCCTCGTTGTAGCACCAGATTCCATAAAAGGAAAGCGGCCCCGTCACATAGAGAAGGCTTACAAGCAAACCCAAAACCGTCTTCCATACATGCCTGCTATAGAATAGATAAAAGATTGCTGTCAACAGCACCATGCACAGCCCATACTGTGCACGAAAGACTGTCACCCACGCCAGCGCTCCCAGCATAATACAGATCTCTCCTGCTGCCGCCGCGAACGAAACCAGTTTTTCCTTTACCAGACTTAAACATTTCAGCATTACCAGGCAGATCGCCATTGTCACCAGCGCATTCTGGCTGGAGAAGTCGCATAGGCGTTGCTTTACGGCAAAATCATACGGTATCTCCGCAAGCAGAGCGAACAGCAGTATCGTATATAAATATTTTTTATAATCCGATGTATGCAAAAATCCTTCCACCAACAAAAAGGCAAAAATCGGAACCGCCAAGCCGCCAATTAGCTGCATAACGGAACTGATCCCCGCAAGCATCATCAGGCGCGAATCCACCTCCATCGCGCTTGCCAGCGTTGCCTGGGTATACCGGCTGATATCAATCAAGCCGTTTTCTACGATTACAAGCCCGATATTTTGTATCAGCATCACAACACAGGCAAATATTTTTAATCCATCAGCGGTTACCGTCGGTGTCTTCCACACCACACCGCGCCTTCCCATCATCCTGTTCACTCCTTAAAATTCCGAATCACTTCCAGCGCCGGCAATGCATTCCCCTCGTAGTCAAACAATGCCTGATTCGCCCACTCGTTGCCTCCCGGCCCCTGTTCCTCCAGATAGCCGCACGCTGCCTCGGTCGCCCATCCGCTTCCTTCCACCGGAATCCACGCAGGCTCCCAATAGAAGAAACCTCTTCCAAGCCCGCCCGGAACCTGGCGGATCACTTCCAGGATATCCGCCATGAAGTCCGCCTGTCCCTGAAAAGTCATGGGATAGTCGATCTTCTCTGCCAGCTCCGGCTTCGTCGCCATTCCTTTTCTCTCGCCGGATGACAGCCCTTCGTATTTCTGATAGTCCTCCATCGTATGCCCCATAGAGACTTCCACGACAATCAGCTTTTTCCGGTATCGGGCTGCGATATCATTCATATTATCCTTCAGCATCGACAATGTCCCGTGCCAGAAAGGGTAATAGGACAGCCCGATATACTCAAAATCTACTCCTCCATGCGCAAAGTAAGCTTCAAACCAGGTGCGGTACAATTCATTATTTCCGCCGTTGTCCAGATGAATCATAACCGGAAGCCCTGCGTCCGTTTCCCTCACCGCACGGATTCCCGCATTGACGAACCGGACAATATTGGCGTACTCCGGCGTCCTTCCCCAGGGCCATAAAAGCCCGTGCGAAAGCTCGTTTCCCACCGCCACCATTTGCGGTATAATCTCCTCCCGGCTGCAGCGAAGCAGCACTTCTTTGGTATAAGTATATACTGCCTGCTCCAGTTCATCTACTCCCATTCCCCGCCATGCTTTGGGCACACGCTGTTTTCCCGGGTCCGCCCAGAAGTCGCTGTAATGAAAATCCAGCAGCCAGCCAATCCCCTTCGCCTGCGCCCGTTTTGCCAGTGCCAGGGTCGTCTCTATATCGTTACCGCCCGCTCCGTAGGAAACGCCGTTTTCATCAAACGGATCATTCCAAAGTCGAAGACGGATCATATTCATTCCGTAATCCTTTAAAATTTCCATCGCATCTCCGCGCTTTTGATGGTCGTAAAATTTTCCGCCGCAGCGCTCCACCTCCAACAATGTGGAGAGATCCATTCCTTTGATCCAATCCTTCATGCCTTACCTCTTCAGTATTATATTTTATCAAAGTAAATATGTTTGGGGCAGCATACTGCCGCCCCCGAACCGTTAACTAAAATCCTCGAAGTCCGTAAACCTCTTCATCATGTCCCGGTAACGGAATCTTACCATTTCATTTTTTGCCAGGACATCCTCTTCACTTCCGGTATACTGGCAACGGATACAATGGTACTCTTTTTTATCACGGTCATAAAACATATCAATGTCCAGATCGCGCATAAAGCAGGACGGACAGCGGTAATTTAATTTGCCTTTTCCAGATTGAGCCATGTTGTAAAGACCTCCTTATTACCTAATTTCCCATTATATCCCAAAGTAAACATTGGGCTGAATGCGTAACCCTCCTTGAAGTAGCCTTCCTTCCCCCGCCCTTCGCAGGACATAGACACCTTCGTTTCAATCGGAGGCAGCGTACAGCTAACGGCGTCCGCCCCTTCTATCGCGCACTCCCTGCACTTATATTCATAGGAAAGCTCTGTCTTCTCTTCCCCTTTTTGCGCGCAAAGCGTCAGGCTGCTCATATCCTCCGTATACTCTGTGGTTCCATAACATCCCACCATATATTCATTAATCGTAACCACCGCGTCAGGATCGCTCATTTCCAGTACCTTACGGTCAATTTTAATAGAGCTTTCCCCTTCCGCAAAGGTAATCACCGTCTGTATCTGAACCGTCAGATCTGCAAATACGACCTCCACCGGATCCAGCGTGAGAATGCGGTTTTTGCCTTCCTGTGAGAAATGCGCCTTCGTACGGCAGAGGCAAAGGTCTACCTCCTCTCCGTTATGGCAGATCTTTGCGCTGCGCAGCGTCCCTTCTCCGGCATAGTGGGTAAAGTATCCGGCACGGTATTTCTCCTGAATCAAAAACGGATAGCTGGCATCCTGAATGTGTGGGGTGCCGATGCCGACCTGCCAGTTCAGCTTTGCCACATACGGGCGCAGATCCACAATGGCTCCGCCCTGATCCATATTTACGCCCACGCGCATATAGGGATCACAATACCAGAATACCTGCTTATTGCTGCCATAGAGGATATCTCTCCACAGCGCGCATTCCGGCTCCGTGTAAGACTTTTTCTGGCGGTAATAATCCGCAAACTCGCTCATGGTCATATCCATAAGCCTGCCTTCTTTTTTCAGCTTTCCGTAATATGCGCACCCGTCCTCATAGGATTTCAGCAAAAGCTCATAGGGCGCTTCCCATCTTCCCATCTTGTTCATCCAGCCCGGTCCCACAAACATCATGTTATAGGCATATCCGTTGTTGAACTTTGCCTGATAACGGAACTGGTCGATCAGATTGTAAAGGTACGGGTATTCCCATGTCTCTGTATCATAAATCATTCCCCGCAGGACGTTCTGCGGATGCGTGCCGAAATTAGAGCCATTGCCGTCGTAGCAGGCGATCAGGTCGCGGCTCAGATGCGGAATCGCCACAATACCGGAATCTTCCGCCTCATTGGCTGCCGGCGCATGTGTATTCTGCTTTGAGGGAATCCACGGCGCCCAGGGGCCTCCGTCCATAAAGGTGTACCAACTGTTATTACAGGTATGGTATGCCTTCGGTCCTTCCTCCCAGCAGGTAGCCACCGCGCATTTTACAGACGGATATTTCTCCTTGATATAATTGGTCAGCTCGGCATCCATATAGTATGACCCGGTTGACTCGGGGTAAAATCCGAAGCGCTCGTAAAACTTTTCAAATACATCCTCGACGATCGCTTTTTTGTCCTCCATCGAAAACATCCAGATACAGAAATCTTTTGTCTTATATTTTTCACGGAACTCCTTGCACGGCAGCCCCAAAAGCGTCAGCCCGATCTCGTCGCCGTACTGCTCATGGTGCTTTTTCGCCAGCTCCACCGCTTCATCGTTAAACAGGCTGGCATAGGTCATTTCAATCGTAGTCTTCAGTCCGTTTTTGTGCGCGCATTCCTGCTGTGTCTTAAAAATATCCAGGCTTTCGGTCAGCAATGCCTTACGTCCGATATCCTCCGCCTGTCCATGTCCGGTCACTTTTTCCGCATACTCCGGCACCATCTCAGGACGGTGAATGATATTAACAATAAACTGTTCCATAAAAATGATATCCTTTCTGTCTTTTATTAACCCTTAACAGCGCCTCCGGTGATTCCCTCTACGTAGAACTTCTGCATAATCATAAACAGAATGGAAATCGGAAGGGATACCAGCACACCGCCAGCACAGAAAATCGTAAAGTAACTGTTAATCAGACTCTTATCCAGCATCTTATACAATCCGATCGCAACGGTATACTTTGAGGAAACGCCCGCATTAAGGATCATCTTCGCGTAAACGAAATCCATCCAGGGCACAAGGAAGCTGCTGATAACCGTATACACGATAATCGGACGGCTCATGGGAATTACGATCTGCGCAAAGATACGCGCCTCGCTGCAGCCATCAATCCGTGCCGCTTCACACAGCGCTCGGGGAACCGTATCGAAGAATCCTTTGGCGATCAGATAGCCCAAGCCTGCCGAACCGGAATATACCATGATAAGCCCGGCATAGCTGTTTGTCAGGTTAAATGTCTTTAAGGTAAAATATACTGCGATCATTGCCAGCATACCCGGAAACAGGTTGAGAATAACCGCAAAATTCATCAGCGGCTTACGCATCGGGAAGCGCATTACGGAAGTCGCATACGCCACCATCAGCACAAACGCTGTGGAAACCACACAGGTTACGCAGGCAATGATAAAGGTGTTAATAAACCATTGCGGGAACTGCGCCACGCTGTCCGGCTGGAATAATTTCTGATAATGGATGATACTCCATTCTTTGGGAAAGAAGGTACTGGTGTTCATGCCTGAATAAGAACTGAATGAAGTACAAACCAGCCATATAATCGGAATTAACCAAATGAAAGCCAAAACTGCAATTAATAAATTGTGCAATACGATCGATGAGGTTCGATTTCCTTTCATCTTTTTCATTATTGATAGTCCTCCTCCTTCCCATTTCCTATCATGCGGTTAAACGCAATCAACGTGAAGACCGCACAGATAATAAATACGATGATACCAATTGCCGATGCCATCTTATAGTTGTAGTAATCCTGCGTCAACCGAAACAGCCATGTTACCAGCAGGTCGACTTCCTTTGCCTGCGAATTCGCCATCGCCTGGTTGGTTGTCGTATACACATTCTCTGTCAACAGATAGATGACATTGAAGTTATTGATATTCTTTACAAAATCCGTAACAAGCGCCGGTCCTGTGACAAACAGCATGTACGGCATGGTAATCTTCCTGAATATCTGGAACGGCTTCGCACCGTCCACCCTTGCACTCTCCAACTGGTCGGACGGCAGGTTCATCAAAACGCCTGTAGCAATCAGCATCTGATACGGCACACCGATCCAGATATTAATCAAAATAATCATCACGTGCGCCCAGCCCGGAGCCGACAAAAACGGAATATAACTGGTAGATACCAGCCCGATGTCGCGCAGAAAGCCCGTCAGTCCGATATTGGCACAGATCGTATTGACGATACCGCCATTAGAGAAAAAGTTACGCACCAGCAGCAGCGATACAAACTGCGGCACGGCGATCGTTATGATAAACAACAGCCTCCAGATTTTCGGCATCCTCGTTTTCCGGTTATTCAAAAGCAAAGATAACAGGATACCGCCGATATAAGTCGTAAAGGTAGCAAAGAATGCCCACACCAGCGTCCATCCCAGTACACGTACGAACGCATAGCTGAACGTAACCGTCAGCCCGCCGCCTCCGAAAAGGCTTAAAAAGTTCGTAAAGCCCGTCCAGGTAAAGAGCTCTGTCGGCGGCATATGCTGCTGGTCATAGTTGGTAAACGCTACAAAAATCAACAGTAAAATCGGAATCGCCGTAAAAATCACAATACCAAGAACCGGAAGGCTAAGCAGCGTAATGTGAAATTTCTCTTCTATATAGCTGTGCAGGTCTTCCTTAAAGGAATTAATATGCTCGCCCGCTTCCTCCATCTTCTGAAGCTTATAGACGTTGACAATATTCTTCATCCAGATCAAGATGCCCGCAAGCCATACTACATAGCTGAACAGAGAAAACAGTAAAATCTGAAACGAGTTATCGTAATCATTGAATTCACTCTTCATTGTCTGCATATTGAAGACTTTTTCCATCTTTACGGTTCCCAGTGTACCGAATTTCGGCACATACTTTGTTGCGAATGTAAAGCTGAATGCAATAATCGCAGCTTCCAGTACCGTCATAATCAGCGCTTTCACATACTGTTTGCGCCTCGCATATCCTGCCCCCATCCACAGTGCGGACAGTTTAACAAATATATCGCCTTTGGCAAACGCTGTTCCGAAATCGGAAAAATATCTGCCAACTGCTTTAAAAAAACCGCCTACTGCCGAAACGGCTCCTCCCTCTTTTTTACCCGCCATAGCAGCCTCCTTCCCTATGAATCCAATTCCCTATGACTGAAAATGACCCATATGCAAACGCATATGGGTCTGTTAGTTTCCTAATTACTCAAGCGCTGCCGATACACCCTCTACCAGATTATCCAGTGCTTCCTGAATTGCCTCGTCATCGTCTACGGACAATGTACCCTGTGCAATCAACTCACCAAAGGTCTGTGACGGATCCCAGAACTTGCCGCCTACCGTCTGAGTCTTACCAAACTCAGCCTGTACAGACAGAGCTGCGATAGCTACGTTTGCTTTTACTTCATCAGAATCGATAATCGCGTTGTTGCTCGGGCCGCTCTCACGCTGGTCAAAGAACTTCTGCTGTGAAGCTTCGTTTGTGATATAATCTGCCAGCAATACTGCCCAGCCTGCGTTCTCCGCATAGCCGTTAACACCTACAAATTTGTATCCTGCTACAGAACCCTGCTGAACCTGCTCGTCGCCTACCGTAAAGGTCGGAAGCTTGGTTGCCGCATAGCCGTCGCCAAATGCTTCCTGTGCAGTGATTGCATCCCATGTACCGGAAACAACTGCGCACAGTCCGCCTGCTGCGATCTGATTGGAGATATCGCCGTCAGCAATTGCCATGAATGCCGGGCTGCCTGCAATGTTCAGCATGCTCTTTACTACATCAACGCCTGTATAGCCGTCTGCACTTGTCCCGTTCCAATCTATGTAAGTGGTTCCGTCGTCGTTTAAGTCGGTTGTAAAGCCTGCCCCATAGAAGAAGGAAGCGTTATACCAACCGGATGCCAGCGTCATGCCGACTTTCTTGCCTGCTGCCTCTGCCGCTGCCAGAAGGCTGTCCCAGGAAGCAATGTCCTCTTCTGTGAGAACAGTAGAATCATAGAACAGGAAATAGCCGTTATCAGCCGCACGCGGGAATGCATACAGGCTACCGTCAACGGTCGCTGCCTCAACAGAACCTGCCACGTTATCATTCTTAACATCATCCAGCGTCTTGCCAGCCAGCGTAAGCGCCTCGCCATACTCTTCCAGGTTCAAAAGCGCGCCTGCATTTACCAGGTCATAGATCTGGTCGCTCGCGAAAGCGTATACATCTGCCGCTGCTTCCACGTCTGTTAAAACCGTATCCTTTGCCGTAGATTCGGACTCAACGCCGATCTGAATATCAAAAGTCACATCAGGATAAGCTGCCTTGAAATCTTCTACCAGCTCTGCCAGTAATGTCTGATCTTCCTCAGCACCCCAAAGAGTTAAAGAAATTGTCTCATCTGATGCCCCTGCACCGATCGCAAGTGATGCTGCCATAGCAGCGGAAAGTACCGGTACTAATACTTTTCTAAATTTCATATTGTCCTCCTTATAATTGTGTATTTTTGCGCAATTGCGCAACCGCTTGTTTATGATTTTAGTATAAATCATTCGCCTTTTATTGTCAATTATGCACAATCATTGAATTTATCCCGTCTGTTTTTAGCATTTCCACCAATAAAATTCCCCAAAAATGCGCAATTTGCGCAACCGTTTGCTCACACCCCTATTTTGTCGACTCACGAAGGATAACCTGGTAGCTCAAATGCTCCATTTCTTCCTCCACTTCTTCCCCCAGCATCCTGAGCAGCGTATTACATGCCACCCTTCCAAGCTTTCTGGTATCAAAACGCAGGCTTGTGACAGAAGGCGCGTTATGTTCCAGGCGGATACTGTCATAAAAGCTTGCAATGCGTATCTCGTCGGGAACCTTTATCCCCCTGTCGCGCAGGCAGCTTAAAACGATGCTGCAAATGAAATCATCCATGCAGAGAATCCCGTCCGCCTCTCTCTCCAGAGCCTGCTCCACCGCCTTCATTGCTTTTGTATAACTGTCTATCTCCGTAAAAACAAGCGCTTTTACCGCGATCATCCCCCGCTCCTCATGTGCTTCCAGAAATCCCCGCAGGCGACTTTTGGTCACGTCATGGCTGTAGTTTCCACCCAAGAGCGCAAGCTTTTTCATCCCTTTCATCAGCATAAAGTCCGTAAGCTCCTTACTTGCCTCCTCATTCTGGTTGTCGACACTGATTACTTCTTTGTCATCAGATGTTCCGATAGCGACAAATGGAACCTTATTTTCCTTTAAAAATCTCTGCAGGGCGGAATTTTCAGAGGAACGGCTCATAATAATCCCGTCCGCTTTGCCGTTTGCAATCTGTCTGCGCACCTGGGAATCATCCTGCTCATCCGCCATAGAAATCACGATGTCATAGTCATATTTCAATGCCATTTCACAGATTCCCGTCATACACTCTTTAAAAAAAGGAATATCCGTGTCTGCATAACCTTTCGGCAGCACAAGCCCCAGGTTATATGTTTTCTTTTTAGCCAGTCCTCTTACCATGACATTGGGCTGATAGTGATACTTGCGTATAAACTGGTTCACTCTGTCCTTCGTCGCCTGGCTGATACGTCCCTTTCCTGAAATTGCCCTGGAAACAGTCGTTTTGCTGACGCCAAGCTCTCTGGCTATATCCTCTAATGTATATTGACTCTTTTTCTCCATTCCCGTCCCCCATAATTTCGTTTTGCAGGCGCTGAGCCTGTTGCACCCGGGAAGCGCCTGTGATAAAATACGTTCACGCAGCCGTTTGCCCTGTATTTATGTAAGCATAACAAAACGTTTGCAAGCCCGCAAGAGTTTAAAGAAATTTTTCTGAAAGATAAAGGAGATTACCATGCACGAAAAATTGCTCTATGGCACTGCCTATTACTATGAATACCTTCCGTTTGATCGGATGGAAAAAGATTTCTCCATGATGGTGGAAGCAGGTATCAATACAATCCGTATCGCCGAATCCACCTGGAGTACCTGGGAACCTGAAGACGGCAGATTTGATTTCTCCATGCTGCACAAAGTCCTGGAGGCAGCCGGAAAATTTTCTCTCTCCGTCATCATCGGCACACCCACTTACGCGATTCCGCCCTGGCTGGCAAAAAAATACCCGGATATTTTATCAGAGACCCACTCCGGAGTCTGCCGCTACGGCGCCCGCCAGAATTTTGATATCACACACCCCGGGTATCTGTTCCATGCCGAGCGAATGATTCGCAGATTAATGGAAGAAATACAGGGATACGACTGTATTATCGGCTTTCAGCTCGACAATGAGACCAAGCCTTACGACACCTGCTCCGCGCGTGCGCAGGCGCTGTTTAAGGACTGGCTGAAGGAGCGCTATGGCACACCTGAACATTTAAATGCCCGCATGGGCTTTGCCTATTGGTCAAACAGCATCGGCAGCTGGGATGACCTGCCGGACGTGCGGGGTACGATCAACGCCAGCTTCGGGGCAGAATATGAGGCATTCCAGCGCCATCTTGTCACCGGCTTTCTCACCTGGCAGCGCGGAATCATCGACGAATACCGCCGTCCAAACCAGTTTGTCACGCATAATTTTGATTTCGAATGGCGCTTATTCTCCTTCGGGCTGCAGCCGGAGGTCGATCAGTTTGAAGCTGCAGCCGCGCTTACCATCGCCGGCTGCGATATCTACCATCCTTCCGAGCACGCATTGACCGGGGCGGAAATTGCCTTTGGCGGTGCTCTCGCCTATGCGCTGAAAAAAAGTAATTATCTTGTGCTGGAAACGCAGGCGCAGGGCAATTTCGGCTGGCTGCCCTACCCGGGACAGCTTCGCCTGCAGGCATTTGCCCATCTTGCTTCCGGTGCGGACGGCGTCAGCTACTGGCACTGGCACAGTATCCACAATGCCGTGGAAAGCTATTGGAAAGGCATCCTGAGCCATGATTTTTCTGCCGGAGCCGTTTATCAGGAAGCCAAAACAATCGGAACGGATTTTTCCCGTCTCTCCGACCATCTGCTCCACCTGGAAAAGCAGAGCAAAATTGCCATCATGGTCAGCAGCCGTTCTCAGATTGGCTTAAAATGGTTTCCCACCTGCCAGCAGGGCGATACGCCTGCGCACACCTACAGCGACTATCTGCGCTGGTCCTGCGACTCCTGCTACCGCCTGAATATAGAGTATGACCTGATCGATGATTCCTGCCGGGACTTCAGCCAATACGAGGTTCTGATCCTGCCGACGCTGTACTGCGCCTGCGAAGATCTGATCCAGGCGCTTCGCCGTTACGTAAAAGAAGGCGGCAGGCTGATCGCCACCTTTAAAAGCTGTTTTTGTGATCGCAGCCTGAAAATTTACGCCGATACCCAGCCGCACGGGCTAAACGAAGTTTTCGGCATATCCTATGACCGCTTCACCAAACCGGTGGATGTGCAATTAACCTCCGGCATTCCCGCCTTCCCGCATTCCTGCCGGGCAACCGACTGGATGGAGCTTTTGGAGCCGGCGGAAGATACTGAAATCCTTTGTACCTATGTACATCCCGCCTGGGGAAATATCCCCGCCGTCACCTGCCACGCTTACGGCAACGGATACGCGGTTTATCTCGGCTGCTGCTTTGAGGAGAAGGGACTGGAGGCGCTGCTTTCCCATCTGTTCGCCAAATGGGAGATCCCTCTCTTTCCATACCGGTTCCCCGTCATTGTGCGCAGGGGCACCAACCGCTATCAGGAAGTGATTACCTATTATATGAATTTTTCCGCCCTGCCGCAGCGCGTCACGCTCCCGGCGCCGGGAATAGAGCTTCTCTCCGGCAAGGCATTTGCGGCGCAGCAGGAAGTCCCGCTTTCGCCCTGGGGCGTACTTATCTTTTGTGAAAACCGGAACCTTTTTTAAAAACCGGCACGGAAAATATAAAAAAGCGTTTCTGCCTGAATTGGCAAAAACGC
>CAZAQD010000019.1:0-14542 GCA_964487425.1 uncultured Marvinbryantia sp. | reverse complement strand
TCGCCAATTGCAACGCCGGCATTAATCACTTTTTGGCAGCTTTTCATCGTTTGCAGCGCCTCCTCATAGGAAGCGTCGCTTATCTCACAAAACGGCTTTTCGGTAATTACCTTCTCTGCCAAAAGCCTTGCCAGTTGATAATCCACATCGTTCGTATAGAGGATGCCCGCCGCAAAAGGAATCCCTTCTTTTTGCAGCCTCCGATACACCGGAATCCCCGTACCGCAGGAGGAAAGTACAAGCACCTCCGGCTCTCCCTCTTTTTTCGGCAGCTCTATGCTGCCAAACACGGGGTCATAATAACCGTTATCAATAGTATACAGCTCTTTGATCGCCTCTTCCTTAAAAATCTCCTCCGGCACGCCATAATGGGCAATATGCTCTCCTTTGACGCAGATGATTTTATCGGAAATTTTCTGCGCCAGATCGATCTCATGAAGCGACATCAGCACCGTAATATTCTTCTTTTTTGCCATATTGCGCAGGATCGAAAGCAGCTCCAGTTTATAGCGCACATCCAGAAAAGACGTCGGCTCATCAAGGACAATAATCTCCGGCTCCTGGCAGATTGCCCGCGCCAGCAGAATCCTCTGGCGCTGTCCGTCGCTGATGGCATTAAAATCCCGGCTGCCCAGATCGCCGGCGTGAACCGTCTCCATCGCCTCTTCCACCTTTTTCTCATCCACGGCAGAAAGAATTCCCAGCCTGCCGGTATAAGGGTAACGCCCGGTCGCCACTACATCATGGCAGGTCATCAGCTCCGGCTTCATCCTCTCCGTCAGAACTACCGCCAGCTTCACAGCCAGCTCTTTATGGGACATCTTTTGCAGGCTGCCGCCATCGATCACCACGGTTCCGGCAATCAGCTGCAGCTGCCTGGTAATACTTTTCAAAATAGTGGATTTTCCCGCGCCGTTGGGTCCGATCAGGGTCACAATCTCCCCCTTATTGATTCCCAGAGAAATATCACGGATCAGCGCCCTGCCGTTATAGCCCACCGAAAGGCTTTCCGTCTGAAAGTAATAATCCGCCATCTTTCTCACCCCTTCCGCCTGCGCAGCAGCATAATAATCACAACCGGCGCGCCAAAAATCGAGGTCACCGTACTGATATTCAGCTCCAGCGGGGCAAACGCCATACGCGCAATCAGATCGCACATCATGCAAAAAACAGCGCCGCCCAAAAACACGCCCGGTATCACCACAATTGGTTTTGACGTTTTCAGCCCTAATTTCACAAGATGGGGAACGGCAATCCCCACGAAAGAGATGGGACCGGCAAAAGCAGTCACGCAGCCGGACAGAATGCTGGAAAGCAACACCAGCGCTACGCGAAACCTCCTGATATTCACACCCATGCTCTGCGCATAGGATTCCCCAAGCTGATAGGCGCCGATTGGCTTGGATAGCAAAAAGGACAGGATGCCGGCGATGCCGACCACCACAGCGGCGACTGCCACATTACTCCAGCTCATACCGGAAAAGCTTCCCTGCGACCAGCCATGCAGATTGATAATATCCGAATCTTCGGCGAACGTTACCACGAAATCCGTCACCGCCGAACAGATATATCCGATCATAATTCCCGCCACCAGCAAAATCGCCATATGATTGATTTTTCGCGCCACCAGCAGAATAAATGCCATCGACATCAGAGAGCCGATAAAAGCGGCGGCAATCAGCGTATAAGAGGATACCTGCCCCAGCCGCTGCAGAAAATAGATCATCGTCAGCGCCACCACCATTTTCGCTCCCGAGGAGATCCCCAGGACAAACGGCCCCGCAATGGGATTCCCGAAAAATGTCTGTAAAAGAAACCCGGACAGGGAAAGAGCGCCGCCAAGAAGCGCTGCCATCAACACACGCGGCAGCCTGATTTTCCATATAATGCTGTATTGGGTATCGTCTCCCGCATGGTAAAACAGGATCTTTAAAATCTCAGGAACTGATATCCGAACGCTTCCCGTATTGATATTGATAACAGTAATCAGCAAAAAAGCGACTGTCAGTACGGCAAACACACACAGATAACGCGCCCGTCTTTTTACATTTTCCTGATGAAAGCTCTCTGTCTGCCCCATAGTTTCCTCCCGCATTTATTCTACCTTATATAAGAAAGTCATCCCGCTTCCGTCATCTCCTGTCAGCATCAAATGGATATCCGTGATTAAATTCCCCACAATATCCGTCGCCTGATAGAGATATTTCCCGGTGCACCAGACATTCCCTTCCTTCACCGCTTTAAAATCCGCAAAGAGCTCACTCTTTGCCAGCAAATCATCGATGCCGCCCAGCGGGTTGTCAATCGTCGAATTATAGATTAGATAATCCGCATTTACCGCCTGCGCACAGAATTCTTCCATTGTCTCATTCAGGGAAGAATGGCGGCTCCCTTCGCCTTCTCCCTCCGCGATGCCCGCCGACGCATAGCGCCCTCCCGCCAGCTCAATCATTTTGGGAATGTAATCCTCAGGGCCTCGCACGACTACCGATCCGCTCATATTCACATAAAAGAAAGCGACCGTCTTCTCTGTATTCTGAAAATCCTTCAATTCCTCAATCACTTTTGCCTGCTCGTCAAAGAACGCTTTCGCCTCTTCCTCTTTATCCATCAGCACGCCGTAGAGCTTAATCCACTCCGTCCTGCCAAGAGGATGCTCCTCATAGCTGGAATAATCCAAAAAGACCGGAATCCCCAGCATCTCAATCATCTCTTTCACCTTCGGGCTGTGTAAAATCATGGTTGACTCGATGGCAAGCGTACAGTCCTCTTTGACCAACAGCTCGTAATCCGGCTCACTGTATTTCCCGGCAAACAAAATCTCTCCCGCCTCCATCGCCTCAACGGCATGGTCAATATACCACCCGGATGCATTCGTTCCCGACAGGCGGATCGCATCCAGGGAATCCAGTGCGTCAAACAGCGCCATTGCCGCCGTTGCCGCCAGATAAATATGGTCCAGCGGCTTCTGAAGTATTACGATGCTTTCATCTATGCCCGCCGGCGCCTGCAGCCCCTCAGGCACCACCAGATAGCGCGCGCTGTCATGTACATCGATCAGCGCATATCCGCCCTCGTAATAGTATACATCAAAACACTCCGCATAGTCCAGCTCCAGTACAGATTCAAACGTAAGCCCGGCAATCTCCGGCACACCCTCTTCCGTGCTGTCCGCTCCTGCCGCCGTGCTGTCTGCTCCTGCTGCGGTTTCCTCTTCTGCTGCGGTTTCCTCCGTCTCTTCACCGCCGCCCTCCTCTGTGCCGCTCTCCTTTACTGCCGCGCCGCTTTCCTCTCCCAGAAGGACGCAGATCGTATATTTGATCTCATGCGATGTAGACATCCTTGTTGTCATGGCAAGGATCGTGTTCTCCACATTCAATTCCACCGGAATCGTAAAGACGGAAGTTTCATTCTCATGAACCGCATCATACTGTTCGCCGTACACCTTTACGTATTCATAATAAGAACTGCTGAAAATGATTTCAGCATACGCCTGTCCATCCGCGATCTCCACCTTATCACAGGAGATCTCTACCTTTCCGGTTCCGCCGGACCACGAAAATCCATCCGGCGTATAAATTCCGTCTCCCTCCACTGCCTGCACACAGGCGGCAGACAGCCAAAACACTGCCAAAGCCAGGATGATTCCCATCCTCTTTCTCATTTTCTTTTCCATAATAACCTCCTGTGATAAAGGATAGGACAGCCCAAAGGACTGCCCTATCTTCGTTTCTTTGTTTTTATTCTTTTACAATAGAAGCAGAATCAAAATACAGTACATAATCCAGTTCCTGCGGTTTTCCCAGAGCCGTTGAATCTATCGTCACGGGCATCCGGTAATCCAGTCCTGTAAGCACAATCTCAAAAGAAGCGTTTCCTTCTGTATTGACCGGCAGGTACTTCTCTTCGCCAACCAGCATATAATCATACTTTGCGCTGCTCAGGGTAACTGCCGCTGTCATCACGCCATCCTCAACGGTTAACTGGCAATCAATGATACGAAACATGGAGGAGCTGGAACGCACCTCTATCGCATAGGTACTATCCAAAAGCTCATCTCCATAGATGGACACCAAGTCCTCGTCCACCACGTCCTCCGGCGTAATCATCTCATCCGCCGAAGCCACCTGAGAGCTGATATCCTCTGCATATTCAAAGTACGGAAACGAAAACAGCAACTACATGATATCCTTTATCATCCTACAAAAAATCCCCTTACCGAAGTAAAAGGGGACCAGGATAAAATCATCTAATTCCAACCAGTACGACCAATTCCTCGTGATCTGGAGCAGCGCTCCCGTACCAATAACAGGCAGGTCTCCTGGCTCATAGATCCATATAAGAAAACACCTTCCCAGTCGCCCAGTGGTTATCTGTGTTCACAGAGTTTTCCTATTCCCTAAATACAGTGACGAGATCGTACAGGATTCTCACCTGTTTCCCTTTTCACGAATAAGGCTTCACCTTATCGCACCTGTTATTATTTTCTATTTAATTTCCTCACAGTATAGCACAGGTCATTTTAAATTGCAATTGCAAATTCTGTGTATTTCTGTTAAAATTTGCCCGTTTACTGCTATTCTCCGGCCTGGGTGCATCTGCACCCGCCTTCGCCGTAATACAACTTATCCCTGGTATATCTCAACGGCATACCAGGGATATTTGACATCTGTTTAATACAGGTAATCTTTATTTACATAACCGTATTTTCCAAGCTTTGTGGAATATACATACCAGTACTGGCTGTCGCTGGTGTCGATTACCTGTACCGTCTCGCCGGTATACAGCTCTCCGATCTCATTTTTTGAATCATAGGCCTTTGCTGTACGCAATGCCAGATAACCGCTGTTTACTTTCACCGTGTAAGTCGGATAAGAGGTACTTGTACTGACTGCAACCAGATAATTTTTATTTACATAGCCGTATTTTCCAAGCTTTGCGGAATATACGTACCAGTATGTGGAATCACTGTAATCGCTGACCTCTACCGTATCCCCGGTATAAAGCGAACCGATCTCGTTCTTGGAATCATAAGCCTTCGCCGTGCGCAGCGCCAGATAACCGCTGTCCACCTTCACGCTGTAGGTATTCGTTCCCGTTGGAACGCTGCCGCCGTATAAGTAATTTTTATTGACATAGCCGTACTTGCCAAGCTTAGAAGAATACACATACCAATAAGTAGAATCGCTGTAGTCACTGACCACCACCGTATCTCCGGTATACAGCGAGCCGATCTCGTTGCTGTAATCATAAGCCTTCGCCGTTCGCAACGCCAGATAGCCGCTGTCTACCTTCACAGTCCAGGTATCTCCGCTGCCGGTACTCTGCTTTGCCGCAACCAGGTAATTCTTATTAACATAGCCGTATTTGCCAAGCTTCGGGGAATATACATACCAATAAGTAGAATCGCTGGTATCGCTGACCTCTACCGTATCTCCCGTATAAAGCGAACCGATCTCATTCTTAGAATCATAAGCCTTTGCAGTGCGCAGCGCCAGATAGCCGCTGTCCACTTTTACCGTATAGGTACTGCCTGCTGCAAGGCACCTCGCATTGTTAAGCATAAAGGAAACCGTAAACGCCGCCGCCAAAAGTATCGCCCATTTTAAAAACCTGATTTCTCTGCCAAGCTCCATTCTCTTCTCCATAAAAACCTCCTTCCATATACCAGACTTTGCCTGTATATTGCATAATCTATACTCTTACTATAGCTCACGCGACCTGAAATATCAACAAAAATTTATTTCCACACTGCCACCATAATCAGCTTTGTATTTCTTTTAAATGTCCATATCGGCAGAACCGATCCATCGGCAAAAATCACGGGGTCAAGACCGGAAGTATTTTTTAAATCTGCACCAGCATGATAACAATGATCATTACAATACCAAAACTGTTTGCCCTCAATACTAATCCGTAATTTCCATCCCGCAAACGTTTTACCTTCCACCGCAAAATAATTGGGAGTAAGTCCTCTAGCGCCGTCATTCTGCCAAATATTCTGATCCTTATATTCCACATTCCCACTTTCCAGTTTTTCTACTTTACCGGACAGTATGCCCTGTTCAATCAGTTGCGAATACTGTTCACCATCCGGTGATGTGCCGCTGTTATAGTACACGTAAAATGGATATTTTCCAAAATTATTTTTTGATTGTGTAAGCTGCTCCGGAGTTATCCAATCCGTACAAATTGTATCAACCCCAGAATCCAAAAGTTTTCCTGCATAGTCAATATCGCTCTGGACAGTATAACACAAAATATATAGCCCTGCATTTTTTAGCTTTCTGACATAAAACGGCTTGGCAAGATTAGCACGTATCGCTACCGCGCAGATTCCATGATCCAGGCAAAAAGTGATGATCTCATCCAATTTGTCCATATTTTTCCCTACCAAATACTGATAATGGCTAAAATGATAGACAGAATCAATAGCAAAAAACATTTCTTCCGAATATACCTGTATCAAAATCCGATGAAGCATTTTCTCATCATACCGAAAATCCTCCAGCAATGAGCAAATCCTTTTCTTTGCATCATCCCCGCGTATATTATGAAAATCCACTTCATATACATACGGTAATTGTACGGCCTCCCGATAGAACTCCCTCACATCCATAATCCTTTCGCCATGAACCTTCTTACGCATAATACGTCGGTATGTCATGTTTTCGAAGCTTGGTGAATATGTGAATCCCGTATGCTTGCAATTGCTTTTTGTCCATCCGTGACAGAGAACCAGACGTCCATCATTTGTATAAGAGAAATCCACTTCGTAATATTGATACCCATTTTTTATGCCATTTTTGAAGGCCGCCTTAGTATTGCAATATGTCTCTCCCCTATATCCGCCAAAGGCATGTGCCATTAGCCTGTTCGTAAACATCTGATACCCACAATTCAAAAATCTATTTGAATCCCTTTCTCTCCACTGTGCAACGAGAAAAATGATTTCATCTGGTTCTTCCCAAAGCTGGCTGATATGTTCTTCATCCTTTATTAGGTATTTAGCCGGCATTACCGCATCGATGACTGACCACTTATTTCCCTCTGTAAGCCAATACCATTTTCCACCTACTTTCTTTCTGGCATAGAATCCCATAAAAACTGCATCCTCATGCATAAAACCATTCACAGCAATTTGTTTTTCCGGCATCCTGGAGAGTATCTGAATCGCCGCATAGATACCGCTGCCATTACCTGAATCCAGCTCCTTCCCTTCAAGCCCGTATTTCCCAAAAATCTCTGTATAACGCCCAGCATCAGTTTTAGCTCCATTGGATAAATAAACCAATCTTCTGTCGCTTATTTTTTCCACTTCAAACTGAACCAGTGCATCCTCCATACGCTGATAATCTGTCAGCCGCTCTGAAGGATTAAGATTTTCAGACTCTTTAGACAGTAACGCCCGAAGCCACTTCATAGATGGTATCTCCATTCATATTCTTACTATTTTGTACCCAGGTTGTTTTTTATCTGTGTTGTTGAAATATCCGGTGTCCTGGGAAGATATATCACCTCACAAAATTCTTTTAGAAAATCGAATTTTCCTTCCCAGTCATCACCCATAACAAACGTATCAATACGAAACTCTTTGACATCGGAAACTTTCTGCTCCCAGCTTTCTTCCGGAATAACCAGATCTACATAACGAATTGCCTCTAATAATCGCTTTCTTTCCTCGTAACTAAAATAACATTTCTTCTGTTTCTCATTCCAATTAAACTCGTCTGTGGATAACGCTACAACCAGATAGTCTCCCGCCTCTTTTGCTCGCTGAAGCAAATTGATATGTCCATAATGCAGCAAATCAAATGTTCCATAAGTAATTACTTTTCTCATTGCTTTGCCTCCCATGCCTTCAATATAGCCATATTCATCTGCTCTGCAGATGATATTACAAAAACTCTCTCCCTATAGCTTTGCCCCAATAGCTTTATCACCTGCTTCTTCTCCGAAGCAGACGGCGCAAAAATGCAACTACAGTATCTTGCTGCATAACAAACGGCATCTCTCAAAAAAACATTTCCGTCCGCTATCTTCTCTAATATATATTTCCGCAAAAACAGAAATGTCGTCACACCCATCTCTGCAAACGCTATCACTCTTTCCGGATCGTCACTATCATAAATCACAACCACATCAAATTCCGCCTGCCCAAACATTCTTTTGGGCATCAGCGCGTAATCATATTGCAGATAATCCATTGCTTCCGCAAAAGAAATCTTTTCCTCCATATAAAGCTTCTTCATTGCTCTGCCCACGGAACTGAGATGTGGGCTGCATTCCGAACCAATCACCGGATTCTCAAAAAACATCGGATACGCCCCGCTGTTCTTGGAATCTAGCCTGCTCATATCACAACTCATATATATTTCATAGCTGCTTTTTTCATAGATGTGGGTAAATTCATCCAGCATCTTTGTTTCACTTCCCGCCCTCATTAGGTCAGAATGAATCAGTACTTTAGGCAATCTGTTTTGGGGAATCTCTTCCAATAGCAATCCCTCTTCATTTTGAAGTATGAGCTGACAGAGCTTCTTAGCATTTTCCGGGGAATCATAGGCACAAAACTCCCGGAATACAGCAGTATCATCATACTGTTTTCCACGGTTCAAAGCACTAAGAACTTCCTCCTTAGTTTCCGCCATATCAAATGGCAGCTCCTTTAACTCCATATACATTCCACGTTTTTCTTTATATTCTTCATAATCCGCAATATAAAGAATGATTTGCCGGCGCAATGCCAGATAATCAAAAAATACGCTGGAATAATCACTGATCAAGCCATCACTGGCTGCCAATATCTGATAAGAATCGATATCAGCGGGAAACTGTCTTACTCTCTTAAAATCATCATAATTAATAGAATCATTTACTTTATGATGAAGATTCACATACAGAACCTGTTCATCTGACATATTTGCATCCAGATAATCCAACAGTTCTTTTGCTTGGGCAACTACTGTTTCAACAGAGAGATAATCTCGAAAAGTCGGCATAAATGTATAAAGTTTTTCTCCATTCGGTACCAATCTATTTCGAACTTTTTCAATTTCTTTTGGGCTGGCTGCAAGCATCCCACCTGTCCGTGGATACCCAAGCATCAAAACCTTTCCCTTCATCAGTTGTGACACTTTATAAGATTCCAACATTTTATTCCGTGTATAGATATTAGGGTATAAAAGATAATCCGCATCCATAAAATTCTTCTGTGGAGTACCATTTTTATGAGTATTTTGAAAATTCTTAGACAACCCCAGTTTCTTTAATGGCGTCCCATGCCAAATATTAATATAAACCTGCTCAGGCTTCTTAACCCATGCCTCTGGAAAGTAAACTTCTGTAAGCATATATTTCGCCGTTTCCATCAGAACACGATACTGCTCCGTATCCGGCACGGTCTCCGTCCGGCTCCAATGATTTCTGGCAATAAAGTTCCTCACAATATCATCTGTTTTTTCAGAAGTACGGACAAAAATTCTAAATCCGTCGAAGCTTTCGGATAAATTAAGTTCCTGCAAAACATATAGCATATTTCCACGCACATTTTTCCCAAGCCCCACTATTAAAATCATCTTTGGATCAACCGTCTGCTTAAAATAACAATCATTGATAGATGACCCCGGGATGGAAATACCACATTCCGATAATTTTTGGGAATAATCATCATAGATACCTGATACTTGATTAAAATCAACACAAAATTTATCGATAGGCTCCAGGAAATCGATCTCATTCTTAGAAAATTTCCCCATATATGAAGATAGTTTTTCTGCCGCTTTTCGTCCTCTGCGCCTTAGTTTTTCAACAAAAACATGACCACCATTTGCATTCATTCACTCTTTCCTCCAATAACTTAAGCGCTTCAAGTTGTAAACCAAAATTTGTATCACATTTGTGAAATACAATATAAGCGTTGGAATTTTGATGCTGTTAGAAAATCAAATGTTAAGAGACATGTATTTTGAAGAAATAAATGTTTGTTTATCTCACTAGCTGATATATTTTTTGTGTGCAAATTTTACATTACTCTGTTTCACCATCGCATACTGCAGTGTCGTGTCTACCCGTTTATGCCCCAGCAGATGCTGAAGCTGTTCTATCGGCATCCCCTTATCAATTGCCATCGTCGCCAATGTTCTGCGGAATTTATGAGGATGAACTCTGGCTATTCCAAGCTGCTTTCCCATTTCGCGCAATCGCATTTCAATTCCGCCGATCCTGAGCCTTTCATATGGGGCACGAAGCGTCACAAACAATGCCGGATTATCATCCGTACGCCCGGCAAGATAATTTTGTAAATGAATCTTGGTTCTGGCATCAAAATAAGCAACCCGCTCTTTATCCCCTTTTCCAAAGACAACACACTCCCGTTCAGCGAAATTAATATCGCTTTTATTTAACAGAACCATTTCGCCTACACGCATTCCTGTGGACGCCAGCATATCTATAATCGCCAGATCACGCATCTGTGTACAATGATCACGCATTAATTCCAAAGCTTCATCCGTATAAGTCTCCTTAATATTAGCGGCTGTCTTTACCTTATGTATGCGGCGCACCGGACTTTTCAAAATATAATCCTCATCCTCCAGCCATGAAAAAAAGCTTGACAGGATACGCCGTACATTATCCACTGTTACACGGCTTAATTTTCTGTTGCTTTGATATTCCGTCAAATAGATCCGCAGATCATCTGTCACGATATGGCATATTCCTTTTCCAACGGAAGAAATCATCAAATCAATGGTCTTCTGATAATATTTCAATGTTTTTTCTGAACAGCCTTCGATACGCTTTGCCTGAAGAAACGTTTTTACCAGTTCCTCATCATTCTCTTTTTCCTCTGCCAACTTATTTTCCACAATTTCATAAGGGTATAAATTGTACTCCAACACCTGCTGCAACCGCTTCATCTGCGTATTGTCAAGATATGGCAGCATCTGTTGTATTATTTTTGAAATCATTGCGTTTTTCATAAGCTTCCTCCTTTAAACAAACATTTTTCTTTTTTCCTGTGGAATAATTATATATAGAAATATCAAATCCCGACGAAGTTGTTGACCGAAATTCGCATGTGCGATATAATAAATTAAATTTTGGTTTAATAAAAAATTCTCACCTGCCCGCCCGGCAGAACAGGTGTTTATATGAAGATCGCTATTATTTCTATTAACATGTACACAAAAGGTCTGAACTTTGCCAGCCCGATCCATACCTATGCGTTTCAGCAGTTTTTGCTGAAAAACGGGATCGAAACCACTGTGCTTAATTACAGACCTATTTATTATGATAATTATAATCTGCGCCACCCTTATGACTATTTTTCCGCCAAGTATGATTTGTACGCAAAAAAACACGCGGAGACAGAGGAAGAACGGCTGCTGATTGAACAAAAACTGGAGAATTTCCGCAAGAAATCCAAATCCTGGAAAAACGTCTATGCCGAGCGCGAGCTGCGCTATGACAAGTTCCAGCATTTTATTGATACGCGTTATATCAAGACAGACTTCTGCTATGATTCCGACCTGCTAGAGGTGATGGATCCCGGATTTGACTGCTACATCTGCGCAACCGACGTGATCTGGAAAAATGAACCCAACGACGGATATGACCGCGGCTTTTTCCTTGCCAGTACGGCTATGGAAAATAAGTGGAAGATCTCCTATGCTGCCAGCCGCGGAACCTATTTTGCCAAATCCGAAGCGGATGACGCACTGTTTTTCCATTATCTTGAGGATCTCGACCATATCTCTGTGCGGGAAGCAAGCTTAAAGGAACATATTGAACAGAATCTTGACAAAGAAGTGACAATGGTGCTTGATCCCGTACTGCTGCACGAACGTGAATTTTACGAGGACATTGCCATAAAGCCCGCTGAAGAACACTATCTGCTCCTTTATTACGTTATGGAAAAAGCGAACGACACGCTCGAACAGGCTGTTCGCTATGCCAAAGCGCACGATATGCAGATCGTGGAGATCACGGATCTGCCCCGCAAAAACGGGCGCCTGAAACAGTATGATTTTCAGAGTATTTTCCGCTACGGCATCGGGCTTGAGGAATGGCTGGGATATTTACTGTATGCGGACGTAATTTTTACCAACTCCTTCCACGCCTGCTGTTTCAGTATTCTTTTTGAAAAGAAATTTTTTGCCGGATTCCGGCATGGAGATAAAGTCACAAACGTTCTAAAGCTCTTCCACCTGGAAGAGCGGCGCATCGACGCCGACACCGATCTGATCCATCATGAGCCGGCGGATATTGATTTTGCCCCGGTGCGGGAGATTCTTGCGCAGAAGCGCAAAGAATCTGCCGATTTTATCCTCTCGGCAATCCGCGATGTGCGCAGCAGGCAGCGCCCGCCTAAGGATTACTTGAGCTATAAGCAGGCTCTGACATATTCCATCCGCTACTGCAGCGGACAAACGCTTGCTTACTTAAGGGGCGCTATGTCGCATTCCTACGATACGTCCTGCGGCGTATTAAAAAGAATGGAGGATGGTACGCTCGAGTACCTTCCCGGCAATATCCTCTCCATCAACAACGGAAGCAGCCGTCTTTTGAAAAACAGCTTCCGTTTTCTCGGGCACCGTTTTCTCGGCTGGCATATCCGTTTTCAGATCGACAACCGCTGGTTCTGGTATCTGGAGGATGGCACGTTTAAAGAAACCGCAGAATACAGCGCCGAAACAGACGTACCGATCCGCCTGTTTCAGGACGAGGAAGCGCTTCCTTTTCTTCCCGTCAACCGCATCCGCGCTATGAGGGCGGAAGCCGTGTGGAAGCATAAGCTTCGCTGGTTACGAAACAAATAGTTTATCTGCAGGAGAAACCCATATGAAAATAGCTATTATCTCTATCAATATGTATTCCAAAGGACTGAACTTTGCCTGCCCGCTGCACACCTATGCGTTTCAGCAGTTTCTGCTGAAGAACGGCATCGAGACAACCATCCTCAGCTACAAGCCCATTTATTTCGACGGCTTTGATATGAGGCATCCGTACGATTACTATGCCGAACGGGTGCGCCTGCAAAAAGAGCGGGTTGTCACCACGGAGGAAGAGCGAAAACACCGCGATGCCAAAATAGCGGAATATACCAAAAAGCGCAATTCCTGGAAGCCGCTTTACGCTGACCGTGAGCTTCGCTATGAAAAATTCCAGGCATTTATTGATACCCGTTATCAAAAAACAGAATTCTGCTATAATTCCGATCTGTTGGAAGCGAAAGATCCGGGCTTTGACTGCTACATCTGCGCTACCGATGTTATCTGGAAAAACCAGCCCGGCTTTGGCTACGACCGGGGCTTTTTCCTTGCCAGCACGGCGATGGAAAACAAATGGAAAATTGCCTATGCCGCCAGCCGCGGCGGATATCTGGCAAAATCGCGGGAGGAGGACGAGCAGTTTTTCCATTATCTCGAAGACTTTGATTATCTGTCCGTCCGCGAAGACAGCCTGAAGGAATACGTCGAATCAAACACCGGCAGGCAGGTGTCCTGGGTACTGGACCCCGTGCTGCTGCATGAGCGCGATTTCTATGACAATATCGCCATCAAACCGGAGGAGGAAGGCTATCTTCTCCTGTATTATGTTGCTGAGAAAGCCGCCGACACCATCCAGCAGGCAGTAAATTACGCAAATGCCCATCATTTAAAGATTGTGGAAATTACCGATGTAGCGGTCAAAAACGGACGCCTGAAAAAATATGATGTGGACTATGTCTTCCGCTATGCCATCGGCATTGAAGAATGGATCGGATATTTCCAGAACGCCAAATGTGTGTTCACCAATTCCTTCCATGCCTGCTGTCTCTGTATGCTGTTTGAAAAGGATTTTTATGTGGGCTCCCGCAGGAGCGATAAAGTAGCAGGCATCATGAACGCTTTTGGGCTTGGCTACCGCATCATTAACATGGAAACAGATCTGATTTCCCAAACGCCGCAGGCGATTGACTGGGTTCCCGTCCGCGAAATCCTTGACAGGCGGCGCAGGGAGTCATCCTCTTTCATCCTCTCAGCACTCCGCGATCTGGAAGGGCGCGAGCGGGCGCCACGGGACTATACGGCTGATAAAAAGCTATTGACTTACCCCATTCTCTATAACAGCCGGAAAAAACTCAAGGTATTCAAAGGGCTTATCACATGGGATTATTCCGTGCAGGAGGGTTCTGTCAAACGTCTGGACAGCGGCTCTGTAGAATATACCCCTGCAGATAACCGCATCACAAATGATGGAAGCGCAGTATTTCACCGCAACGGATTTTCTTATAAATTCCATCATTTTACCGGCTGGTACATCCGTTTGAAAATCGACAATTTCTGGTTCTGGTATCTGGAAGACGGTTCACTGGAATTGATTGTAGACGGACAGCCGTGCGAGCTGCCCCGAAAGCTGTTCAAAGACGGCGAAACGATCCCCTATCTGCACATCAACCGCATTCGTACCGTCGTTGCCGAGGCAATCTGGGAACGTGGAACTCAGGATGTATAACAGAAATTTAAAAGCCTGCCGTTTTATATTCCTGATACGGCAG
>CAZAQD010000018.1:0-37038 GCA_964487425.1 uncultured Marvinbryantia sp. | reverse complement strand
AATCAGGTGCTTTCTATTTTTTATTTTCCTACAAAAACTTTACCCTAGCGTTTCCTATTCTCCGCTTACCGGAGTAATCACAATATTTTCGCCCGGGATCTCCGTTTTGCGCTTTACGATATCCTCTATCTGGGCTCTCTGCGCATCTGTAATCTCCGCCATATTAATCACGACGTCCACGCTGCCGTCCGTAATGCTTACCACGCTGCCCTCAAATCCTTTCGCATCAAGAAGCAATTCCGCCGCTGCTTCACGTTCCGCCTGATCGGTGAGGGAAGTGATACTGTCGATGGCGTTCTGCTTCTGCTCCTCATCGATACTCTCATTATTGATGACTTCCATTAATGTTTCCTTATTCTGCGAACGTACCTGCTCCCGCGTAAGCTTTGCCTCTGCTGAAAAAGAGGAACTGGTCAGGCTGGTCAGTACTGCTTCGCCCGGTGTGTCCGTCACTTCATCCGCATCCGAAACATCCGTCGTATCTATCCCGTTTTCCGAAAGAATCCGATCCTCATCAATCGTGCTCTGCACAACAGCCTCCTGCAGCTTCGTCCCCGAATAATTTAAGTATCCTGCGACCGCGATCATGATTGCCAACGCCGTGATAATGATCTGGTTCTTTTTCATAATATGTTTCATTTTGCGATTCCCTCCTTCTAGTTCGTCTTCATTACTTTGATTTTATGCGCTTCCAGATTAAATAATGCCATCACCGCCTCAGTAATGTTTTTTATTACCACTGCATTGTCGCCGCCCTCCGCCAGCACAAGCACCCCTTCCACCTGCGGCGCCAGCTCCTGCGTTACATAGGGCGTCTCATTTCCCTTTTCGTCCCGCTCATAAACGGTTGTCTCATCCCGCTCTTTCTCCACGGTGCTTTTGCTTCCGCTCTCATCCTGTTCCTGTGTATCGCGGTCTGAAGAAGGAATATCTTTTTCCACGATTTTCTCAGCGGAGGATTTCAGCGTAATCATGACCCTCACCGTTCCCGCGCCCTCCATTTTGCTGAGGATATCCGCAAGGCGCGCCTCCATATCTGTGGCATCCTCCCCCTCTTTTACTGCGGATGCTTCCGCCGCTTCCTGTACCTCCCCCTGCTCCTCCTGCATGGGCAGCGCGATTACGACCAGAAGAATCCCCGCCAAAAGAACCAGCAGCCACTGGTCCTTGCGGACTTTTATAAATTTTTCTTTCAGCTTCTCTATATTCATACCTTACTCCTTAAACGATACGGAAATCTCTCCCCGCGCAATTCCATATACTGCACTGATCTCTGCGCAGATCCCCTCTATTGCTTCTTCTATCCCTTCATCCCGGCTGCCGCTAAGTATGATCTCTATCCCCTCAAGGCTCCACACGCTGTTTTCCTCTTCCAAACGGATCTCCAGCTTACTGTAATGCCCGCCATGCCCTTCCACAATTGCTCCGATCTGGCGCTTCAGCTCCTTTTCATACGCCTCATAAATCTTCTCGCTGCGAAGCTCCGCGAGGGAATCCGCCGCCTCCGAGAGCTCCCGCGCATCCTCCTGGCGCAGGGAAACGCACAATGCCTCTTCAAAGGAGGACTGCAGTTCAAAAACATTCAAAATTGGTTCCATTGTGAGCAATATAAAAATAATTCCGCCGAAAAAACGCAGATATTTCCGGTATTCCGCATTCTGGACGATATGGTAAAGCAGCTCCAGCATACACAGGCAGCAGATTATATTTTTTACCCAGCTAAAAATCGCTTCCATTCCTTCTCTCCCGCACCGCCTATCTCAATGATGCCGTAACCATCGCAAGCGTAATCAAAAACATCACCCCGGTCACGCCGACCGCCTTTAAAAGCATGATTACGCCTTCCCCCACGCCGCTGATGCAGTCGGTAATCCTCTTATCTGATATAGGCTGTACTGCCACCCCGACCGCTTTATAAAGCAGGGTGCAGGCAGCAAGGCGGATCACCGGCAGCAGACAGATCATCGCAATCACCAACAGCCCTGCCGCTCCGACCGCATTTTTCAAAAGTACCGCCGTGCCAAGAACCGACTCCGTCACTGCACTGAGCGTATTTCCCAATACCGGGACCGCGCCTGCCGCTTTGGTCCACAGCGTATTTTTTAACGAATCGATTGCCGGCAGCAGCAGGCTCTGGATCGTCTGGACGCCAATCACCAGCGCCAGCATCGTCTTCATCAGCCACGACAGGACCATTTTTAACAGATCAGCCAGTTTGGACAGATAATCCGCCCTTCCGAAATGATTCAGCAGCAGGAACAATACATAAATACCCGTTCCCGGCAGGACGATATAGACCATCAGGCTCTGCACGGCGGTGATAAATACAAGCGTCAGCTCATAAAACCCGACCGCCGTCACCGACCCTGCCGCCAGCGACGCCACCACCAGATAGACCGGCAGCAAAAGCTTCATAAAATGAAGAATTTGCCCCATCGCTTCCTGTGCCGCTGCCCGCAATTCCCAGAATGCATTCATCAAAAGCAGAAACAACAAAAGATAGATAATATAAAATGCAATATCGGAAATCTGATTTTTCCCGAATATCTGGATAAAATTGGAAAAAACCGCCGCCATCACCGCCAGTATCAATATCTGTACCATGATTTTTCTCTGTACCTTTATCTCCGCAAACAGGATATTAACGGCGATTTCCTTTACGCTTTCCCAGGACAGCGGCATCTCGCCCCTTACCAGCTTCATCACCGCCTCCCGAAAATGAAAATCCGCCTCCGGCAGCATAGCCGTGATATTGTCTTCGATCTCTTTAAGATCCAGCTCCTCAAGATAAGAATCTATGAGCTCGTCCTGCTCTTCTGCCCGGACAGGCGCCACCCAGATAAGGAGCAGCAGCAGCAGAATTTTCCCTGTTTTCCTCCCCATATTGCCTCCCGTCAGGTGAGAAACTCTGAGACGGTCTGCAAAAGAGCCATCACGACCGGCGTACTTACCGTCAAAATAGAAATTTTCCCAAATATCTCGATCTGTCCGGCAATTGCCGAAAACCCGGCGTCCTTGCAAAGATTTGCCGAGAAATCCGCAATGTAGGAAATCCCCACTATTTTCAGGAGAATCCCCAGATACGCCTCCTTAAAAGTCATAAACTCTGTCAAGCCAGCGAACACCTCCGCCATTACTTCCAGCCTGGAGATCGCGTAAAAAAAGATCACGATACAGGTTGTCATGCTAAGCAGCACGGAAAACTGCGGCTTTATTTCTTTTACAAACAGCGACATCAAAACGCCTGCAATCCCCAATATCCCGATTTTTACCATGTCCATGAATGAGCCCTCCTGCCGTTCAAAGTGAAAATAAGCTTTTAATGGTATCAAACAATTCATAAATATAAGGCAGCAGCCAGAACAGTACCAGCACCAGCCCCGCCAAAGATGCCAGGGACGCCTGGTCTTCCCGCCCGTTGTGTTTTAATACCTCGCCGATAACCGAAACCAGTATCCCTACCGCCGCTATTTTGAAAATCAGATTTACACTCATGGATTCCTCCTCATGCCTACAGGAAAACAACGGCGGCAAACAGCCCTCCCATAAAGCCCAGACAACGGTACACTTTGATCTTTCCCTGATATTCTTCCTGTGCCGACCTGTATTCCTTTTCCAGCTCTTCCAGATACAGGTCGATCGTCCGAAGCTGCATCTGCGCATCCAGATATCCCAGCCTTGCACCCGCCCGAATGAAACCTCTGATATCCGCACGCCCCAGCCCTGTCCTCTCATATAATATCTGCGCATTTTCTTCCAGGATAACCGCCATCGTTCTCCCGTCCCTTCGCCCCATGTCCTCCGCCGTCTTTTGCAGGTATTGGCAAAAAGGCGGCTCCAAGCGCACAGACAGCATCTCAAACGCCTCTTTTAACGGCGTTGCGGCATACTGGATTTCCCCCTTGAGCATCTCTATCATCCTTTTCATCTCCATCAGGCTTTTTACCCGGTTCTGAAGGTCCATGCCGGAGCGAACGCCTATGGCGGTACAGGCTGTCACAATCATCACGATTCCCGCTATCTTCTGCACGCTTCATTCCCTCCCGCTGTCACAGTAAAGCTCGGTTCCCCGTTCGTCATACACCTTTTTCACCCTGCCTATCCGCTTATGATTATGTAAAATAATATACCGTTCAAACACCCTCTCCTGCATCAGCTTCTGCATCAGGGGCTTTTTCTCAATATCGGCGATGGAAGCGCCGTGAATCGTCGTCAGCAGCTTACATCCGCAGTTTACTACTGATTCTATCGCACAGATATCCCGATAATCTCCGATTTCATCTACCGCGATCACCGCCGGGGACATGGAACGCACCAGCATCATCATCCCCTCCGCTTTCGGGCAGCAATCCAGGACATCCGTACGGATTCCCAGATCATTTTGCGGCACTCCCAGATAAGCGCCGCCCAGCTCCGAACGTTCATCTACCACTCCCACCGTCCGTCCCGGAAAATAGTCTGTCCCATTGGAAAGCTGCCGCACCAGATCCCGCAACAGCGTCGTCTTGCCGCATTTGGGTGGAGAGATAATCAGCGTATGGCATACTTCCTCATCATGGATAATCATCGGCAAGACCTTGTCCGCGCACCCTTTAATCTGGTGGGACAGCCTCACATTAATAAAAGAAATATGCTTCACACTCTTGATCCGCTCTCCGTCCATGACAATTTTCCCGGCTATTCCGATCCTGTGCCCGCCCTGTATCGTCAGAAATCCCTGGCGAACCTCATCCTCAAAGGCATAGAGCGAAAAATTCGAGATATATTCCATTGTCTCCGCCAGCTCTCTTTTTTCTACCAGATAGCTCCCGCGCGCATCCAGGGTAACCTCCCCTGTCGGCTTTACAAAGTACTCCTTCCCGTCCCAGGTAACCAAAAGCGGACACTCTGCTCTCAGCCGTATCTCCTGCAGCTTTTCGGCATCCACATTCAGCCTGGAGAGCACCTTTCTCAAATTAAGGGAAAATATTTTCAAAAATTCTTTTCTGCCGGTCATACTCCCACCTCCCTATCCGCGCCCTTAACCTAAATATATGAGTCTGTCCCAAAAATATGCCAGAACTTTGCTTGCAATTTTGTATTCGGAATAGTAAGATAATTTTATATATTCTAAATTTTACTGCGAGGTACAAGTCATGAAAAAAAAGGTTGTAATTGCCCTCGGACACAGGGCTTTAGGTACGACGTTCCCGGAACAGCAGGTCGCCGTGAAAGAATCGGCAAAGGTACTGGCAGATATGGTGGAAAACGGCTGCCAGTTGATTATCACACACAGCAACGCGCCTCAGGTTGGGATGATCCATACAGCGATGAATGAATTTGCTTATTTTCATCCGGATTACACCGGCGCGCCCATGTCTGTCTGCTCTGCCATGAGCCAGGGATATATCGGCTACGACCTGCAGAATGCGCTGCGCGCCGAACTGGTAAAGCGCGGCATCTGTAAGACAGTAAGTACCATCCTCACCCAGGTACTTGTCGATCCTTACGATGACGCCTTCTACCATCCGGTAAAGGTCATCGGACGTTATATGACAAAGGAGGAAGCCCTTAAAGAAGAGGCAAAGGGAAATCATGTCGTTGAGGAAGCCGGCGGCAGATACCGCAGGATCGTGTCTGCGCCAAGGCCGCAGGATATCATTGAGATCGACGCCATTAACGCGCTGGTCGATGCCGGGCAGCTTGTGATTGCCTGCGGCGGAGGCGGAATCCCCGTTATGGCACAGGGAAACCAGCTAAAAGGCGCCAGTGCGATTATTGAAAAAGACTATGCCGCTGGAAAACTGGCGGAGCGGACAAATGCAGATATGCTGATGATTCTCACCAATGACGAGAAGGTGGAGATCGATATAAATACGGCGCATCCCACAGCGCTTGGGAATATCACCGTTGCTGAGGCGCAGGAGCATATCAACAACCGGCAGTTCGGTGAAGCCGCCATGCTGCCAAAGATCCAGGCATCCATCGACTTCATCTCCAAAGGAGAAGGCAGGCAGGCAATCATCACCAGCTTGGAGCATGCGCTGGACGCGCTGGAAGGCAAAGCCGGCACGCGGATTTCCTGATTTTTTCTATAGGCCCTTTAAATATCCTATAAACAGAAAACGTCACATTAACTCTTTCGAGTTAATGTGACGAAAATGAATGCTTCCATTCAGAAAAATTCACATAAGGTTTTGTAGGCTTATCATAGCGCAAAAGCGCATAGCTGTTAACTACTATTCGATCGTTATGGTATAGGACTTTTCAAATACTTCTCCCGGCTTCGCCTGGTTTCCATATTCGCGTTCCTCAAGCGTCCCATAAAATTCTGTGCTGTCGCTCCTTCCATACCAGGGCTCAATGCAGATAAACGGCGCGCCCTTCCCCGCCGGGGACCACACGCCGAAAAGCGGCGCCTCAAAATCCACCGTTACATACGGCACTTTATCCGCTCCGGCAAGGAACATCCTCTGTGCCTGGCAATGCTCAATAATCAGGGCGTCTTTATCAAACTGCCCTTTCTCAATCTTATGCATGCCATTTTCCAGGGCAAGGGAATATTCCCGCGGATCGATCAAGCCACAGCTTTCATCAATCAGACGATAGGACAGCTCCTTTTTCGATGTTTCAAAGCCCATATAATAATCCGACTGCTCACCCTTGCTGTCAAGCGGGCACATAAACGCCGGATGTGCTCCGATGGAAAAATACAATACCTCGTCACCGGTATTTTTAACCCTCCAGCAGACTTTCGTCTGATTACCGGTCAGAATATAGCCGATTTCCAGGCAAAACGCGAAGGGATATACCGCCCTTGTCTCCTCTGTATCCGTCAATGCAAACCATATTTCTGTCCCGGTGGCAGATACCAGCGTGAACTCCTGGTTTCTGGCGAAGCCGTGCTGATTCAGGCTATAGCTTTTCCCGTCATAAGTATACTGCTTATCACGGACATTGCCCACGATCGGGAACAGCACCGGAGACGTCCAGCCCCAGTATTTACTGTCCCCGCACCAGAGATATTCCACACCTGTTTCCTTCTTTACAATTGAGGTTAATTCCGCGCTCTTACTGCGGATACACACCTTTATTTTGTCATTTTCGATACAAAAGCTGCTCATATTCCCCTCCTATTACAATCGCCCGTACAGTCTTTCTCTATGGCTGTTCACTTATGCGCTCTTTGATGTAAGTCTCAATTAAATCCACCGTTTTCTCTATGCCAAGCTTACTGCTGTTGATGGAAAAATCATAATTTCTGGAGTCGCCCCATTTGCCTTTGCAATAATAATTATGGTAGCTCTTTCTCTTCCAGTCCTCCGTCTTCATCATCTGATGCGCCTGCTCCTCCGTCATCTCATACTTTTCCATCACTCTTCTCGTCTTAGCGGCATAATCTCCCAGAATAAAAAGCGAGATCATTCCCGGATAATCCTTCAGCATAGCTTCTGAACACCGTCCCACCACCACAAAGGATTTTCCTTCTTTTGCCTGTTTTTTCAAAAAATCAAATTGCAGATTTGCCACATTTTTCTTCTCTGCCACATGTTCCAGTAAATTGCTGTCATAAAGCGGTATCTCAAATCTGCGCGCCAGCTCCTCGGCAATCACATGCCCGCCGCTTCCAAATTCACGCCCCACTGAAATAATCAATTGTCTCTCCATAGTGCCGCCCCCTTTTAAAAGTATCTTACATAAATACTAATCATGGAAATGCCAATATCCGTCCCCAGCGCCAATGCCCCATGCCAGAATGGGAAGATCCATCTTTTCCCGCTGTGAGTAAGGTTGCTTTTCTTCATGAAAAGCGCCTCGTTGACCAGAGTAACAGATTTTCTTCTGTTTTGCAATCCGTTTTTTTAAAGCCCACAGGCATCTATTCCTGCTCTTTACTCAAATGGCTGCTGATACGGTTACGTATCATTTCCATTGCCACCTGATTATATCCTCCCTCCGGTACAATAATATTGGCATTCTTTTTACTCGGCTCCACAAACTGCTCATGCATCGGCTTTACCGTATTCAGATACTGGCTGATTACGGACTCCAGGCTTCGCGCACGTTCCAATACGTCCCGCTGGATCCTGCGGATAATCCGCAAATCATCGTCCGTATCCACAAAAATCCGAATATCCATCAGGTCACAAAGCTCTCTGTTTTCAAAAATCAGAATGCCCTCGACAATAATGACCCTCCCCGGCTTGACAATGACCGTGTCCTTGCTGCGGTTATGAATCGTATAATCATAAATCGGACACTCCGCTTCCTTTCCCTCCTTCAGCAGTTTGAGATGTTGTATCATCAGATCCGTATCAAACGCATTGGGATGGTCATAGTTCAGCCTGCTGCGCTCCTCGTAATCCATGTCATCATGCGCTTTGTAATAATCATCGTGCTTGATAACCGTTACCCGCTCTTCAAACTGCGCCGCAATCTGATTTGTCAGGGTTGTCTTCCCGCTGCCGGAACCGCCTGCAATACCAATTACTAAAACGTCGCTCATCTTTTCCCACCGTACCTTTTCTTTCTTCTCCAATATGTGCTATACTATATATAGTTATATCATGTCTGAAAGGAACTGTCCATTATGATTGAGAGACTTTTACCGCTGCAATTTTTAAGAAAATCCCCGTTTCACGGAAGCTTTCACAACATGCGCTATCTTCTCGATAAACGGGGGGATGATCTTCTGGTATGTATTTATCCCGGTCCATACGGTTACACCGCCACACCCGAAGAAAAAAAGCAATATTTTACGTTTGCATTTTCGGAAAACGGGTATGATGAGGCAATCGCTTTTTTAAATCAGAAATTTAACGAGACAGACTGGGATCATGCCAATTAATCCGCTTCTTCTTTTGCCATTGCTTCCTGTATTTCCGTCTCACAGGAGCGCATGGCAAGAATCGTCTTCTGCATCAATTCCGTAAGCTCCCAGCCGAGCATATCCGCGCCCCGCTGGATGACCTCCCTCGAGCATCCTGCCGCGAAGCCATTGCTCTTATATTTCTTTTTTAGAGATTTCACTTCCATATCCTGCACACTTTTCGACGGGCGCATCAACGCTGCCGCCCCGATCAGCCCGGTTAACTCATCCGTGGCATACAGCACTTTTTCCATCTCATGCTCCGGCTTGATATCTACGGTCAGCTCGTAGCCGTGGCTGCAGACTGCATGAATGATATCCTCGCCAACGCCGCCTTCTCTTAGCAGCTCGGGCGCTTTGATACAATGTTCCTGCGGATACTGTTCAAAATCAATATCGTGAAGCAAACCTACAATTCCCCAATATTCCGCATCTTCTGCGTATCCTAATTCTTTGGCATACCATTTCATAACACCCTCCACCGTCAGCGCATGCTGAATATGAAAATGGTCTTTGTTGTATTTTTTCAATAATACAAATGCTTCCTCTCTGCCGATATGTTCTTTTATAATGTTTGCCTCCTTTATCCTGTGTTTCTTCTATATTTTATTTGCAATCATAATTATACTATACTCCACGCCAATTTATCAATTCAATATTATGTATGATTCATAATTCTAAAAGTACCTTGATAATTTAATAGACTTTGCACTCTTGATATGGTGGTATACCTATTAAATAATCATCAGGAGCATACTTTGCAGGCGCGGCTTTTTCCGCTTTTTGATATACTGCCGCTAAGAATTGTACCGGACCTGGACAGCGTAGGGCAATTTTTCGATACATGGTACACGGAGCCGCCAGGCGTCCAATATACGGTTGCCGTCTTTTTGCTGCCGGACGAACTGCCCGTTGCCGCACTGGCTTTCACCGTCACTGTACATTTATACTGTTTGTTTTTGTAAGTCACCGTCACCGTTGTCTTTCCTGTCTTTTTCGCCTTCACAAGACCGCTTGCTGAGACGGATGCCACACTCTTTTTGCTGGATTTCCACTTGATCTTGCCGGAAGCATTTTTCAGTTTCAGCTTTTTGCTTTCTCCTTTGCGCAGCGTTACCTTTTTTGCGCTTAATGCAACCTGTGCTGCCTCTGCCTTTACCGTCCGGCTCTGAAGCGGCATCTGCGGCGCTGCGGTAAACACAAATACGGCTGCCAAAATACCCGCCGCTGTTTTTTTCAGTAAACTCCTTTTTCCTCTCATCGCTCTTTTCTCCCTCTTTCTCCTTCTCTTATCTGCTCGGCTTCTCCGGCGTCCCCACCATATCATACGGAGTCGCCTGATAAACGTAGTAATTCAGCCAGTTTGTATACATATTATTGGCATGGGAACGCCACATCAGCAGCGGCGGGTTCTCAGGGTTGTCATCCCGATAATAATTCTTCGGCATCTCAATATCCAGCCCTTTTCCCAGATCCCTCTTATATTCCCCATCCAGGGTTACTCTGTCGTATTCAGGATGTCCCATAACAAAAATCTGCCTGCCATCCTTTGTCATGGTCAGAAATACGCCTGCCTCGTCTGATTCTGCCAGCACAATCAATTCCTCACAGTTGTGAATGTCTGCTGCCGGCACTTCGGTATGCCTGGAATGCGGCGCAAGAAAAATATCGTCAAAGCCCCTCACCAGCGGGATTTTTCTGTTCGATACCTTATGCCAGAAAAGCCCGAACATTTTCTTATCCAAGGGTCGCTTATTGATACCGTAATAATGGTACAGCGCTGCCTGTGCCGCCCAGCAGAGATAAACCGTGGAAGTCACATTTTCCTTCGCCCAATCCATAATTTCTTCCAGTTCGCTCCAATAATCCACTTCCTCAAACGGCATCTGTTCCACCGGGGCGCCCGTAATAATCATGCCGTCAAAACGGCGCCTCCTTACCGTATCAAAGGTTTCGTAGAACTGGTTTAAATGGCTGGTCGAAGTGTTTTTGGATTCATGCCCGAATACCATCATAAACGTAATATTCACCTGCAGAGGCGTGTTGGACAGCGAGCGCAGAAGCTGCAGCTCTGTTTCCTCCTTCAGGGGCATCAAATTCAAAATGGCAATCTCTATCGGACGGATATCCTGGTGTATCGCCCGGTGTTCATCCATCACAAAAATATTTTCTCTCTCTAATATCTCTTTCGCGGGCAGTTCGCCCTGTACTCTAATTGGCATAACATATTCTCCCTTCTACTGTTATTTGCCTGTCACGTCACATTAAAGGGGCAAATAAGCGTAGCACCTTGCCAAATGCCCTGGTTAAAATGGGCTGCTTACTATATACCTCTGCCGTTACTTCCATACACTCCTTTAAAGTCCCCTGCATGTCTTTCTCTATTACGCTTACCGTCTCATCGCGATACAGAAACGCCGCACATTCAAAACTCAAGTACAGGCTCCTGTAGTCCATGTTAATGCTTCCCACTACTGCCTTTTCATCGTCAGAAACCACCGTTTTGGAATGGACAAAACCCGGCAAAAATTCATAAATTTTTACGCCTGCATCAAGAAGCTCGTTATAATAACTTCGCGCCAGCGTAAACGCATATTTTTTGTCCGGAATATGCGGCATAATAATTTTGACATCTATCCCCCGCTTTGCAGCGTAAGCCATAGCTACGACCATTTCATGATCGAGCACCAGATACGGCGTCATGATGTAGACATATTTCTTTGCCGTATTGATAATATCCAGATAGACCATCTCGCCCACCTGGTTGTCATCGAGCGGATTGTCCGCGTAGGGGATCACATATCCGCTTCCTACTGTCTCTATATTCAGCTTCGGCACTTCCAGATATTTTTGATAATCGGAAGCTTCCTTTGTCTTGTTCACTACATTCCACATCCGCAGAAACAGGAGCGTGAAATTTTGTACCGCATCGCCCTTGAACATAATGGCATTATCCTTCCAGTAGCCAAAGCGCTCCTTGCGGTTAATGTACTCGTCCGCCAGATTGATTCCGCCGGTAAAAGCGGTATGTCCGTCTATCACGAGGATCTTTCTGTGGTCACGGTTATTCTGCACGGTAGAGAGCGCCGGCACGATCGGAGAAAAGATGCGGCACTGTATCCCTTCCCGCTCCAGCTGCTGCGGATAATTCTTCGGAAACCGAAACAGATCGCACATTCCGTCATAAAGGAAACGGACTTCTACCCCTTCCTTCACCTTTATTTTCAGTATCTCCAAAACGGAATCCCACATATAGCCCGGATTTACGATAAAATATTCCAGGAAAATAAATTTCTTTGCGTTGCGCAGCTCCTGCAGCAAAGTCTCCAAAACGGCTTCCCCGCTGCCATAATACTCGGATACCGTATTCTGATAAACCGCGCTCCCGCCCACTTTATCCAGATAGCGGGCAAGATTTGCCATCTGCTGCGACTCTTTTTCCAGATTTTCCATTATCTCCGGCTTTTGCTCAACCAAAGCAGCCGTACGCGCATCCTCTTCCAAAATTCTTCTGTTCAGAGCCCTGGTCTCAAATTGTGTGTTAAAATATACGTAAAACAGAGCCCCGAAAACCGGAACGGTAAGAATCGGGACAATCCATGCTATCTTAAACGATGGGTTCCCCCTTTTACTAATGATATGCACAACCAAAATCAAAGCCAGAATTTCCGCGCCCCAGTAAGTAGCAAATACATACTTGCCCAGAAATTCAAATCCTATCAGAAGGAACGCAATCTGCACCAGCACCATCAGAACAATAATTCCCGTTCTTCCGAATATGATGCTGAGCAGCCCGTGCTTTCCTTTCTCCAAATGATCTTTCTGCTTCATCAGCAATTCTTTTTTAATCTGCATGCAAATCCCTCTAATTCTCCTCCACTGCCATTTTCATAAACTGTTCTTCATTAATCACCGGAATCCCCAGTTCCTGCGCTTTTGTCAGCTTACTTCCGGCATTCTCTCCCGCCAGTACATACGTCGTCTTTTTCGAAACAGAACCAGCCGCCTTCCCGCCAAGCCGCTGAATCATCTCCGCAGCTTCCTTCCTGCCAAGCGTCGGCAGCGTCCCGGTCACTACGATTGTCATACCTGAAAAAGGACCTCCTTCCTTACGGATTTCCTGTACCATATTCACCTGCGCTTCCCTCAGTTTTTCAAGAAGCGCGCGGTTTGTTTCCTCCGCGAAGAAGTCATGGATCGAACGCGCGCTGATGGAACCGATATCCGATACCTCTTCCAGTTCCTCCACCGATGCCTGTGAAAGCTTCTCTAGCGAGCCAAAATGATTCATCAGCTCCCTTGCCGTCGCTTTTCCGACGTTGGGAATGCCAAGCCCCGTCAACAGATGCTGCGGCTCCTTTTCCTTCGCCGACTCGATTGCGCCAAGCAGCTTATCCGTATTTTTTTCTTTTCCGATAATCCCCTTTTCTATCAGCTCTTCCCGGTAATTCTTTAAAGAAAAAATATCGGCAATATTCTTTAAGTATCCCTGGCGGACCAGCTCTATAATGTAGCTTTCGCCAAATCCTTTGATGTCCATCGCATCTCTGCCCACAAAGTTAATAATATGGCGCTCCAGCTGAGACGGGCAGTTGCTGCCGGTGCACTTTATGTCCGCCGTGTCTTTCTCCCGCACAGCGGGCGCCCCGCAGACCGGGCATCTATCCGGTATTCGGAAACGCTTCGCTCCCGTAGGACGTTTCTCTTTTACTACCTTCCTGATTTTAGGAATAATTTCACCGGACTTGTAGACCACAATCGTGTCCCCGATGCAAATATCCAGCTCGTCAATAAAATCCTGATTATGCAAAGTTGCCCTGGATACGCTGGTCCCGCAAAGCCGCACCGGGTCAAAAATCGCCGTCGGGGTAATGCGCCCGGTTCTCCCTACGGACAGCTCGATTTCCCGAAGCACGCTCTCCTTCTCCTCCGGCGGGTATTTATACGCCACCGCCCATCTTGGCGCCTTCGAAGTCGCTCCCATCCGTTCCCGGTCCGAAAGGTTATTCAGCTTTACGACCGCGCCGTCGATATCATACCCCAATTGACCGCGCCGCTCTCCAATTCTCTGAATTGCCTCCCACACTTCCTCGCCCGTATGGCATACCTCATAGTTCTCAATCACTTTAATGCCATTGCTTTTTAAATATTCGTATCCTTCCGTATGTGTGGCAAACGTCCTGCCCTGCGTCTCCTGAATATTAAAGATAAACAGGGACAGCCCTCTCTCCTTTGTTATTTTGCTCTCCAACTGGCGCAGCGTCCCCGCTGCACAGTTTCTGGGATTGGCAAACACTTTTTTGCCCAAAAGCTCCTGGCGCTCATTTACCTTTTCAAATGCCTCATCCGTCATATAGACTTCGCCGCGTATTTCCAGATACGGAATCGGATGCTTCAGTTTTACCTTCACATCTTTAATTACCCTGGCATTTTCCGTCACATCCTCGCCCTGAATGATTCCATCCCCTCTGGTGATGGCAGTCGTCAGATTTCCGTCTGTGTAGCGCAGCGCCATAGATAACCCGTCAATCTTCGTCTCCACCACAAATTCCGGGGAATCCAACTGGTTTTGCATATCCGCTACAAACGCCAGAACATCTTCCTTTGAAAATACATCCTGCAGGCTCAGCATGGGGACGCGGTGCCTTACCAGCACTCCCGCTTCCCGTTTTGCCGTCCCGCCTACCCTCTGCGTAGGAGAATCAGGCGTAATCAGATCCGGGTTCTCTCCCTCCAGCTTTTTTAATTCCTGCATCATCATATCATATTCATAATCCGTAATCACCGGATCATCCTGATTATAATATCTGTCTATATGGTAATTCAGTTCTTTTTTCAGTTCCTCGATTTTCTCTCTCATGACCTGGATTCCCTCACCAATTCATATAATGTCTCTATTTCACTGTCTGTTACCCTGCGGTACGCCCCCGTTTTCAGGCTGCCCAGGCAAATATTCATAATCCGCACCCGCTTCAGCGACACCACCTGATATCCGCAGGATGTGCACATCCGCCGTATCTGCCGGTTCAGCCCCTGCGTAAGAATAATGCGAAACGTCCGCTCCCCCGTCTGCTCCACATGGCACGGGCGGGTCGTCGCATGCAACTCCTCAAGCCGGACGCCCTCTGCCATTTTCTTTAAGAAAGGCTTCTGTATTGCGCGGTTTACTTCCACTACATACTCTTTTTCGTGATAATTACCGGCACGCATAATTTTATTCAAAAGCTCGCCATGATTTGTCATCAGCAAAAGCCCTTCGGAATCCTTATCCAGCCTTCCTACCGGATAAATTCTCTTGGGAAAATGCAAAAATTCTTCGATCGTCGTATCCCCGCCCTGGCTTTTAGAGCTGCAGACAATGCCGCGCGGTTTATTAACCGCCAGAAGAAGCATCTCCTTTTCCCGGACAGCCTCTTTTCCTTCCACTATAATCTTCTGCGTGGGCAGTACCTTCTGTCCTGTCACAGCCGCCTTGCCATCCACCAGTACGCTTCCCTTCTCAATAAGCCGATCTGCTTCCCTTCTGGAGCAGATGCCCGCTTCACTTAAATACTTATTCAGGCGCACCGGCGTCCGCTCTCCCCGCCCCGCAAATTCTTCCTGCATACGGTTATCCATATCTTATAATCCCAGCACCTTCTGCGCAATCTCCGCCGCATCCTCAATACAGCCGTCACAGCTTCTGAGTACCTTTTTCGTCTCGACTCCCTTTATCTCCTTACAGACAAGCGAACCGTTCTTTTCCCGAAACTGTCTGGTGATTTCCTTCGACAGCTTATACGTCGCCGCTTTGGTGGTAGGCTGTTTCACATCCCCGCTGCTGTTCTTAATTCCCGCCAGCAGCACGGCGCCTGATACCGCTCCGCAGGTCGTCTCCATACCGCCCATGCCTGCTCCAAACCCCTCCGACATCTGGAACAGCACATTTTCGTCCACACCAACTGCATCCGCAAAGGCACACGCCACTGCCTGCGCGCAGTTCATCCCTTTTTTATGGTTTTCCAATGCCTTTTCCGTATATTTGCTCATACCTGTCACCTCATATTTTTATACCGCCGCCTGTTTCACAGAAAAAATCACAGTCCCCCGCAAATGAACCTGCACGGGCTGCTCTTCTCTTCTGCAACGGATGTTTTAACTGTAAGACAGTATAACATTTGATTGAAATAATTGCAACATACCAGTATACTTGATATTAGAAGCAAATTACTTGCAAACCATAAAAAAGGAGTCACACCAATGAAAGAATCAATTTATACCATCCCGCTTATGGATGCCTTTAAGGCAGATGATGAATGCCCTTTCTGCTTTATTGAACGGAACCTGGAACAACACGCAATCAACTTTGCGCTCGGCAGCGGCGCTTCCTATATGGAAGATGATGTCCGCGCTCAGACAGACAAAGCCGGGTTCTGCCGCCACCATTACAAAATGATGTTTGATTACGGCAACCGGCTTGGCAGCGCACTGATTTTGAGCACTCATTTTAAGAAGCTGAACGAAGAACTGGCAGAGCAGATTAAAAGCTTTGCTCCCGGAAAATCTTCGCTCTTCAAACACATGAAAAAATCTTCCCCGGATACCGCTCCTATCAAAACCTCTATCGGCGCCTGGGTAGCGGAAAAAGAAAGCCACTGCTATGTCTGCGACCATATCCATGACAATTATGGGCGCTATGTAGATACCTTTTTTGAGCTGTATTTAAACAGCCCGGAGTTTGCCGGACTGTTCAAAAACAGCAAGGGATTCTGCCTGCATCATTTCTCTCATCTCACGGAAACGGCGCAGGACCGCTTAAATGAGAAACAGAAAGCAGAATTCTACCCGATTCTTTTTGGCTTAATGAAGGACAACATGAAACGCCTGGAAGAAGAGGTCGTCTGGTTTACGGAGAAATATGATTACCGCAACAAAGACAAAGACTGGGGCAATTCCCGTGACAGCGTACAGCGGTGTATGCAAAAAGACCGCGGCGGTTATCCCGCAGATCCGGTCTTCCAATCTGATCGCTAAATCATTTTTTTCAGTGCTTTGATATACTCAGGGGTCGTTCCGCAGCAGCCTCCTACCACCCCTGCGCCTAACTGAATTAATTTCTTCATATGTACCGCGAAGTCCTTTGGCGTCATGCTGTAAAGGGCTTCGCCTTTTTCCGTGATCGTCGGCATACCGACATTGGGTTTTACAAGCACCGGCACTGTTGCCGCCGCTTTCATGTTTGCAACAATCGCCTCCAACTGATCCGGTCCGACGGAGCAGTTCACGCCTACCGCAGAGGCTCCCATTCCCTGAAGCGTCGCTACCGCTTCCACCGCACTTCCGCCGGAGAAAATGCTTCCATCTGCTTCTACCGTCATACTGCACATGATCGGAAGGTCACAAACAGCCTGTGCCGCTTCCACTGCCGCCACTGTCTCGTCAATGTTAATCATCGTCTCTGCCACCAGCAGATCCACTCCCGCCTCCGCAAGATAGGATATCTGCTCTTTGTACCTCTCCAGCGCCGCCTCATAAGTCGTCTCTTTCGATGTACCCATAATCTGCCCGCAGGTTGTGATATCCCCCGCTACATAGGCACGCCCTTGCACGGCACGTTTGGATATCTCCACCAGGCTGGTATTGAGTTCCTTAATTCTTCCTTCCAGCCCATGCCCTTCCAGGCTCATACGGTTTCCGCCAAATGTCGGGGCATAAACAATCTGGCTTCCCGCCTCCACATAAGCTCTTTGCAGTCCGATCAGGACTTCCTCATGCTCAAGCACCCACGCTTCTGTACAAACGCCCCGCGGCATTCCCGCTTTCATGAGGTTTGATCCCGTCGCACCGTCCAAAACAATTACCTGTTCTGCCAGTTTCTGAAATTCCTCTCTTGTCATACTGCCTCCAATCCATTTTCAAAAAATACATGGTACCAAACAAGGAAGGTATAGATCGTCCATATTTTGCGGCTGTTATCCTTCACGCCCTTTTTATGCTCCTCAAGCAGCGCTAAAATCGGCTCTGTGTTGAAAAACTTCTTTGCCGCCTCTCCCGTGAATGATTCTTTTACTTTCCCATAACCGGTGTCCTCCTTTAACCATACACGGATCGGCACCGGAAATCCCAGCTTTTTCTTATTGGTCGTAAACTCCGGCAGATATTTCTCTGCCACACGCCTGAAGGCAAACTTTGTAGTCTTATCCTTCAATTTCATATTCGTGCGGATCTGTCTCGCCGCCTTAAATACTTCCACGTCCAGAAACGGGACGCGAAGCTCAAGAGAATGCGCCATACTCATCTTATCTGCCTTCAGCAAAATATCGCCCGGCAGCCAGTTTGTCAGATCAATATACTGCATCTTCGTCGTATCATCATATGCCTGCATTGCCTTATATTTAGGCGCCAGCAATTCCTGCGGCGTCGGCGCCTTCGTCTTCTTTTTCAGAATGCTCCTTCTCTCATCCACGCTGAAAATATTGGCATTGCCGATAAATCTTTCCTGCACGGATTTACTTGCGCGGATAATATAGCTTCGCCCCTTCATCCCCTCCGGGAGCTTCTCTGCAATCCCTGCCATACCCTTTCTCCAGCTTTTGGGCAGCCAGTTCATCCAGCGTAAGGACAACGGCTCACGATAGATCGTGTATCCGCCGAAGAACTCGTCCGCGCCCTCTCCAGATGTTACCACCTTCACATACTTTGCCGCTTCCCTCGCCACAAAATAGAGCGCGATCGCCGCCGGGTCCGCCAGCGGTTCATCCATATGATACATGATCCTTGGCATCTCTCCCCAGTACTCCTCTTCCGTAATGGTATGGCTGTAATTTTCCAGGTTCAAATACTTTGCGCATTCTTCCGCGTAATGCGTCTCATTATACGGATTCTCCTTATCAAAGAATCCCACGGTAAAGGTTTTCTTTCCCGAATATTTTGCCGCAATATAACTGGAATCCACGCCGCTTGACAAAAAGGCGCCGACTTCTACATCCGCCAGCATATGCTTATCAACGGAATCCTGCAGAATCCCGTCCAGCTTTTTCACCAACTCTTCCTGGCTTTCTTTGGAAGTCGGTTCCAGCGTCGGGTCAAAATACTGGGTTACATTCAGTTCCCCGTGGCTGTATGTCAGATAATGGCCGGGAAGCAGGCGGTATACGCCCTTAAAAAATGTTTCCGGCAGATTGGAATACTGGAACGACAGATATTCCTCCAGCGCTTCCATATTTACTTCCTTCTTAAATCCCGGAAATTCCAATATACTTTTGATCTCAGAGCCAAAAACCAGATTGCCGTGGATCATCGCATAGTAAACCGGCTTAATGCCAAAGAAATCCCTTGCCAGGAAAAGGCGTTTTTTACGGTTATCCCAGATTGCAAAGCCAAACATTCCCCGCAGCTCATGCACCAGCTTTTCGCCATATTCCTCATAGCCGTGAATCAGCGTCTCAGAATCAGAGCTGTTCTGGAAAATATGCCCCTTCTCCTTAAAGCGCTCCCTGAGCTCCGGGCTGTTATAGATCTCGCCATTAAAAATGAGGGCGATCTCCCCATCTTCATTGAACATCGGCTGTGAACCGTTTGCCAGGTCAATGATACTCAAGCGGCGGAATCCAAATGCCACATCATCCGTCGTATATTTTCCCTCTGAATCCGGGCCGCGATGCTTGATTACATCCATCATCTTTCCCAGAACTTCTTCTTTATTTCCCTGTTTGCCAACAAATCCTGTTATTCCGCACATTTATCTTTCCTCTTACTATTTATCCTTTTCATTTTGTTATAACCATTTGTCTGTTTTGTATTCAATTCTGCCTGTCCGAATTGAACAGATACAGTATAGCAAATATCTCCGTATTTGGCAAATAAAAACGCAGGGAATGTACGCCTCCCTGCGTTTCTGAAATGCCTGTTTTTCTATCTCTATTTTACACAATGCCCTGAGCGGTCATAGCATTTACCACTTTTTCAAATCCGGCGATGTTTGCTCCTACTACGTAGTTGCCTTTCGCACCGTAACGCTCTGCCGCGTCTGCCATATTATGGGTAATGTTAACCATGATCTGCTGCAGTTTTGCGTCTACTTCCTCAAATGTCCAGCTCAAGCGCTCACTGTTCTGTGACATCTCCAGTGCAGATGTCGCCACGCCGCCTGCATTTGCTGCCTTGCCCGGTGCAAAGATTACGCCGTTCTCCTGCAGATACTCAGTTGCCTCCAGTGTAGTCGGCATATTAGCGCCCTCGCATACAGCCGTCACACCATTTGCCACCAGTTCTTTTGCGTCATCCAAAAGCAGCTCGTTCTGTGTTGCGCAGGGCAGCGCCAAATCAACCTTAATGCTCCATACGCCTCTTCCCTCATGATACTCGGAATTCGGACGATAATTCTTATACTCTGTCAGGCGCGCACGTTTTACTTCTTTGATCTCTTTAAGAGCTGCCACATCGATTCCATCCGGGTCGTATACCCATCCGGTAGAATCAGAGCAGGTAACCACCTTAACGCCTAACTGCTGTGCCTTTTCAATCGCATAGATCGCTACGTTGCCGGAACCGGAAACTGCCGCTGTCATGCCTGCGATATCCTTGCCGTTAATCTTTAACAGCTCCTGTGTAAGATACAGAAGTCCGTAACCGGTCGCCTCTGTCCTTGCCAGAGAACCGCCGAAGGATAATCCTTTTCCTGTAAGGACGCCCTCATACAAGCCTTTGAGCCTCTTGTACTGTCCATACATATAGCCGATCTCTCTTGCTCCTGTTCCAATATCACCTGCCGGAACATCCTGGTCCGCACCGATATACTTGCTCAACTCTGTCATAAAGCTCTGGCAGAATGCCATCACCTCTCTGTCTGATTTTCCCTTCGGGTCAAAATCAGAACCACCTTTACCGCCGCCGATCGGCAGTCCGGTCAATGAATTTTTGAAAATCTGCTCAAAGCCCAGGAATTTAATGATACCTAAATTTACAGACGGATGCAGGCGTAAGCCTCCTTTATACGGTCCGATTGCGCTGTTAAACTGCACACGGTAACCTGTGTTCACCTGTACCTGTCCCTTGTCGTCTACCCACGGAACACGGAATTTGATCTGTCTCTCCGGTTCAACCAGGCGCTCTAACAAAGCGTCTTTTCTATATTTTTCTTCATTTGCCTCTACCACTACTCTTAAAGACTCCAGAACTTCCTTTACTGCCTGATGGAACTCCGGCTCTGCAGGATTTTTCTTTACTACCTGCTCAATTACCTCATCAACATATGACATCTTCATTTCCTCCTTAAGTCTTTTGTTTTCCTAATCGTACAAAAAAACAGATAGACATTTGGCCATCTGCTTTTTCTGACTTCTCCGTCCGCATTTATTATATACTTCATCTTTTATGCTGACAAGAAATTTCTATTCCTTTTTACATAAATTATACACATTATTATGATCGATTTCTCGAATTATTCTCCCGTCCCATCATCCGTTACGCCGGGTGCAAAATAATCCGCCTCGTTCTGCGCGTCCGCCTCTTCCTGTGTGCCGAGTAATTCACTCTTAATATAAGCTGTCACGCCATTGTAATCGATCTGTGTCCATCCATCATCCGTCTCGCCGGTCTTGGTCACGGCTTCTCCAAGATACAAAGTGCCAAGTATCTCGGCATCCGTACTTGCTTCCTCACGGATGTTGCAGGTGTCAAGCGCAACTAATTCACTGCTCTCTCCAGCCTCCGTCTCCGTTTCCGAATCGTCATCCGATGAGCCATTTCCGTATTTTGCCATAAAATCCTTCAATACCGGGTCTGAATCCTCTGCCTCTTTGCATGCTTCCTTCACTTCGCTTATCAGGTTCTGCACTTCGCTGCTCTTGCGCATTTCCTCAACAAACTCTTCTGCCTGTGTATCCCCGGTCGTATCCGCAATGTAATAGCTTCCATCCTCATTGCTCTTTAAATAGAACTGCGTCAGGCTGGGAACCGGTGTATCAATATCCTTCACTTTTCCGTTATAGCAGGCGTACACAACAAAGTTCCCCTCTGTCGGCCCCTCTACAGAATAAGTCTTAATATCCGTGTACTCTTCTACATAGCTGTTCTCAAGGTCCGCCTCCACCTGGGCTTCATCAATTGACGGCTCCAGCTCTTTCAGCGTAGCCACATCCTTATTGGTTCTCGCTGTATAATAAGAAGCCATCGTCGCAAGAATATTCGCATCGTTCAGCACCAAAGATCCCGTGGCAGTACTCGCGGCATTCTGTACCTCTGATTCTACGATCGTCTTTGCTTCCGTCACGCTTTCGGCTTCTGTCTGGCGTCCTATCGCGGTATTGCCATTGGCAATGTTGGTAATCGCTCTTACACCCAGCACCGCAAGCACCAGAACCAGAATTAACGCCAAACCCAATAATATGTATCGCAGATTATCAGAAATCCATTCCTTTATATTATCCATACCCTATTCCTCCGTCCATACTGTTGAATCATTGTTTCCTATTTCTGGCTTTTTCGAAACGCACCTGGAGGGATTCGAACCCCCGACACGTGGTACCGGAAACCACTGCTCTATCCCCTGAGCTACAGGTGCATGGGATTTATCTGGCAGTAAACAAATTCCTACATGATATTACCATAATTTTTCTTATTTGTCAAAGGTAGTTGCGAAAAGGGACAGCATTAAAGGGACAGCATCCCCGCAAAATGTAAAGCTGTCCCTTTATTATACTACATCTTTTGCAGTTTATGCAAACTTCTTTCGTAAAAATATACTGAATCGGAAAGATAGTCCTCCGGCGCCACTTCCTTCTCATTAACCTGCCGTACCATATCTTCCAGCTTCTCTTTTCCCATCTGTACGCTTGCCGGAACCAGAATGCACTCATGGACAGAACTGGGCAAAATCCAGAAATCCTCCCCGAGCCTTGTCCCCGCCTCCGCCAATACAGAGTCAAAGACAAGATTAACCGCGCCGAAATAATTTTCCTGATTTGTCAGGACATACATCGGAAGCCCCTTTTCTTTTTCGCCCTCAGGGCACTCCCCTGCCTGTTTCTTCTGCACGAAGCCTTTCAGTACGCTCTCCATGCTCATCATCTCCCACGGGAGAATGCGCAGCGTATTTTCCCGCGCATCCCTTATCAGTTGCTCCGGGCTGATTCCCCAATTCTTTCTGTGGCTTTCAAATACAAGAATCGTACCGTTTCCCATCTCGCTGTCCGTCATTTTATAATACGGCACCAGCGCCAGGTCCAGAAACGGAACATAAGGAATCTTATTCAGCAATTTTTCATTCTTTTCTTTGCTGATAATTTTGCATGCCAGATGCTGCTTTACTTTGTCATAATCCATGTAAAAACCCATATCGACTTCCTTCTCTACCTTACTTTTCTCGTAAATCCCAACTATGCAATCCAATATCTCTGGTACCGTCATACCTTTCTGATATTCTTCATAAAAATCATTCAGATAGATCGTAGGGGCAACCCCTTTGTCCTTCTCCTGTACCGACAGCCCGTCCAGCAGCACCGAATTATTCTTGATAATCTGATGAAGCTCCACATGCACCCCCTCTCCCAATCTCTCTTTTGCTTCTGCCTGTATAAAGCAGATAAAATCCCCGTACTTCAAATAATCATCCTTTCTGTCTTTTTTTATAAAACTTGGCGGAATTGTATGTGCGAACGCACCAGAACGTATTCAGAAGTTTTACATCACAAATCATATCACAATTGTTACATAAACGCAAGTGTTTTTTCTCTCTTTCTTGCATTGAATGCCAAACTGTGCTACGATTTATTTAATTCTTGGCAGTAAGATCCGCTCTCGCTGTTAAGTTTTTCATCATTTTCTGACATCAAAATGCAATTGAGATGGAAGGTTTGAGCAAAATAAGGTTTTTTTATGATTTACTGTGCCCGAATTCCTTCCGTCCGGGCATATTTTTATATGCAAAAAGGAGGCTGTTATGAGTACAAGGATTGCTGTTATCGGAATTATTGTAAAAGATACCAGTTCGGTTGAAAAATTAAATCAGTTGCTCCACGAATACGGCGCGTACATTATCGGGCGCATGGGGATTCCTTACCGCGAAAAAAAGATTCATATTATCAGCGTGTCTATGGACGCGCCTCAGGACATTATCAATGCCCTCTCCGGGAAAATCGGACGTTTGCAGGGGATTTCCGCGAAAACCATATATGCTCCCGCCGATGGTGACTGATTATGAAGCAAGAGCACATACCCATACCCGATATCATAGATAAACTGGAATCCGAAAAAAACCTCTCTCCAAGCGATTTTGCATACCTCCTCTCCTCTGAGGATACCTGCGGTATCTCGGCTCTTAAAGAGCGCGCGGCTGCCGTATCGCAAAAGATATATGGCAATCAGGTATATATCCGGGGACTGATCGAATTCACAAATTATTGCGAAAATGACTGCTACTACTGCGGCATCCGCAGACATAACTGCCATATAGAGCGTTACCGGCTTAGCAGCGAAGAAATCCTTTCCTGCTGCCAAAAGGGTTATGCGCTGGGATTTCGTACCTTTGTCCTGCAGGGCGGCGAAGATCCGTTTTTTACAGATGAAAATGTCTGTTCACTCGTATCCTCAATCAGGGAAAAATACCCGGACTGCGCCATCACGCTTTCCATTGGTGAAAAATCCCGCGAAAGCTATCAGGCTTTCTTTGACGCCGGCGCCGACCGCTATCTTCTGCGCCATGAAACAGCCGATAGCTGCCATTATCAAAAGCTTCATCCGCAGGAAATGTCTTATGAGAACCGGATACGCTGTCTCTATGACCTGAAAGAAATCGGCTATCAGACCGGATGCGGCTTTATGGTTGGTTCGCCCGGGCAGTCCGCCGAAACGCTGTATGAGGATCTGCAGCTAATCCGCCGCCTGCAGCCGGAAATGGTGGGAATCGGACCTTTTATCCCGCAAAAGGATACGCCCTTTGGCCGCCAACCTGCGGGAACACTGGAAATGACCCTGCGTTTACTGGCAATTATACGCCTTATGCACCCCCATGTATTGCTTCCCTCCACGACCGCCTTAGGAACGATTCACCCGAAGGGGCGTGAGCTGGGAATTCTCGCGGGCGCTAATGTCGTGATGCCAAATCTCTCACCGGTAGAATTTCGCGAAAAATACAACCTTTACGATAACAAAATCTGCACAGGCGACGAAGCCGCCGAGTGCCGCCACTGTATGGAAAGGCGGATGGAAGGAATCGGATACCGGGTCGTGGTGTCCAGAGGCGATTATATCCGTTAAAATATAAAACTCATCGGGAAGAAACACCTGACCGAAAAGAAAGAGAGGAAAACAAATGTACAATCCCAAATCATTAAAGGCAGAAGAATTTATCTGTGACGAAGAAATCCGCAAGACCCTTGCCTATGCGGATGCCAACAAAGACAATGTGGAGCTCATTGACTCCATTCTGGCAAAAGCCCGGGAACGGAAAGGTCTTACCCATCGGGAAGCGTCCGTTCTCCTTGCCTGTTCCATTCCGGAAAAAATCGAGGAAATGTACGCCCTTGCCGAGCAGATCAAAAAAGAATTCTACGGCAACCGCATCGTGTTATTTGCCCCGCTGTATCTCTCCAACTACTGCGTCAACGGCTGCGTGTACTGTCCTTATCATCTGAAAAACAAACATATCGCCAGGAAAAAGCTAACGCAGGAGGAAGTCGCCGCGGAAGTGATTGCCCTGCAGGATATGGGGCACAAGCGCCTCGCCATCGAAGCCGGTGAGGACCCTGCCAATAATCCCATCGAATACATTCTCGAATGTATCAAGACCATTTACAGCATCAATCACAAAAACGGCGCCATCCGCCGCGTAAATGTCAATATTGCCGCCACTACGGCAGAAAATTACCGCAAGCTAAGAGATGCCGGTATCGGCACCTATATCCTGTTCCAGGAGACTTACCATAAGGAGAGCTACGAAAAGCTCCATCCCACCGGACCCAAGCATAATTATGCCTATCACACAGAAGCTATGGACCGCGCTATGGAAGGCGGTATTGACGATGTCGGCATTGGGGTATTGTTCGGACTGGAGCTCTACCGCTATGAATTTGCCGGGCTGCTGATGCATGCGGAGCACCTGGAAGCGGTTCACGGCGTAGGCCCTCACACGATCAGCGTTCCCCGCATCAAGCATGCGGACGATATCGATCCCTCTGCCTTTGATAACAGCATCAGCGATGATATTTTTGCGAAAATCTGTGCCCTGATCCGCATAGCCGTTCCTTACACCGGCATGATCATCTCCACCAGAGAGAGCCAGGAGGTAAGGGAAAAGGTCCTTCCGCTCGGAGTATCCCAGATCAGCGGCGCTTCCCGCACCAGCGTGGGCGGTTATGCCGAACCGGAGTGCGAGGAGGATGTCACCTCCGCCCAGTTTGACGTCAGCGACCAGCGCACGCTCGACGAAGTTGTCCGCTGGCTTATGCAGATGGATTACATTCCCAGCTTCTGCACCGCCTGCTACCGCGAGGGGCGCACCGGCGACCGTTTTATGGCGCTTTGCAAAAGCAGGCAAATCCTTAACTGCTGCCATCCGAATGCCCTGATGACCCTCAAGGAATACCTGGAAGACTATGCCAGCCCTAAGACCCGCGAAATCGGCATGGCGCTGATCGAACGGGAACTGCAGACGATTCCCAATGAGAAGGTCCGTCGGATCGCTTCCGAACACATTCATGACATTGCAGAAGGAAAAAGAGACTTCCGATTTTAATCTTGGAAAGGAGCGATGCACATGGCAGCCTCATTAAACGAAACCCCTTTTGCAAACCGTCTCCATATCGGCGTATTTGGCAAAACGAACAGCGGAAAATCCTCTTTTATCAATGCGTTTATCCGGCAGAAGGTTTCTATTGTCGCCGATGTCGCCGGGACTACTACTGATCCTGTTTACAAGCCTATGGAAATCTATCCGCTCGGTCCCTGCGTCATTATCGACACCGCCGGCTTTGGCGATGACGGCGCTCTCGGCGAGCTGCGTATGGAAAAAACAAAGCTGGCGGCGCAAAAAACAGAACTGGCAATCATCCTCTTTGACGGCATGCAGATGGAAGAGGAGCTTTCCTGGTACCGCTATTTCCAGTCCCGGGAAACGCCCGCCCTTTTGCTCGTAAACAAATCCGATATCCGCACAGATACGCAGAAAATACTGGAAGAAATAAAAAAACAGACCGGAGAGCGTGCTTTTGCGGTCAGCGCATCTACCGGCAGCGGGATTGAGCAGGTGCGGGAAGCCTTGTCACGCAGGCTCCCGGAAGGTTACGGCAGCCGCTTCATCACTGGAGAGCTTCTCGCCGAAAATGATCTGGTAATGCTGGTAATGCCGCAGGACATCCAGGCTCCCAAAGGACGCCTGATTCTCCCCCAGGTGCAGACACTACGAGAGCTTCTCGACAAAAAATGCCAGGTCATGTGCGTGACTACCGGCCGTTTCTGCTCTGCGCTTTTGTTACTTAGGTATCCGCCCAAATTAATCATCACCGACTCCCAGGCATTTGACTATATCTATAAACAGAAACCCGCCGAGAGCATGCTTACTTCTTTTTCTATATTATTTGCCGCTTATAAGGGCGATCTCTCCTATTATCTTGCGGGCGCGCAAAAAATAGATTCCCTGCGCCCGGATTCGCGGGTATTGATTGCAGAATGCTGCACCCATGCCCCCTTAAAAGAGGATATCGGACGGGAAAAGATCCCCGCCCTGCTGCGGAAACGTTTTGGCTCTTCTCTTACCATAGATCTCGTAAGCGGAACGGATTTCCCGCAGGATCTTACGCCCTACGATCTGGTGATCCAGTGCGGAGGCTGTATGTTCAACCGGAAATATGTTCTTTTCCGCATCGACCGCGCAAGAAAGCAGAATGTCCCCATGACAAACTATGGCGTCGCCCTCGCCCACCTGGCGGGAATCCTTGATAAGGTCACTCTGCCGTAAAAAATAATATTTTTACTATTTACCTTTTGCCAATCCGTGCTATAATAGGGAAAAAATTTACAGAAGGGAAAAAAGCAAATGGAAAACAGAAAGCCTGTAAAAGAAGGGAAAGTCCGTGAGATCTACGACAATGGCGACAGCCTGATTATGGTTGCAACCGACCGCATTAGCTGCTTCGACGTAATTTTAAACAATACCGTAACCAAAAAAGGCACTGTATTAACGCAAATGTCTAAGTTTTGGTTTGACATGACTGAGGACATCCTTCCCAACCATATGATTTCCGTTGATGTGAACGATATGCCGGAATTTTTCCGCCAGCCGGATTTTGACGGCAACAGCATGATGTGCCAAAAGCTTCATATGCTTCCAATCGAATGCATCGTCCGCGGTTATATCACCGGAAGCGGCTGGGCAAGCTATAAAGAAAACGGAACCGTCTGCGGCATTAAACTGCCGGAAGGATTAAAAGAATCCGACAAATTACCGGAACCGATCTACACGCCGTCCACCAAAGCGGAAATTGGCGACCACGACGAAAATATTTCTTATGAGCAGAGTATCGCGCATCTGGAAAAAGACTTCCCCGGCAAAGGAGAAGAATATGCCGCCAAGCTGCGTGACTATACAATCGCGCTTTATAAAAAATGCGCGGACTACGCCCTTAGCCGCGGCATTATCATAGCCGATACAAAGCTTGAATTTGGACTTGACAACGAAGGGAACCTGGTGATCGGAGATGAGATGCTCACGCCGGACAGCTCCCGTTTCTGGCCTGCAAAAGGGTACGAGCCGGGACACGGGCAGCCTTCTTTTGATAAGCAGTTTGCCCGCGACTGGCTGAAAGCAAACCCCGGCAATGACTGGACGCTGCCGGAGGATATCGTGGAAAAGACGATCGGCAAATACCTGCAGGCATATGAACTGTTAACCGGGAAAAAACTATAAGTATTCCACAAAAAGATGCGGATAAAATGTCCGCATCTTTTCGTTATTATGTAATTCATGAAAACTCACATGACGCTATACTGTAAGCCTAGAACAACGCCGGGAACAATGCAGCCGGAATCGACAGCCACAGGTTCGGGAACAAAATCATAACAAGCAGTATCGCCAGAGATGACAGGAAATACGGCAGCGTTCCCTTAAAGGCATCCTCGATCGTAATTCCGCTGATGGACGACGCAATCAGCAAACATAAGCCATATGGCGGTGTTACCAAGCCAAGTGCCAGAGTAACAACGATAATCAGTCCAAGAATGATCGGGCTGATGCCAAGTGCATTAGCCGCCGGCAGGATGATCGGCACAAACAGGATCATGGCCGGAACCGCATCCATGAATGTTCCTACGAACAGGAAAAACAATACTACCACGAGCAGGAATACCAACTTGCCGCCAGGCATATTAGCAAAGAAATTCTGAACGATCACATTTAACTGATAATAGCTCAACAGCTCTCCCAATGCATTTGCTGTTGCCAGAGCAAACAAAGACAGGGACGAAAGCTTCATCGTTTCAATCAGAATCCTCGGCAGATTCCTGACCTTGATCGTCTTATAATAGAAAATACCGATAATCAGCGCATACATACTTGCAAACGCTGCCGATTCTGTCGGTGTAAACCAGCCCGATACGATACCGCCGATCAGGATGATCGGGGTCAGCAATGCAGGCAGAGACTGCAGAACCAGCTTTCCTGCCGCTTTAAATCCTACCGGTTCACATTGCGGGAAATTCTTTCTCTTGGAATAGAATTTTACCACTGCCATCATCGCCAGTCCAAGCAAAATACCGGGAACCAGGCCTGTCATAAACAAAGCTCCGGTTCCGACATTGGCAATACCAGAATATACAACCATCGTAATACTCGGCGGAATGATGGAACCCAATGTTGATGACGCTGCTGTTACACCTACCGAAGTCCCCTTATCATATCCCTGTTTCTCCATAGCCGGAATAAAAATCTTACCGACACCGGCAGTATCAGCCTGCGAAGAACCGGAAATACCCGCAAAGATCATCGATACCAACACGTTAGAATATGCCAGTCCGCCGCGGAAGCGTCCAACCAGCGCATTACAGCAATCGATCAATTTTTCTGTGATCTCACCCTCATTCATAAGGTTTGCCGCCAGAATAAACAACGGTACCGCCAGCAGCGTAAAGCTGTTCAGGCCATTAAACATCTTAGAAAATACAACCGTATTTGGAATAGCCGGCATGGACCAGATACCAACAAAAGAAACCAGGCCAAGAGCAAAGGAAATCGGAACACCAATGGCTACAAACACGACAAACATAATTACTAAAAGTGCACCCATTATTCATTTCCTCCCTTCCCAAAATTTTTAATCTCATCAAAAATAAGATAAACAAGATAAATTGCAGATGTCACACCGCAAATCGGAAGGCAAAGCCAGGTCGGCCCTCTCTTAAATTTCGGAATATTTACCCAGGTATAATTCCAGAACTGCTTTGTAACCAGAACGCCATAATAGGCCATTAAAATTGCAAAAATCAGCATGACAATTGAAATAAAAATTGCCAGTGCAGATTTTGCCTTTTTATTCTTCATCATATCACCCAGAGAAGTAAAAGCAAAATGGCGTTTTTCAAAGACCATTGCTCCTCCGCCCATGAATACAGCCCAGATAAAAGAATACATGGAAACATCCTCTGTCCAGGTAGCTGCAATCCCCATATAGCGGGAAATCATCTGATATACAACGGTCAAAAGGAAGATACATAAGAAACCGCCGCCAACGGCAATCTGAATCTTCTGCATTGTTTCTATAACCTTTTTCATATTTTTCCCTTTCATTCTGTTTTAAGAGGCCGTCCGGATACCGGACGGCCTCCCTTAGAATCCTGTCATTTTATTTCTCAATTTTTCTCTTACTCTGTCGCTGCGTCACGAACCATCTGCAGATATTCTGTCATATTATTCTCTTCAGCAAATTTATCCTGAATAGGAATTGCGATCTCTTTAAATGCATCAATATCAATATCAGCAAATTCTGTTACTTCTGCACCGTCAGCAATAACCTGTGCCTTAGACTCTTCAAACATCCTGTATGTTACTTCACGCTCTTCTTCTGTAGCTGCCACAACCGCTTCATCGATCCATGCTTTCTGCTCATCGGTAAGGCTGTCATAGAAGTTTCCGTTCATCAGCAGAAGACGTGTTGTATAATCGTGATGTGTCTCGCTTACGTAGTGGCCATTGTCTGTCTTATGATGATCCTTCAGCATGAAGTTTGTATAATCATTTTCTGCTCCGTCAACAACGCCCTGCTGCAGCGCCTGATACAACTCGCCCCATGCAACTGTTGTCGGAATTGCACCGCATTCGATAAAGAAATCCTGCTGCACCTGTGAAGACTGTGTACGCAGAGACAAGCCCTTCATATCATCCGGGCAGGTAATCGGCTGTTTTGCGTATACATCACGAACAGAAGATGTCCAATAAGCCATAATGCGGAAATTATTACCGGTTTTCTCATTTACGATCGTTTTCATTGCATCTCCGAATTCTCCATCCAGAGCTGCTTCCCAATGATCAAAGCTGTCAAAGAGATACAACAGTGAGAACATATCCACTTCCGGAACACCGATAGAAGTCATGAAGCCCGGTGAAGCGACTACCATACTGGCAGCTCCCATCTCCAGTTTCTCAATCAGCTCGGACTCGTTCTCGCCCAGCGTACCATGATGAAGAGTAACCTCAATCGCTCCGCCTGAAAGCTCTTCTACCGTTTCTTTAAACTTAATAATTCCGTAAGCATACGGATTCTCCAGAGATGTCTGATTATGCGCAACAATCAGATTAAGATCTGCTGCAGATGCGCTCGATGCCAAAGTACCCACAGCCATAGCACCTGCTAATAATGCTCCTAAGATTTTCTTTTTCATTTAAAAATCCTCCCTTAATATTATAATTTTTTTTATTTTCACAGCCGCTTTGTTATCAAACCCGGGCTGTAAAAACCATTTCAGCATCCCATACCTTTATAGCAAAGCCACACTTACCTTTACCACTACCTTGCGGACTGTCATCGCCTCCCCGCTAATAATCGCCGGTCTGTGGACATCCGCCGGGAAAAAGATACTGTAGCATCCCGGTGTCGCCTCAATAAATCCTTCATTCTCTACAGATTTATAGAAAATCAGGTCGCGCTCATCAAAGCGCTCATCCACTTCATAGTTGCCTGTATCCGGTGTGAATCCAAGCCTTTCTTTCCCGGATGCCAAAAACTGCACATCCACATATTTCTCATGGCACTCCGGCTTTCCTTCTTCCACCGGCTTAGTAACCGCATCAAACACCTGTGCGTAAATTTCCTTGCCCTGGATCTCATAAACGCCCGGCTCCATCGCTACAAAGTCATTGGATTTTAAATAGTCTAATGCTTTCTGTATTGCAGCCGGATAAGTATCGCTCACATCCTTTGCATATATCGACGAAAAAATCATATGTATCCTCCCTTTATCCCTTTACATCGCCAGCACTTTTTCCCAGACTTTCTCAATTACCGGGATGCCAAGCTCCATATTTTCCTTCACTGCCCTTGCCACACGTTCGCCCGGATAAAGAACCGGTTTCCCTTCTTCTAGGGGCTCGGACGTTTTCAAATCGGCAAGGATCTGATCCACGATCTCATCTGTCAGCTCCGCTGCATTCATCTTTCCGGGATCTATTGCTATCATCACCTGAGAAAGCCCTATCTCATCACTGAAGGTTCCAATCTTGGATACCGAGTTGCCATTAGTCAGAACGGTTGCGATCAGATCCAACGCAATCGAGATACCGCTTCCCTTCCAATATCCCATCGGCAGGACACGCCATGTCTTTTCAATCTCTGCCGGATCCGTCGTCAGATTTCCCTTCGTATCATACCCTCCCGGTACCGGAAGCTGCAGTCCCTTTAACTTGCAGTCTTCAATCTTTCCATAGGAAAACTGAGATACTGCGCAATCAACCACTACATGCTCACCATTGCTCCGGGGAACAGAAAAGATAATCGGGTTATTACCAATCTTTCTGTCGCGCCCGCCCCATGCCGGCATATTCGGCATGGTATTGGACCAGCAAATTCCTATGCATCCTGCATCCGCTGCCTGCCATCCGTAGCTTCCGCCCCGCATCCAGTGATTGTTATTGCCCAGGGCAACCAAACCGATCCCGTACTGCTTTGCCAATTCAACCGCCCGGTCCATCGCTCTCTTCGCATTGAGCGGACCCATTCCACGGTGTCCGTCCCAGCGTTCCATCACACCCAGGCTCATCTCACAGGTAGCCGTATTTTCCGGCTTAATCTCACCCTTATCTAGGTAATCCACTACCCGCGGAAAACGGTTAAGCCCGTGGGAAGGTACTCCCGCCAGGCTGTTCTGTGTGAAAATAAACGCCGCGTCTTTGGCGCTCTTTTCATCAAACCCTTTCTTTTGCAGTACCCGCTTAAATTCCTGAAACATATCCTCGTACTTGATTCTAAGCATCTTAAAATATCCTCCATTCCTCAATCAGCCCGACTGCTTGTATAATATTTTAACATAAATCGCTTGTTTTCACAAATAATTTTAGTGCACTTTAGGCAAAAACAAACGAGTAATATTGCCAAAATATTTCTCCATTCGCAATCGATTGCATTGTTATATTCTAATAATATCAAATAATAATGCTTATAGCAACTTCTTTTTTGTGGTGATTTTATACATAATTCACAAATAAAAACTGTATATTATTAACAATGCACATTATGCTCAGATATTCTTTTTGCAATCGATTGTATTTTGTATGATCTATACTTATGTACTCTCTCGCTCTATAATCTCTGTGAAAAACATCATTTTACTGGTACGCGCCTGCCCCCTCATCGCTGCCAAAAGTATTTCTGAGGCTGTGTTCCCCAGTTCTACAAGCCGGTTATCTAAAGTTGTAAGCCTGGGCCTGCATATTTCCCCGTAGATTGTGTTATCCACACCGGTCACCGCAATCTGCTCCGGCACATTGATTTTCATATCATAAAGGGCACGCAGCCCTCCTACCGCCGTGACATCCACGGAATATACAAGCCCCTGCACATCCGGATGTTCTTCAAGAATCCTTACTGCCGCCTCGTAGCCCCCGTTGGGGCTGCTTTCTTTGGCTTCATAAATCCACACATCCTCCGGATTCCATCCCTGGCGAAGCATACCGGTTATAAATCCTCTTTTCTTTAAACGGTTAGACGGGGTATCGTCATCATTTACAAATGCCAGCTTTTCCTTCCCTTTCGATATCAGCAGCTCTACGCACCGCTCGATCCCCCGCTCCTCATCCGCCATAATGCCATATACATTCGGCAAATCCAGATATCCATTGATAATAACAATCGGCACATTGCCAAGATGCTCCTGAATACTCCGTTTGACTTGTTCTGTTCCAAACATTGAGCCTATCAGGATGGCGCCCTCTACCCGTCTTTCTTCCAGAATCTTGATATATTCTGCCATCTTCTCGTCTGTGCGGCCCGTACTCATCGTTATACAGCAATAACCATGCTGGGTCATTTCCTGCTCAATAATATAAGCGCTGTCTATATGATGCACTACGCGGATATCCTGCATCAAAATGCCGATTATCTTACTGGACTGCATTACCAGCCCCCTTGCCGCCTGATCCGGTGTAAAATTATATTTATCCAGAATCCGCTGCACATGTTCTCTTGTCTGGGCTTTGATTCCAGGCTTATTATTCAGCACCCTGGATACCGTACTGGCAGCCACCCCGGCTTCTCTGGCAATGTCATAAATAGTCATCTGCTTCACGCTCCTGATGTCTTCTATCGTTCCTCCATAGCATGAACCATCTCTACGATAAATTCATGGGTCGGCGCCGGCACATGAACCTTCTCCGCCGCCCTTACTACGGAACCACTGATCGTATCTACTTCTGTCTTTCTGCCATCACGCAAATCGGCCCTGATTGAGGTACATCCGTTCGGCGAACCTTCCGATGTCTTTTTGACCTTTTCCAGAATTGCTTTCTCATCAAACGCCAGCCCCATCGCCGTCGCCACTGCTACCGCTTCGTGTACCAGCCGCTGCGCCATAATCCATGCATGAGCGTTAGCCGCAATAAATCCCATATCCACCTGCAGTACACCTGTAAGTGCGCTCAGCGAAACATTGGTAAACAGCTTATCCCATATTAACTGCTGGATATTCTCATGGATCAGAACATCAAATCCGCATACATCAAATGACTCTTTCAGCTTTGGAAGGAAACACTCCTTATCCTCAACAAGCATCCCTACATTAGTCCTTCCCGCACCGCCATGACGGATATGTCCAAGTCCCAGTACTGCGCCATTGTCCTCTGTTGTGCCAATGATAATATGATCCTCTTTCACAAACTCCGACAGGATATCCTCATGCCCGGAACCATTTTGCAAAGTCATCACATATGTATTTTCTCCGATCAGGTTTTGGTTTCCCCTCAAGGCTGCTTTTGAAAACAACGCTTTTACAAAAAGAATAATCAGATCAACTTCTCCAATCTCTTTTGTGGATACTGCCGCCTTCGGATTATAGGTCACATCCTCACCGTTTTCCTGCAAGACCAGCCCCTTTGTATTCAGATGATCCACAACCGCCTGATTGGTATCCACCAGATACACCTCATTGTGAAGCGAAAGATGACCGCCATAGATAGAACCCATCGCCCCTGCGCCAATAACTGCTATTTTCATGCTGCTCTCCTTTCTCATCTTTCCTGCGTAATATCCCTTATTTAGAAAACTCTGCCAGGCCTTCAATTGCATATGCACGAATCGGGCAGGAATCCAGCCCCTTGATCGGCAGAGGAGAATAAGACATAAAGAAAGTATCAGTCGTCAGCTCTTCCAGATTCTTCAAAACCTCCAAAAATACAACATCCACTTCCATCAAAACATCATGGAAGGCGCAAACATCCGTATTATTGCTCTCAATAGACACTCCGTCGCCAAAGCCAACACATTTTACCTTCTTTTCCTTCAGCCATTCTGCCGTTTCCCTGCAGATAAACAGGCGCTTATCCTCTTCTGTATTGGAAGCAGGTGTAAACGGAATCAATTTCATCGGGGAATCCAGGATCACGATATCTCCCTCCTGAATTCTGTCGCCACAGGCTTTTTCAAGGTCTTCTCCCTTAATCTTAGCGTTCGGCTCCATATGGGTAATATTCACATAGATCGCACGCCCCATAAAAGTAGTGAGCGGCAGTTCCTGCACATCGTGCCAGTCATCATGATGATGATACGGACATTCTACATGTGTCCCCAGATGGCTTGTCAGATCCATAATTGTGTGAAAATCAGGAATAGGACCTCCGGTATTAAAACGTGTAAGCCCGCATCTTCTGGTTTCCGTTTTCGGATCAAGTACTTTTGTCAGGTCAACAACTCTTAAATTTCCTAAATTAAATGCGCTCATGGTAATTCCTCCTTTTATTATTACGCTTCCTTATTAAATCAATCCTATTATACAGCATACCGGTATACCGGTCAAGCTTTTTTTCATTGACATATTATTTATTTTCGTGTATTCTATCTATATACATTCCGGTATACCGGAATATCGCTGAATTAATGGGGGCAGATTTCATGAATACGAGAAGTTTATTACAGGAACAGGCATATGATACAATTAAAGAAATGATCCTATCCGGAAAACTGGAACCGGATACTTTATATTCTGAAACAAAGCTGGCTGCGCAGATCGGTATTTCCCGCACTCCCATGAGGGAGGCCCTACAGTGTCTCGCTCAGGATGGATATATCACGGTAATTCCCAGCAAAGGCTTCAGCATCCGCCAGTTAAGCCCGCAGGATATGCGGGAGACTATTCAGGTACGCTGTGCCCTGGAGGGATTCGCCGTACAGTTGATTGCCTCCGAAATCGAAAGCAAAAAAGGGGAACTCTTTTTAAAGAAAATGGAAAAATTGCTGATTCATCAGGAAAAATCCATTTCTTCTAAAGACTTCCCAAAAAAGTTCATGGAATATGACCATGAATTTCACTTGTTGCTGATCCATTACACAGAAAACTCCGAGATTACTCAGCTCTTTCAACGTCTGATGTATCTGATCCATCTGACAACGGTTGCCGCCCTTTCCATTCCGGGGCGTGCACAGGCTACGCTCGATGAACACTGTCAGATCTACGATTGCCTGAAAAATGGTGACGGCGACGGTGCATACCGCATTATGATCGCGCACCTGATGCAGCCG
>CAZAQD010000017.1:0-37792 GCA_964487425.1 uncultured Marvinbryantia sp. | reverse complement strand
AAATAGAATAGGGACTGTTACGGGATTTTATCTTGCAACAGTCCTATTTTTACGTTATGATAGACGGGATAGCATTGACGTATATAGAATCAGTGGAGGATACAATGGAACCGATTATTAAAATCGAACATTTGAATAAAGAGTTCAGGCTGAAGGATGCGGATGTCCATGCGCTTGCGGATGTCAGCCTGGATATCTGTAAGGGAAATATTTATGGTATCATAGGGATGTCAGGGGCAGGTAAGAGCACGCTGGTGCGCTGCCTTAACTTTCTGGAGCGCCCGACTTCGGGAAAAGTGGTGGTTGACGGAAAGGATCTGGCAAAATTGACAGAGAAACAGCTCCGTGAGGCGAGAAAAGAGATCGGCATGATTTTCCAGCATTTTAACCTGCTGATGCAGAGAAATGTACTGGACAACGTATGCTTTCCGCTGGAGATCGCCGGCATGAAGAGGGCACAGGCAAAGGAAAAGGCGATGGAGTACCTGCGCGTTGTCGGGCTTGAGGAGAAGGCAAAGGCGTATCCTGCGCAGCTGTCGGGCGGACAGAAACAGCGTGTGGCGATTGCCAGGGTACTGGCGTCGGACCCGAAGATCCTGCTGTGCGACGAGGCGACCAGCGCGCTGGATCCCCAGACAACAAAGTCGATTCTCCAGCTTTTGAAGGAGATTAACAGAAAGTACGGCATCACAATCGTGATTATTACGCATGAGATGGCGGTTGTGCAGGAGATCTGCAGCCATGTGGCAATCATTGATAAGGGCAGCCTGGCAGAGCACGGAAGAGTGGAAGACATTTTCCTGGCGCCGCAGTCGAAGGAAGCAAAGAAGCTGATCTACCAGGGGTATGAGAAGGTGGCGGAGATGAGAGGAAAGCGGCGCATCCGCATTGTGTTTTCCGAGAATTCTTCCTTCGAACCGGTCATCGGCAATATGGTGCTTGCCTTCAAAGCGCCGGTGAATATTCTCTATGCAAATACCAGGGACCTAGACGGCGTGGCGAAGGGTGAGATGATCCTGCAGCTTCCCGAGGACGAGACGCTGGGGCAGAAGATGGTTACCTATCTGAAGAATGCAAAATTAGCGGTGGAGGAATTGGAAGATGATGTTGAGTAATAAAGAAATTCTTATGATAGTCGAAGGGATAGGCGAAACCCTGCAGATGACACTGGCATCCACGCTGTTTGGCTATGTTCTGGGCCTGCCGATGGGGATTGTTCTGACCGTGACCGATCAGGGCGGAATCCGTCCGAATGCATTCATTTATAAAATACTGGATGTCATCATTAATATTTTCAGGAGCATTCCGTTTCTGATCCTGTTGATCCTGATTCAGCCACTTACCAGGGCGATTATCGGGAGAAGCTACGGTTCCACGGCAACGATCGTCCCGCTGACGATCGCAGCGGCGCCATACATAGCCCGTATGGTGGAGTCTTCTCTAAAAGAGGTGGATCATGGCGTGATTGAAGCAGCGCTGAGCATGGGCGCGGACCTGTGGACGATTGTGTGCAAGGTGATGCTGACGGAGGCGCGTACCTCCCTGGTAATCAACGCAACGATTGCGACGACGACCGTTCTGGGGTATTCGGCAATGTCGGGAGCCTGCGGCGGCGGCGGACTGGGCGATATTGCCATCCGTTATGGCTATAACAGGTGGCAGCCCCATATTTTGATTACGACGGTCATCCTGCTGATTATCCTGGCGCAGTTGATTCAGATGATCGGTATGTTTATCTCCAGAAAGGTAGATAAGCGCCGGGTTGGCTAAAGGGCGGCATGCCGGCTAAAAGAGAAGCGAATATTAGAAAAGAGAGGCACGGAAGTTGAAAAGAGCAAGTGGAATTTTATTACCGGTGAGCAGTATTCCGTCTGCGTACGGAATCGGATCATTTTCAAAGGAAGCATATGAGTTTGTGGATTTTCTGGAACAGACAAGGCAGACTTACTGGCAGATTTTGCCGCTTGGGCCTACCAGTTACGGAGATTCCCCTTACCAGTCGTTTTCTACGTTTGCAGGGAACCCGTATTTTATTGACCTGGATGCACTGGTGGAGGAAGGAGTCCTGACAAAGAAGGAATGCAGGGCGGCAGACTGTGAGAAGAACAGCCGCTATGTGGAATATGGGGAACTGTATGAAAAGAGGTACGCCCTCCTGAAAAAAGCATATGAGAGAAGCGACATTGCAAACGATCCTGCATTTTTAAAGTTTGTGGACGACAATCAGGCATGGTTAAAGGACTACGCCCTGTTTATGGCGGTAAAACAGTGCTTTGACGGAAAGTCCTGGCTTTTGTGGGCGGAGGATATCCGCAGGCGCTGGGGCTACTCTCTGGATTATTATTACAAAGAGTATGCGCAGGAGATTGAATTCTATGAGTATCTTCAGTATAAATTTATGGAGCAGTGGACAAAGCTGAAAGCCTACGCCAATGGGAAAGGCATCCGTATCATCGGGGATATCCCCATTTATGTGGCGCTTGACAGTGCGGATACCTGGGCGCATCCCGACTTATTCCAAATGGATCAGGAAGGGAAGCCGGTAGCAGTGGCAGGCTGCCCGCCCGACGCTTTTTCCGAGACAGGGCAGCTCTGGGGCAACCCGCTTTACCGCTGGGATGTGCATAAGAACCAGAATTACGACTGGTGGGTGAGGCGGATGGAGCATTGTTACCGGTTGTATGATGTAGTGAGGATCGACCATTTCCGCGGCTTTGACGAGTATTTCTCCATTCCGTATGGGGATGAGGACGCGACAGGCGGACATTGGGAGAAAGGCCCCGGCATGGAGCTGTTTGAGACATTGGAGCGCCGGTTGGGCAAAAAGGACGTCATCGCTGAGGATTTGGGGCTGCAGACGGATACGGTACGCCGGCTGGTAAAGGACAGCGGCTATCCGAATATGAAGGTGCTTGGCTTTGCCTTTGAACCGGACGGGTTAAGCGACCATTTGCCGCACTGCTATGATAAGAACTGCGTAGTCTATACCGGAACGCATGACAATGAGACTTTGATGCAATGGTATGACGGCATGACGAAAGAGGTGGCAGCCTTTGTGCAGGATTATATGAACAATTCCCATACGCCGAGAGCCCAGGTGCATTGGGATTTTATCCGCCTGGCAATGCTGAGCGTGGCGGATACCTGCATTATTCCGGTGCAGGATTATCTGGCGCTGGGAAAAGAGGCGAGAATGAATTTTCCTTCCACATTGGGGGATAACTGGAAATGGAGGATGCGAAAAGGCGACCTGACGAAGGAACTGGCAAAAGAGATCCTTCATCTGACAAAGTTAAGCTGCAGAGGATAGCGATACGGTTATGGGAATCATTGAAGTAAAAAAATTAATACATGATTATCTGAAATATGGTGAGGACGGTAAGGTAGAGTCGGTTTACCGTGCGGTGGATGGGGTTGACCTGGATGTGCAGCCGGGGCAGTTTATTGCCATTCTCGGGCATAACGGTTCCGGGAAATCGACGCTGGCAAAGCATCTGAATGCGATTCTGCTTCCCACTGAAGGGACAGTCTATGTAGACGGTAAGGATACGAAGGATATGGATAAGCTCTGGGAAATCCGCCAAAGTGCCGGTATGGTGTTTCAGAATCCCGACAACCAGATCATCGGCACGGTGGTGGACGAGGACGTTGCCTTTGGACCGGAGAATATGGGGGTGCCGACAGAAGAGATCTGCGCCCGCGTGGAGGAAGGCTTACGGACGGTCGGAATGTGGGAATACCGGGAGCATTCCCCCAATAAGCTTTCCGGCGGACAGAAGCAGAGAGTGGCGATCGCCGGTGTGGTCGCCATGCATTCCAAATGTATCGTGCTGGATGAGCCAACTGCCATGCTGGATCCGGTGGGGCGCAGGGAAGTGATCGGGGCGGCGCAGCGGCTGAACAGAGAGGAAAATGTGACGATCATTCTGATTACGCATTATATGGAAGAAGTGATTGAGGCGGACAGGGTGATCGTGATGGATCAGGGAAAGGTGCTGATGCAGGGTACGCCAAGAGAGGTCTTTTCCAGAGTAGAGGAGTTAAAGGCGCACCGTCTGGATGTGCCGCAGGTCACCATGCTGGCGCATGAGTTGAAAAAAAGCGGGCTGCAGATGGCAGACGGCATACTGAGCATTGAAGAATTTGTACAGGAGATGGAACGTTTATGTCGCTGAGAGTGGAACATTTGAGTTATATATACAGCCAGGATACTGCCTACGAAAAGAAAGCGCTGAATGATATTAACCTGGAGCTGCCGGACGGGCAGTTTATCGGGATCATCGGACATACCGGCTCGGGGAAATCAACGCTGATACAGCATCTGAACGGGCTTGTGAAGGCAACAGAGGGAACGGTATATTATAATGAAGAAAATATTTACGGGGAAGGATATTCCCTGAAGAATTTAAGGAGTAAAGTGGGGCTGGTTTTCCAGTATCCCGAATATCAGTTGTTTGAAGTGGATGTGTTTACCGATGTCTGCTTCGGACCGAAAAATCTGGGGCTTCCGGCAGAGGAAGTGGAAGCGCGCGCAAAAAAAGCGCTAAGCCAGGTGGGGCTTGGGGAAGCGTACTATGAAAAGTCGCCCTTTGAGCTGTCCGGGGGACAAAAGAGAAGGGCTGCCATTGCCGGTGTGCTGGCGATGCAGCCGGAGGTGCTGATCCTTGACGAGCCGACGGCAGGGCTGGATCCCCGGGGCAGAGACGAGATCCTTGACCAGATTGCCTTGCTGCATAAGGAGAGAGGGATCACGGTGGTACTGGTCTCCCACAGCATGGAAGACGTGGCAAAATACGTAGAGCGCATCATTGTGATGGATAAGGGCTGCGTCCGTTTTGACGGTGCGCCGGCGGCGGTGTTTGAGCATTATAAGGAACTGGAAAAAATCGGGCTGGCAGCGCCGCAGGTTACTTATGTCATGCAGGAATTAAAGAACCGGGGGATGAATGTGGATACCGCTGCAACGACGGTAGAGGAAGCGAAGCAGGCAATTTTATCATGGATGGAGAAAGGCAATGATTAGAGATATTACAATCGGACAATATTATCCGGCGGATTCTGTGATCCATAAGCTGGACCCGCGGACCAAGCTGGTGGGAACGCTGCTGTTTATCTTGTCCCTGTTTTTGTTTAAGTCTTTTGCGGCGTACGTGGTATCCACTGCTTTTCTGTTTGGCGTGATCCGGGCGTCGAAGGTGCCGTTTACCTTCATGATAAAAGGGCTGAAGTCCATCCTGATCCTTCTGATGATTACCGTGGTCTTCAACCTGTTTGTGATCCCCGGGACTGCGCTTGTAAGGATCTGGAAGCTGACGATTACGGTGGAAGGGCTTCAGACGGCGGTATTTATGGCGATCCGCCTGGTTTACCTGATTATTGGTTCTTCAGTGATGACGCTGACGACGACGCCTAACCAGTTGACCGACGGGATGGAAAAGGGGCTACGCCCGCTCAATAAGATCCATGTGCCGGTGCATGAGGTGGCGATGATGATGTCGATCGCCCTTCGTTTTATCCCGATTCTTCTGGAAGAGACGGATAAGATCATGAAGGCGCAGATGGCAAGAGGGGCGGATTTTGAGAGCGGCGGGATTATCCAGAAGGCAAAGAGTATGGTGCCGCTGCTGGTACCGTTGTTTATTTCCGCGTTCCGGCGTGCCAACGACCTGGCAATGGCAATGGAAGCCAGGGGGTATCATGGCGGCGAGGGGCGCACAAAAATGAAGCCGCTGGTTTACCGCAAAAGGGACCATATAGCATATCTTGTGATGCTGTTTTATTTGTTTGCCATGTATGCGGCAAAAAGAATAGTCGGGTTTTAAAATGATGAAGAGAGTGAGATTAACCGTCGCCTATGACGGTACGAATTACTGCGGATGGCAGGTACAGCCCAATGGAATGACGATAGAGGAAATGTTAAATACGCATCTTTCGCAGTTGCTGAAGGAGCCGGTGAAGGTGATCGGCGCCAGCCGCACAGACGCGGGCGTCCACGCGCTGGGGAATGTGGCGGTGTTTGACACCAACGCAAGAATGCCGGCGGATAAGATTTCTTACGCCCTCAATACGAGGCTGCCGGAGGATATCCGTATTCAGGAGTCCTGCGAGGTGGCGGGGGATTTTCATCCGCGTTTTTGCCGTACGGTGAAGACGTATGAATACCGCATTCTCAACCGCCGTTTCCCGCTTCCGCAGCAAAGGCTGTATTCTCTGTTTTATTATGAGCCGCTGGACGTGGAGAAGATGAGCCGCGCGGCTTCTTATCTGGTGGGCGAGCATGATTTTAAAAGCCTCTGTACCCATAAGCCGGAGGTGGAAAATACGGTGCGCACGATTTACTCCCTAAAGATAACAAAGGAAGAGGAGATGATCCGCATCCGTATCTGCGGAAACGGTTTTCTCTATAATATGGTACGCATTATTGTGGGGACGCTTTTGCGGGTCGGAAGCGGATATTATGAGCCGGATGATATGAAGGCGCTGCTGGAAGCGAAGGATCGGCAGGCAGCAGGAGAGACAGCGCCCGCCCGTGGGCTGACGCTGCTCAAAATTGAATATCCTGACGGGGAATGCCGCATAGAATGATTTATGATTTCTTTGCGGCATGCTGTTTTTTCAGGCGGTAGCACATATAGTCCAGCAGCTCTGCCCGCACCTGCGGCTCCAACAGATTGAAGATCAGAAGAATCCGGTCCGATTCAGGCGAGCGTAAGGCGGGACAGCCGGTGTAATCGTCCCGCAGCAGGTATTCGACATTGATGCGGTAGAAATCTGCGATCTGTAAAAGGATATAGCGGGATGGCTCCCGCTTGTCTGTTTCGTAATTTGCGTAAGCAGGACGTTCGATGTGCAGATAATTGCACAGCTGCTGCTGCGTGTATTCTCTGCTGGTTCTTAGATGGCGTAGTTTTTGACCTAATGTCTGTTTCATAACTCTCCTTTGATACCTCCCATACGTTATTTGCAAATATTAAATATACAGATATATTAATGAATAAAAAATAAATTATCTGTAAATTCATTGTAGCAAAGCGGGGAAACACTGTCAAGTTCACAAAAAATTTATTTGTGAGAATGTGGCAATCAGACAGTTTTTTTGATATGATAAAGCCGTAGAAAAGGCAATGTAAAAGCAGAGAAAGGGGTTTTATATGAGTAAAGTATATTTATTTTTAGCAGATGGTTTGGAAGAGATAGAAGGATTGACCGTGGTAGACCTGCTGCGCAGGGCAGATGTGGAGGTATGCATGGTTTCTGTGACGGGGAAGCACACGGTTACGGGCGCGCATAAAATAGAGATCGGAGCGGATGCGCTGTTTGAGGAAGCGGATTTTGCCGATGCGGACCTCCTCGTGCTTCCGGGCGGGATGCCGGGGACGCTCAACCTGGGTGCGCATGAAGGGCTGAAAAGGCTGCTCGAAAAAGCCAATGAGGAAAAAAGAGGGATTGCCGCAATCTGTGCCGCACCAAGCGTCCTGGGCGATATGGGATTGCTTGCGGGGAAGAAGGCGACCTGCTATCCGGGGTTTGAAGAGCGCCTTACGGGAGCCACTATTGGCAGCGGCACCGTGGTGACAGACGGGCATATCACGACCAGCAGGGGAATGGGAACGGCGATTGACTTTGGGCTGGAGCTGGTAAAACGCCTCTGCGGGGCGCAAAATGCGGAAAAACTGGCAAAGTCTATCATTTATTCATAAAAAAGACTAGCCATTTAGAAAGAATTATGCTATAGTACTAAAATGATTGTAAGTATGGGAAAGTATGTAATTTCCGCGCAGAGTGAGAAGTATATTTAAGGAGGAACTATCTAAAATGAGTTTGCAGGTTGAAAAGTTAGAGCACAATATGGTGAAGCTGACGATTGAGGTCAGTGCGGAAGAATTTGAAAAGGCTATGCAGGGAGCATATCAGAAAAATAAAAACAAAATCAATATTCCGGGTTTCCGTAAGGGAAAAGCACCGCAGGCTATGATCGAGAAGATGTATGGCGCAGGCATTTTTTATGAAGATGCGGCAAATGCATTGATTCCGACAGCATATGACAGAGAAGTAGCTGATTGTGATCTGGAACTGGTTTCCCAGCCTAAGATTGAAGTTACCCAGATTGAAAAAGGAAAGCCGTTTATTTTCACGGCGGAGGTTGCCGTAAAACCGGAAGTGACACTGGGTGATTACAAGGAGCTTGAGGTTCCGAAGAAAGAGATAGAAGTAACAGAAGAAGAGATCAACGCAGAGGTGGAGAAGGAGAGAGAGAATAACTCCAGAACCATCGATATCGATGACAGGGCGGTAGAGAACGGCGATATGATTAAGCTGGACTTTGACGGCTCAGTTGACGGCGTGCCTTTTGACGGCGGAAAAGCAGAGAACTATGATTTGACAGTGGGCTCAGGAAGCTTTATCCCGGGATTTGAAGAGCAGTTGACAGGGGCTAAGATCGGCGAAGAGCTGGATGTCAAGGTTACTTTCCCGGAGGATTACCATGCAAAAGAGCTTGCCTCCAAAGAAGCGGTGTTTAAGTGCAAGGTAAATGAGATCAAAGTAAAAGAGCTCCCGGAGGCAGATGATGATTTTGCCCAGGATGTATCGGAGTTTGACACTTTGGCAGAGTACAAAGAGGATATTAAGAAGAACCTGACAGAGAAAAAGGAAAAAGAAGCAAAATCCGCAAAGGAAGCGGTTGCAGTGGAAAAGGCGGTAGAAAATGCCACTATGGATATACCGGATGCAATGATCGACGCGCAGGTTAGGCAGATGGCGGATGACTTTGCAAGAAGAATTCAGTCACAGGGACTGACCGTAGAGCAGTATCTGCAGTTAACGGGCATGACGGCGGACAAACTGCTCGAGCAGATGCGCCCGGATGCGGAGAAGCGTATCAAGAATACACTGACTCTGGAAGCGATTGCCGAGAAGGAGAATTTTGAGATCTCTGATGGGCAGGTAGAGGAAGAGCTTCAGAAGATGGCTGAAATGTACAAGATGGAAGTAGAGAAGATCAAAGAAATGATGGGAGACGCAGGCATCGATCAGATTAAGCATGACCTGAAGATTCAGGCTGCTGTAGATATGCTGAGAGATACTGCGAAGGAAGTATAAGCATAAATTCAGCTTTTGGATGGCAGGAGGTGCGTCACTATGAGTTTTATACCTTACGTAATTGAACAGACAAGCAGGGGCGAGCGCTCTTACGATATTTATTCCAGGTTATTAAAGGACAGAATCATCTTTCTGGGCGAGGAAGTAAATGACATAAGCGCCAATTCTATCGTTGCCCAGCTTCTGTTTTTGGAGTCCGAGGATCCGGGAAAAGATATTCAGTTGTATATCAACAGCCCGGGCGGTTCGGTAAGCGCGGGATGGGCGATCTATGATACGATGCAGTATATTAAGTGCGATGTTTCTACGATCTGCATGGGGCTGGCTGCCAGTATGGGCGCGTTTCTTCTGGCGGGCGGCGCAAAGGGCAAACGGATCGCACTGCCGAACGCGCAGATCATGATTCACCAGCCTTCCGGCGGCGCAAGAGGACAGGCTACGGAGATTAAGATTGTAGCGGAGGAGATTCTCAAGACAAGACAGAGGCTGAATGAATGCCTGGCTGCCAATACGGGACAGCCGATTGAGGTGATCGAGAGAGATACAGAACGTGACAATTATATGTCCGCTGAGGAAGCGAAAGAGTATGGTTTGATCGATATGGTGATTTCGAGCCGATAAGAAACAGCAGATAAGACTCCTGCATTTTGTGGGAGTCTTTTAGAGCATTTTAAGACGTAGATTATGAGGTGGATTATATGGCAGGGAGAATGGGAGAACCGAAGATAAGGTGCTCTTTTTGTGGCAAGGGTGAAGAACAGGTAAGAAAGCTGATTGCCGGCCCGAATGGGGTATTTATTTGTGATGACTGTGTGGAGATCTGCGGGGAGATCATAGAAGAGGAACTGGCGGAAGAATATGCACAGGCAGGGACAGAGGAGATTAATCTCTTAAAGCCGGAGGAGATCAAGGCGGTACTGGATGAGTATGTGATCGGGCAGGATAACGCAAAGAAGGCTCTTGCTGTGGCTGTTTACAATCATTATAAGCGTATTATGGCTGGGAAGAACCTGGATGTGGAGCTGCAAAAAAGCAATATTCTGATGCTGGGTCCGACGGGAAGCGGAAAGACTTATCTGGCGCAGACGCTGGCAAGGCTTCTGAATGTGCCCTTTGCGATTGCCGATGCAACAACGCTTACCGAAGCGGGTTATGTCGGTGAGGATGTGGAAAATATACTTTTGAAAATCATCCAGGCTGCGGATTACGATATCGAGCGCGCACAGCATGGCATTATCTATATTGATGAGATTGATAAGATCACGAGAAAGTCTGAGAACGCTTCCATCACCAGGGATGTATCCGGCGAGGGCGTACAGCAGGCGCTGTTGAAGATTTTGGAAGGAACAATGGCGAGCGTTCCGCCTCAGGGCGGCAGAAAGCATCCGCAGCAGGAGCTGATCCAGATTGACACGACGGATATTCTTTTTATCTGCGGCGGGGCATTTGAGGGGATCGACAAGATCATCGAGACCCGTATGGATACGAAGACGATCGGCTTTAACCGTACGCTTGCGGATACGGCGGAGAAGAATGTGGGGGAAGTGCTGAAAAATGTCGTTCCCCAGGATTTCGTAAAGTACGGTATGATCCCGGAGTTTATCGGACGTGTGCCGGTCGTGGTATCGCTGGATGCGCTGGATGAGGAGACGCTGATCCGTATTCTCAAGGAGCCGAAGAATGCTATTATCAAGCAGTACAAGAAGCTGTTTGAATTAGATGGCGTAAAGCTGGATTTTGAAGAGGATGCAGTGGAAGCGATCGCGAAGCAGTCTATGGAGCGGAAAACCGGAGCCAGAGGGCTGCGCGCAGTGATGGAGCGGACGATGCAGGATCTGATGTATACGATCCCGTCCGATGAGACGATCACGGAATGTACGGTAACAAAAGAGACAGTAGAAGGGACAGGAGAGCCTAAGCTGATTCACAGTGAGGAGAGGCTGATTCCGGTAAGGAATACCAGAAAGAAAGTGGTTATGACGCCGGAATCTGCATAGAGGCGATAAGATATGACAGATATGGTTAAGAATATACCCGCAGTGGCGCTGCGGGGGATGACAATACTTCCGGCTATGATAGTCCATTTTGACATCAGCCGGAAGATGTCAATTAAGGCGGTAGAAAAAGCGATGCTCGGCGAACAGAAATTATTTGTGGTTACGCAAAAGGATCCGGATGTCGCCGAGCCGGAGATGAAGGACCTGTACCGTATCGGTACGATCGTGGAGATCAAGCAGGTCGTGAAGATGCCCAAAAATATTTTGCGGGTATTGGCGGAAGGAAAGCAAAGGGCGGAGCTGAATGATATGGTATCCACAAACGGGATGCTGGAGGCGGATATCGTTACCTTTGAGGACGACGAAGAGGGGCTGGACGAGCTGGAGCGGGAGGCGCTCCTTCGCTCCATGAAGGAATCCTTCGAACTGTATTGCCGGGTTAACGGCAAGATGAGCAAGGAGCTGATTCACCAGATTATGGAGCTGAAGGACATTGAAAAGGCGGCGGGGCAGATTGCCATGAGCCTCCCGCTATATTATGAGGAGAAGCAGAAGGTCCTCGAGGCGGTGGATCTGCGGGAACGGTGCCTGCTGCTCTGCACAATCATGGAGAAGGAAATTGATATTTTAAAGATCCGCCAGGAGCTGCAGGAGAAGGTAAAGGAGCGCATCGACAAAAACCAGCGCGAATACTTTATGCGGGAGCAAATGAAGCTGATCCGCGAAGAGCTCAAAGAGGATAATGTCAATGAGGCGGATCTGTTTCAGAAGGAGCTTGATAAGCTCAAGGCGTCAAAAGAGGTAAAGGAAAAGATAAAGAAAGAGATCGACCGTTACCGAAATGTCGGCATGAATTCCGGCGAAAGCTCGGTGATACGCGGTTACATTGAGACGCTTCTGGAGATGCCCTGGGATAAGGCGACGAAGGACAGCAAAAATATCAATGCCGCGAAGGAAATTCTCGAGGCAGACCATTATGGGCTGGAAAAGGTAAAGGAGCGGATTTTAGAATATCTCTCTGTACGGATCCTGACAAAGAAGGGGGACAGCCCGATCCTGTGCTTGGTGGGGCCGCCGGGAACAGGAAAGACTTCGATTGCCAAATCCATCGCAAGGGCGCTGGATAAAAAGTATGTGCGCATCAGCCTGGGCGGAGTCCGCGACGAGGCGGAGATACGGGGGCATCGGAGGACTTACATCGGGGCGATGCCCGGACGTATCGCCAACGGTATCCGTTCTGCGGGAGTGAAAAACCCGCTGATGCTGCTGGATGAGATCGACAAGCTGAGCAGCGATTATAAGGGGGATACCGCTTCCGCGATGCTGGAGGTGCTGGACGCGGAGCAGAACCATAAGTTCCGTGACCACTACATCGAGGTGCCGCTGGATTTATCAAAGGTGTTGTTCGTTGCCACGGCGAATAATGTGCAGACGATTCCCAAACCGCTGCTGGATCGTATGGAATTGATCGAGATCACGAGCTACACGGAAAATGAAAAGTTCCATATTGCGAAGGAGCATCTCTGGGAAAAGCAGGTGGAGCACAACGGGCTGACCACCGCTAAGATCAGTATCAGTGACAATGCGCTGCGGAAAGTGATTTCCGGGTATACCAGGGAAGCGGGCGTGCGAAGCCTGGAGCGCAAGCTGGGAGAGATCTGCAGAAAGTCTGCGCGGGAAATTCTTGAGAATAAGAAGAAAACGGTAAAAATTACCGAGGATACGCTTGCAAAATATCTCGGAAAGGTGCGCTATACGGTTCAGGAGCTCAACGACAGCAACGAGGTGGGCATCGTAAGAGGGCTGGCATGGACCAGCGTAGGCGGGGATACCCTTCAGATCGAAGTCAATACCATGCCGGGCAAGGGGGATTTCCGTTTAACCGGGCAGCTTGGCGATGTGATGAAGGAATCTGCCCAGACGGGTATCAGCTATATCCGCTCTGTAAGCGACGCCTACCATATCCCGGATGAATATTTCCGTAAGCATGATATTCATATCCATATCCCGGAAGGAGCCGTGCCAAAGGACGGGCCTTCTGCAGGCGTGACGATGGCGACCGCCATGATCTCGGCGATTACGGGGATTCCGGTGCGGGCAGACGTGGCGATGACAGGAGAGATCACCCTGCGCGGCAGGGTGCTTCCTATCGGCGGGTTAAAAGAGAAGCTTCTGGCGGCAAAAAATGCGGGCATGAAAACCGTTTTTGTGCCGGAAAAGAACAAGGCGGATGTGGAGGAAATCTCCGGCGAGATCAAAAAGGGACTGGAAATCCGCTATGCCAGGACAATGGAGGATATTCTGCCAATTGCGCTGGTAAAAGAGATACCGGAGAAGAAGAGCGGAAAAAAGCAACGAAGCAAGGAATGATGGCGGAAAGGAAAGACAGATGATTATAAAAAATGTTTCACTGGAGACCGTCTGCGGCATCACCAGCACGCTGCCTGCAAATGAGAAAATAGAGGTGGCGTTTGCCGGAAAGTCGAATGTGGGAAAGTCTTCCCTTGTCAATGCGCTGATGAACCGCAAATCACTGGCGCGTACCAGCTCCCAGCCGGGAAAGACGCAGACAATTAATTTCTACAATATCAATGATGCCATGTACCTTGTGGATCTTCCCGGTTATGGCTATGCGAAGGTGTCGCAGTCCGAGAAGGAGAAGTGGGGAAAGCTGATAGAGCGTTATCTGCAGAAATCCCAGATGCTTAAAGCAGTCTTTCTGCTGGTCGATATCCGCCATGACCCGTCGGCAAATGACCGCATGATGTACGAGTGGATGGCTTACAACGGCTACGAGCCGATCATCATTGCCACGAAACTGGATAAGATCAAGCGTAGCCAGGTACAGAAGCAGGCCAAAGCAATCCGCATGGGGCTTGGCATGAAGAAGGATGGAATTGTGATTCCGTTTTCAGCGGAGACGAAGCAGGGGCGGGAGGATATCTGGAACCTGATCGACGGCTGGCTGGAGGAGACAGAAGGGGTAACAAAAGAAGCATGAAAAACAATTTGAACTACCAGACCTCAGATTACGACTGCGGTCCGACTACGCTGACCAATGCCATCCGTTTTCTGTTTGAGCGGGAGGCGATCCTTCCAGAGATCGTAAAGGCGATCGCGCTTTATACGCTGGATGCCTATAATGATGCGGGGGAATACGGAAAAAGCGGAACGTCCAGAATGGCGATGATGTTTTTATCGAACTGGTTTAACCAGTTTGGGCGGACAAAGAATTTTCCGATCAAAACGTCTTTTCTTGTGAATGAGCAGGTAAGCCTGAGCACCAGTGGAAGAATCCACGAATGCTTAACGCAGGGCGGCGTGGCGATCATCTGCTGCTGGCTGGGAGAGGACAGGCACTATGTGCTACTGACGGGAATCGATGAGACAAAGGTGGATCTGTTTGACCCTTATGACGATGCGCAGTTGATACAGGCGGCGGGCGTTACGGTGATTGAGAATGAACCAAAGAGGAGAAACCGCAGGGTGGATGCCTCGATGATCGACAGCAGCGGACAGGGGCTTTACGCCCTGGGAGAAATAGATGAGAGAGAAGCGATGCTGTTGTTTAATGAAAACACCAGGCGGACACCGGAGAGGACGATTGAGTATATCATATGATGGACAAAAAGAAAATAATACAGACATTTACGGAGCTGACAGCGATCGATTCGCCGTCGATGGGAGAGAGAGCGGCGGCGGATTACGTAAAGAAACGCTTTGCTCGCATGGGAATTGTCTTAAAGGAAGATCATGCGAAAGAGCAAATCGGCGGCAATGCGGGGAACCTTTACGGCTTTATTAAGGGAAGCATACCGGGGGAACCGGTGCTTTTGTCCGCGCATCTGGATACGGTGGAGCCGTCGGCGGGAAAGAGGGCGGTCTTTCATGAGGACGGCAGGATCACAAGCGACGGGACAACGGTGCTCGGCGCGGATGATATGGCGGGAGTTACTTCTATTATAGAAGCAATCTCTTATATTCTGGAGCAGCATCTGCCGCACCGCGATATCGAAGTGCTTTTTTCGGTTGCTGAGGAATGCTACTGTAAGGGAGCGGGAGTTTTTGACTTTTCGCAAATAAGATCACGCCAGGCATATGTCCTGGATTTAAGCGGGGAAATCGGCAATGCGGCATATGCGGCTCCATCCATCATTTCCTTTTGCGGGACGATGCACGGCAAGGCGGCGCACGCCGGCTTTGAGCCGGAGGCGGGGATTCATGCCATCCAGGCGGTATGCAAAGCGGTTGCAATGCTGCCGATGGGCAGGATCGATGCAGAGACGACGGCAAACGTTGGGCTTATAACGGGCGGCGAGGGGACGAATATTATCCCGGAAGCCTGCGTGGTGAGGGGTGAGGTCCGCAGCCTGAAGCATGATAAGGCGGAAAAGGCGCTGCATCAGTTTGAGACAGCGTTTGAATATGCGGCAGAGGAGGCGGGCGCGGCGTTTTCCTGGGAGGAGACGGTGCATATCACCGCATATGAGACGGGACGGGAAGAAAAAGCCGTGAAGGATTACTGCAGAGCCTGCGAAAAGCTTGGCATCAAAGCGGAGTTGGAGTCTACCTTCGGCGGCAGTGATAATAATGTTTTCGCACTGCACGGCATCAAAGGGCTGGTGCTGTCCACGGCGATGAACCGGGTACATTCCTGTGAGGAATATACGCAGGTGTCTGAACTGGTGAAAAGCGCTGAGGTGGTCGTGCAGCTACTGGTATGAATGCCGGGGCAGCAAGGCGGCATCATTGCCGGTGATGCAGCATACGTAAGATGATTCATCGAGGAAGGATATATGTAATGGAGAGAGAAAAATTTTCTTCCCGGCTGGGATTTATTCTGATTTCAGCCGGATGTGCGATCGGACTGGGGAATGTGTGGAGATTCCCCTATATCACAGGAACCTATGGGGGAGCGGCTTTTGTACTGATTTACCTCTTTTTCCTGCTGGTTCTGGGGCTGCCCATCGTGGTGATGGAATTTGCGGTAGGGCGTGCCAGCCAGAAGAGCGCGGCATTGTCGTTTGACGTGCTGGAACCTAAAGGCAGCAAGTGGCATCTCTATAAGTGGGGCGCGATGGCGGGGAATTATCTGTTGATGATGTTCTATACCACCATTGGCGGCTGGATGATCCTTTATTTTGTGAAGATGCTGGCGGGAAGCTTTGAAGGAATGGACTCGGCGGCGGTGGAAGCGGAGTTTGGCGCCCTGATGGACAAGCCGGGGCTGATGACGGTATGCATGATTTTGGTGGTTGCGCTGTGCTTTGGCATTTGCGCATCCGGGCTGCAAAAGGGCGTGGAGCGCATCACAAAAGTCATGATGCTTTGCCTGCTGTGCCTGATGATCGTGCTGGCGGTACACTCCGTATTTTTGGAGGGCGGCTCTGCGGGGCTTGAATTCTATCTGAAGCCGGAATTTGAAAAGCTGAAACAGGTGGGGGTAGGCGAGGCGGTGTTTGCCGCGATGGGACAGGCGTTCTTTACCCTGAGCCTCGGCATCGGCGCGCTTGCCATCTTCGGAAGCTATATCGGAAAGGAACGTTCCCTGGCGGGCGAAGCCATCAGCGTTACGGTTCTGGATACCTTTGTGGCATTGATGGCGGGGCTGATTATCTTTCCGGCATGCTTTGCCTTCCAGGTACAGGCGGACAGCGGGCCGAACCTGCTTTTTATCACGCTGCCGAATGTATTCAACGCGATGGCGGGCGGGCGCATCTGGGGCGCGATGTTCTTTCTGTTTATGTGTTTCGCGGCGATTTCCACGATCGTGGCGGTGTTTGAAAATATCTTATCCTTTGCGATGGATTTAAGCGGATGTTCCCGGAAAAAAGCGGTGGCGGTCAATCTGGTTGTGATTATCGTGCTTTCCCTGCCGTGTGTGTTCGGCTTTAATATCTGGAGCGGGTTTCAGCCGCTGGGCGCGGGAAGTAATGTGCTTGACCTGGAAGATTTTCTGGTCAGCAACAATCTGCTGCCGCTGGGCAGCCTGGTGTACCTGGCATTTTGTACCAGCCGTTTTGGCTGGGGCTTTGAGAACTTTCTTGGCGAGGCAAATGAAGGCGCGGGCGTGAAATTCCCGGGCTGGGTGCGGGGATATGTGACGTATGTCCTTCCGCTGATCGTATTATTCATTTTCGTCCAAGGATATTGGTCGAAGTTTTTTGCATAGAAGAGCAGGAGCATATGGAATTATTAGATGTTGTGGATGAATGGGGCAACCCGACAGGAGAAATTGTAGAGCGAACGCAGGCGCATGAAGAGGGAATCCGCCATCGGACGTCCCATGTATGGATTGTCAGAAAAAAGGGCGGAAGACGGCAGATTTTATTGCAGAAGCGCAGCCAGGATAAGGATTCGCACCCGGGATGCTATGACATATCCAGCGCGGGGCATATTCCTGCGGGCGCCGGATTTCTGGAATCGGCAGTGCGGGAGCTTTCTGAGGAGCTGGGCGTTTGTGCTTTGGAGGAAGAGCTTGTCTACTGCGGAACGCGAACGATTATCTGGGAAGGAAGCTTCTATGGGAAGCCGTTTTTGGACCATCAGGTCAGCAATGTTTACCTGCTGGCTCGCGATATGGAGGCGGAGGAATTCGTGCTTCAGGCAAGTGAGGTGGAATCTGTTTTATGGATGGATTTTGAAGCTTGCGTGCAGGCGGTGCGGGAGGGAAGCATCCCCAACTGTATTGTGATTGAGGAGCTGGAGATGGTGAGGAAAGCATTTCTTTCTTGACAAATCTTCCGCCTTCCGCTATCATATGTGCTAATAAGACAAAATGGTTGTGAGAAAGAGGAGTACATGCAAGAACCCTGCCAGAGAGAATATCCCGTTGGCTGAGAGGATATTTCAGGAAGTGTGGATGGAAGGTAGCTTTTGAACCGGCAGTCTGAAGCAGATGACGGAAGAACAGAAATTCTGGCATCTGTGCGTAGGATTTCACGATTCATCCCCGTTACAGGATGACAGAGAGATACCGGATGCTCCGGTATGAAAAAAGGTGGTACCGCGGTTATTTCGCCCTTTGCATTTTTATGCAAAGGGCGTTTTTAGTGCAGGAAGAAGTGCTCTTTCAGAGAAGCCTGGCTTTGGGAAAGCTCCTTCTTTTGGAAAATGTACTGCGGCAGGTTAATAAGAATCATATAAGAAAGGGAAAAAGCCATGAGCAAGGAATTAGCAAAGACCTACGACCCGAAGGGGTTGGAAGACAGATTATATCAGAAGTGGATGGATAAGGGATATTTCCATGCACAGGTAAACAGGGACAAAAAGCCGTTTACGATTGTGATGCCGCCGCCAAACGTTACGGGGCAGCTCCATATGGGACATGCGCTGGACAATACCATGCAGGATATTCTCATTCGTTTTAAGCGGATGCAGGGGTATGAGGTGCTGTGGCAGCCGGGGACGGACCATGCGGCGATCGCCACAGAGGTGAAAGTTACGAATATGCTTAAAGACCAGGGGATCGATAAGCATGAGATCGGCAGAGAAGAGTTTTTAAAATATGTCTGGAAGTGGAAAGAAGAATATGGCAGCCGTATCATCAACCAGTTAAAGAAGCTGGGCGCTTCCGCCGACTGGGAGAGAGAACGCTTTACGATGGACGAGGGATGCTCGCAGGCGGTAGAGGAAGTATTTGTGCGCCTTTATGAAAAAGGCTGGATTTATAAGGGAAGCCGTATTATCAACTGGTGTCCGGTATGCCAGACGTCTCTCTCTGATGCGGAGGTGGAGCATGAGGACCAGGATGGCTTCTTCTGGCATATCAATTATCCGATCGTTGGCGAAGAGGGAAGATTTGTAGAGATTGCCACGACCCGCCCGGAAACGCTGCTGGGAGATACGGCGGTGGCGGTAAATCCGCATGACGAGCGTTATCAGGACCTCATCGGCAAGATGTTAAAGCTGCCGCTTACAGACAGGGAGATTCCGCTTATCGCGGATGAATATGTGGATAAGGAGTTCGGGACAGGATGCGTAAAGATTACTCCGGCGCATGACCCGAATGACTTTGAGGTGGGAAAACGCCATAACCTCGAAGAGATCAATATTTTAAATGACGATGCGACGATCAATTCTCTGGGCGGTAAATACGCGGGGATGGACCGCTATGCGGCAAGAAAAGAGATGGTAAAAGACCTTGAGGAGCAGGGGCTTCTGGTGAAGGTAGTACCGCACAGCCATGCAGTGGGGACGCATGACCGCTGCCATACGACGGTAGAGCCGATGATTAAGCCGCAGTGGTTTGTAAAGATGGAGGATATGGCGAAGGCGTCTATTAAAGCGCTGGAAGACGGCGAACTGACCTTCGTACCGGAACGTTTTGACAAGATCTACCTGCACTGGCTGGAAAATATCAAGGACTGGTGCATCTCCAGGCAGCTCTGGTGGGGACACCGAATTCCGGCATATGATTGCGGCAAATGCAAAAAGATGATCGTCAAAAAAGGCGGCGCACCGAAGGAATGCCCGTACTGCGGCGGTACACATTTTACACAGGACGAGGATTCCCTGGATACCTGGTTTTCCTCCGCACTCTGGCCGTTTTCCACTTTGGGATGGCCGGAAAAGACGCCGGAAATGGACTATTTCTATCCGACGGATGTGCTGGTGACCGGTTATGATATCATTTTCTTCTGGGTAATCCGTATGGTATTTTCGGGGCTGGAGCAGACAGGGAAATCCCCTTTCCATCATGTGCTGATCCATGGGCTGGTGAGAGATCCCTTAGGGCGGAAGATGAGCAAATCGCTCGGAAACGGCATCGATCCGCTGGAAGTGATTGAGAAATACGGCGCAGACGCCCTCCGCCTGACGCTGATGACCGGAAATGCGCCGGGAAATGACATGCGTTTCTACTGGGAGAGGGTAGAGGCGAGCCGTAACTTTGCCAATAAGATCTGGAACGCGTCCCGTTTCATTATGATGAACCTGGAAAAGGCAGAGGTACCGGAGCAGATGCCGGAAGGGCAGCTTACGCAGGCGGATAAATGGATCCTTTCCAAAGTAAATACGCTGGCAAAAGAAGTCACCGACAATATGGAAAAATATGAGCTTGGCATTGCCGTTCAAAAGGTATATGATTTTATATGGGAAGAGTTCTGCAACTGGTATATTGAGATGGTGAAGCCGCGCCTCTACAGTGATGAAGATACGACGAAGGCGGCGGCGCTGTGGATCTTAAAGACGGTGCTTGGCAATGCGCTGAAGCTGCTCCATCCGTACATGCCCTTTGTCACGGAGGAGATCTACTGCACATTGAATCCGCAGGAAGAATCGATTATGATCGCCGCATGGCCGGAATTTACAGAGGATTGGGATTTTGCAGATGCTGAGACGGCAGTGGAGACGATCAAAGAAGCAGTCCGCGCCATCCGTAATGTGCGTACCGGCATGAACGTGCCGCCGAGCAAAAAGGCGAAGGTTTACGTAGTGTCGGAAAAAGAGACGGTACGGAAGATTTTTGAGGCGGGCAAGGTATTCTTTGCCTCTCTTGGATATGCCAATGAAGTGATCGTCCAGGCGGATAAAGCGGGGATCGAAGACGACGCGGTATCGGCGGTGATCCATGAAGCTGTGATTTATATGCCGTTTGCCGAACTGGTGGACGTTGAGAAAGAGATCGCGCGCCTGAAAAAAGAAGAGGAACGCCTGACAAAAGAGCTTGCCCGTGTCAACGGGATGCTGAGCAACGAGAAGTTTGTAAGCAAGGCGCCGGTTGCCAAGATTGAGGAAGAGAAGGGCAAACTGGCAAAATATACGGACATGATGAATCAGGTAAGGGAGCGTCTGGTACAGTTGCAGTAGACAGAGGTGTTACATGTCTTTACAATTAATACTGGGGAATTCCGGCAGTGGAAAATCCCACCATTTGTATAAAAATATCGTAGAAGCTTCGATGCAGTCACCCAAAACCACGTTTTTGGTGATTGTGCCGGAGCAGTTTACCATGCAGACCCAGCGGGAACTGGTGCGCCTTCATCCAGACCAGGGTCTTCTTAATATTGACATTTTAAGCTTCCAGCGCCTGGCGCACCGGATCTTTGAGGAGGTGGGTGCGGATAAGCGCACAATTCTGGAGGAAACCGGAAAAACGCTGATGCTGCGAAGAGTGGCGATCAAAGAACAGGAGAACCTAAAAATTCTTAAAGGAAATCTGAAAAAACAGGGATATCTTGCACAGGTAAAATCCCTGATTTCGGAATTTACGCAATATGATATCGAATGTGATAAGATGGAAATGCTGCTTGCGGCAGCCAAAGACAAGCCGCAGCTTTATTATAAATTAGAGGATATCCGACTGCTTTATGAGAGCTTTCACCGGGAACTGCAGGGGAAATACATCACCGCTGAGGAGACGCTGGAAGCTCTGTGCCAGGTGGCAAAGCAGTCTTTGCTTTTAAAAGACAGCGTCATCGCCTTGGATGGCTTCACCGGATTTACGCCGATCCAGCAGAAGCTTTTGCGAGAGCTGCTGGCATTGGCAAAAGAGGTTTATGTGACGGTGACGATCGATGCGGGGGAGGATTTTTACCGGATACGCGCGGAGCATGAGCTGTTCTATCTGAGTAAAAAAACCATCCGTTCGCTTGTGCATATGGCAGAGGAAGCAGGATGTGAGTTAAAAACACCGCTTGTGTTCGGCGGGGAAGGCTGTCCGAGGTTTGCAAAGAGCCCGCAGATGGCATATCTTGAAAAAAATCTTTTCCGCAGCGGCAAAAGGAGAGGGGAAAAGCCGGGAGCAGAAGGTGAGGGAATCTCGCTCCATGTGGCGGCAAATCCAATGGCGGAGACGCATTTTGCCGCTGCCCAAATCCGCAGGCTGGTGCAGAGCGGATACCGCTATCAGGATATCGCGGTGATCGTCGGCGATATGGCGGCATATGCCAGCTATATCCCGATTGTATTTACTGAATATAATATCCCGTGTTTTATGGACAATACACGCTCTCTGCTTACCAATCCATTCGTGGAATTTTTAAGGGCGGCGCTTGATATGATACAGCAGGATTACAGCAGGACATCCGTGTTCCGGATGCTGCGCACAGGGCTTTGCGGCGTGGGCGCAAAAGAGATGGATATCCTGGAGAACTATGTGCTGGCGTGCGGCATCCGCGGCTTTGCCGCCTGGCGGGAGAGCTTTGACAGAAAACCGGATAGCATGTCCGGGGAGGAATTTGCGCTGTGCGAGGAGATTCGTGCAAAGATCATGGAACCGCTGGCGGCATTTACGAAGGTACTCCGCTCAAAGAAAACGACCGTGCGTGAAAAATGCGCCGCCTTTTACGAACTGATCTTCCATTTTGATATCCAGCGCAGGCTGGCAGAATATGAAGCGCGCTTTCAGAAGGAAAATAAAGCGGATCTGCAAAAGGAGTACGCCCAGATATACGGCATTGTCATGTCGCTTTTTGATAAACTCGTGGAGCTGCTGGGGGAGGAAACGTTAAGTCTGGGGGAATATACGGAGATTCTGGAAGCGGGCATAGAAGAGGAAAAGGTGGGAATCATTCCGCCGGCGGCGGACCGGGTGCAGGTGGGAGACCTGGAGAGAACCAGATTGAAAGATATCGGCGTGCTGTTATTTTTGGGGCTGAACGACGGATGGGTACCGTCATCATCAGCAAGCGGCGGTATGCTGTCGGATATGGAGCGGGAGGAGCTGCTTTTATCCGGGGTAGAGCTTGCGCCGACCTCGCGCCAGGACAGCTATATCCAGAAGTTTTATCTGTATCTGAATATGACGAAGCCGTCGCAGCGTCTGTATCTGTCGTACTGCAAGGCTTCTATGGACGGCAGCGCCATGCGCCCGTCCTATGTGCTGCGCACAGTCAGCCGTTTGTTCCCGCAGGCTGGCGTGATCGATGAAGATGCGAAAACAGGAGTAGAAGAGCGGGTTGCTTCCGTAAAAAGCGGGCTGGATTATCTGATCGAAGGGCTGTACCGGATCAGGGAGACGCCGCCAACGAAGGAATGGCTGGAGCTTTATAACTGGTACCGGAGAGAAGGAGGGCACGGCAGAGAAGTGGAACGGCTGGTGGAAGCGGCGTTTTTGACCTTTGACGAGCGTGGGATCGGAAAGAAAGCGGCAAGGGAGCTATATGGGGAGGTGCTGAGCAACAGTGTCAGCCGCCTGGAAAAATTTGCTGCCTGTGCGTTCGCGCATTTCCTTCAGTATGGGCTGAAGCTGGAGGAGAGGGAGGAATATACGTTTCAGCCGGTGGATATGGGAAGAGTGGTCCACAGCATTGTGGAAATCGTGTCCGCCAAAATAACCGACAGCGAGGAGGGATGGCTTCACATCCCGGATGAAAAACGCAGGCAGTTGGTGGATGAGGCGGTTCTGGAAGTGACAAAGAGCTATGGCAAGCAGATACTGCACAGCTCGGCGCGCAATGAATATATGATCGAGCGCATCAGGCGCATTATGTACCGCACGATCTGGGCGCTTCAGAAACAGATCGTATCGGGGCATTTTTACCCGGAAGCCTTTGAGGTGGCGTTTTCCCGCGTGGAAAACCTGGAAGCGGTGAATATTGCGCTGTCTGCGGAAGAGAAAATGAAGCTCCGGGGGCGCATTGACCGCATTGATATCTGCCATAAAGAGAAGGAAGTCTATGTAAAGGTTGTCGATTATAAATCCGGCAACACCGGCTTTGATCTGGTGGCGCTTTATCATGGGCTTCAGCTTCAGCTGGTTGTCTATATGGGGGCAGCGCTGGAGATGGAGAAGAGGCTTCATCCTGATAAAGAGGTGATACCGGCGGGGATTTTTTATTACCGCGTAAAGGATCCGCTGTTAAGCAGTACGGGGGAAGAGACGCCGGAGCAGATAAATGAGAAAATTTTAAGAGAGCTGCGCCCGGAAGGGCTGATAAACGGGAAGCCGGAGGTATTTCGGGAGATGGACCTTAATTTTACCAAAAGCTCAGATGTGATTCCCGTGACACTGAATAAGGACGGCAGCCTGTCAAAGCTGTCAAAGGCGGCGTCTTCCGAACAGTTTGCGCAGTTAAATGCATATGTATATGAGAAAATACGCGAGATCGGCAGCAGGATCATGGAGGGAGAAACGGCTCCAATTCCCTATGAGAGAAAGCAGAAAACCGGGTGCGATTACTGTATTTACCGGTCTGTCTGCGGTTGGGACAGCAAGATTCCGGGAGCCGGATATCATCGGATAAAAGAAGCAAAGGCGGAGGATATATGGGAGTCAATTGGACAGAAGAACAGAGAAACGTAATTGAGCTTCGGGACTGCAATATTCTGGTATCGGCGGCGGCGGGCTCCGGTAAGACTGCCGTTCTGGTAGAACGGATCCTTTCGATGCTTACAGATAAGCATCATCCGGTGGATATCGACCGCCTTTTGATCGTGACCTTTACCAATGCGGCAGCCGGGGAGATGAAGGACCGCATCCGCGGGGCGATTGAGAAAAGGTTGGAGGATGAGGCGGCGGACGGGGAACTGGCGGAGCATCTGCAAAGGCAGGTGTCCCTTCTCCAGAATGCGCGGATCACGACGATACACAGTTTCTGCCAGTATGTGATCCGCAATCATTTCCATACGGTGGATCTGGATCCGAGCTTTCGCATTGCAGATGAGGGAGAGCAAAAGCTTATGCAGGGCGATATCCTGGAAAAGCTGATCGAGGAACGATACGCAGGGAAATCAGAAAGCTTCCAGAGGATGGTGGATTGCTTTGCCGCCGGAAGGGACGACAGCATGATCCCGGAGCTGGTGCTCAAGCTTTATCATTTTTCCATGAGCTTCCCCTCGCCGGAAAAATGGCTGGAACAGTGCAAGACGGCGTATGCGGCAGAGAGCGTGGAGGAATTTGCGGATTCCGGCTGGATGAGACAGTTGATGGAGTTGGTTAAGGTCGTGTTAAGGGACGTGCACGAGCAGGCGAAATCCGCATTGCGCATCACAGAGGAAGAGGATGGGCCTTATCTGTATGCGCCGGCGGTTGAGGAGGACCTTGCGCTGATTGAAGGGCTGATGGGGGCGGAGGATTACCGGGAGTGCCACGGAAGATTTAGCGAAATGCCCGCGTGGGCAAGGCTTTCGGCAAAAAAGGACGCTTCAGTCTCCGAGCAGAAAAAAGACAGCGTGAAGGAAATCCGTGAACGGTATAAAAAAGTAATTAAGGATTTGCAGTCGGAGTATTTTTACGCGCCTCTTGAGGTGATTTACCGGCAGATGCAGGAAAGCGGCCGGGAGGTGGGGGAGCTTCTGGATTTGACAGCGGCGTTTATAGAGCGGTTTGCACAGGAAAAACGCCGGAAGAATCTGATGGATTTTAATGACCTGGAGCATTTCGCCCTGAAAATCCTCTTAAAAGAGGAGGACGGCAGGCAGATGCGCACAGCGGTGGCGAAAGAGTTTGCGGGCTATTATGAGGAAATTATGATCGACGAGTACCAGGACAGCAATCTGGTGCAGGAGATGATCTTAAACAGTATCTCGAAAATCGGGGACGGCAGGTATAATATCTTTATGGTGGGCGATGTGAAGCAGAGCATTTACCGCTTCCGCCTGGCAAGGCCGGAGCTGTTTATGGAGAAATACCATACGTACTCCCGGGAAGAGGGAAACTGCCGCAGGATTGACCTTCACAGGAATTTCCGCAGCAGATATCAGGTGATTGCCTTTATAAATTTTATCTTTGAACAGATCATGGAGCAGCAGTTGGGCAATGTAGAGTATGATGAGGCGGCGGCGCTTTATCCGGGCGCCGTATTTGCGGAAGGGGCAAACGAGACGTCTTTTGAAACGGAAGTACTGCTTATGGATACCGATGACGAGGACGAAGAAATCAGTGAGAGCGCGAAGGAGCTGGAGGCGCGGGCGATTGGCGGTAAAATCCGGGAAATCGTCGGACACAGCCAGGTGTGGGATAAAGCAGAAGGCGCTTACCGCCCGGCGGGCTATGGGGATATTGTGATCCTCCTGCGCACGGTCAGCGGTTGGGCGGAGGTGTTTGCAAAGACGTTGGGAGAGATGGGGATTCCGGCGCATACCGGCTCCCGCACCGGATATTTTTCCACAACAGAGATACAGACTATTTTGTCTTTTCTGAAGCTGATCGATAATCCCCGCCAGGATATTCCGATGGCGGCAGTGCTGCATTCGCCGATCGGGAACCTCTCTTCAAAAGAGATGGCAGAGCTGAAAAGCAGGAACAGGGAAGTGCCGTTTTATGAAGCGTGCATGGGGGAAGAACGCCTCAGGGATTTTTTTGAAATGCTTGACGATTTCCGGGAAAAGGCAGTGTATCTGCCGATGCACGAGCTGCTGTGGGAGATCTATGACCGCACCGGATACGGCGCCTATGCGGCGTCCATGCCGGGAGGAGAGCAGAGAAAAGCCAATCTTGATATGCTGGTGGAAAAGGCGATCGCCTATGAGGCGGGAAGCTACCGGGGGCTTTACAATTTTATCCGCTATATTGAGAGCCTGCATAAATACGATGTGGATTTTGGGGAAGCGATGGCGGGGAGTGAAGAGAGCCGGACGGTCCGCATTATGAGTATCCACAAGAGCAAGGGGCTGGAGTTCCCGGTCGTTTTCGTCGCGGGGATGGGGAAAAAAATGAACCAGACAGATGCGCGCGCGGCGCTTAGCCTGCATGCGGAGCTGGGAGTAGGCTGTGATTACACAGATCCGGTATTGCGCATACGTATGAATACGCTGTTGAAAAAACTGATGAAGCATCAGATCGCTTATGAGAATCTCGGCGAGGAGCTGCGCGTGCTCTATGTGGCGCTTACAAGGGCAAAAGAAAAGCTGATCCTCACCGGAACGGTGGGAAATGCAAAAGAGAAAATGAAAAGCTGGGGCAGGATATGCCAGCGGGAGGAGACAGTTTTTTCCTTTACGGAGCGGTCCGAGGCGTCATGCTACTGGGATTGGGTGATCCCGTCGCTCATGCGCAACCGCTGCTTTGCGGAAATTGCGGCAGAATATGAGCTGCCGCAGAACAGGAGGCATCCGCTGTTTGAGCGGGAGATTTACTGCCGGGTGCGGGTGCTGGGAGTGCGTGACCTGGTACAGAGGGAAATGCAGCGCCAGATGGAAGCGGCGATGACTAAAGAAGAATTGCTGAGCCTGCCGCCGGAGACGGTGATGGATGAGGGAGTCAAAAAAAGCCTGGAAGCAAACCTCTGCTATTGCTACCCGTTTGCGCAAAATCAGGATATCCCCAATAAAATCAGTGTTTCGGAGCTGAAAAAGCTCAGCCAGGCGGAGGATATGGAACAGGGCGTGAGGCTGTTTGAGGAACCGACGCCTGTTCCGCTCATACCGGCGTTTCTGCAAAAGGAAAAAGAGCTTTCGGGAGCGGCGAGAGGTACGATTTACCATAAGGTGATGGAATGCCTGGACTTTACGGTTTTTGCCGATGATTTCGAAAAAAACATGGAAAGTACACAGAGTTGTGATAAAATACAATCGGAGATCAGGCGCATGGTGGCAAACGGGCAGTTAACGGAAGAGGAAGCAGAGCTGGTAGAGCTGCAGAAAATGCGCCTGTTCCTGGAGAATCCGCTGGCAGCGCGCATGGCGGCGGCGGACGCAAGGGGGGACCTTTACCGGGAACAGCAGTTTGTGATGTCGGTGGACGCCGGATGGATCAACGAGGATTGGCGGGCGGACGAGCGCGTACTGATACAGGGAATTATCGATGCGTATTTTATAGAGGAAGGCAGGATCGTGCTGCTGGATTACAAAACAGATTCCGTAAAACGCAAGGAAGCCTCTTCCCTCTATGAGAAATATAGAGTACAATTAGAATATTACGAATTAGCGCTGAAGCGTCTGACGGGGCTTGAGGTAAAAGAAAAATGTATTTATTCTTTCTGCCTGAACGGCATCGTGACGGGACGGGACAGCGAAGCGGAGCAAATCGAGGAGTAAACATGGCTGATTTTATAAGAAAACTGTTTCAAAAACGGGCAGTGCGCTACATCTTTTTCGGCGGTTGCACCACAATGGTAAACCTGATAAGCTACGGGCTGCTGCGCAGTATTGTCGGAATGGATGTAACGAAAGCAAACTTTCTGTCGATTGCGCTGGCGATTTTATTTGCGTACGTGGTGAACAAGATCTTTGTCTTCCGGAGCAGGACGGAGACGGTCGGGGAGCTGTTAAAGGAGTGCGGAGAGTTTATCGGCATGCGCCTGCTTACCATGTTTATTGAGATTTTCGGCGTGGTGATGTTAAGCAGCGTGTGGGGAATGGACGACATGATTGCGAAGATTGTCATTCAGGTCGTCGTGCTGGCGCTGAATTTTATTTTCAGCAAAATTTTTGTGTTCGCCGAAAAAAAAGCTGCGGTTGAGCAGGAGGCGGAGAGGAGAAGGGCTGCGCTGGTGAAAAAAAGATGTATCTGGATCTCCGGGCTGGTTCCGGCTGTCACCATGCTTGCCGCCTATATCTTCAACGGGGTGTATCCTTTCGGCGACCGGGGCGTGCTGATTATTGATTCCCTGCACCAGTACCTGCCGTTTTTTACGGATTTTCACGAAAAGCTGGTAAACAACGGTTCTATGCTGTATTCCTTCGGCGGCGGGCTGGGATATAATATGTGGGCAACGATCGCCTACTATCTGGCAAGCCCGCTGAATTTTCTGCTGACGGCAGTTTCTATGGAGCATGTCATGGACTTTATGGCGTATCTGATCCTGTTAAAGATCAGCCTTTCAGGGGCGGTGTTTGCATGGTATCTTACCGGGCGCAACGACGGAAAGGACTATACGCCGGTTCCCTTTGCCTGTATGTATGCCCTCAGTACGTTTATGATCGGTTATTACTTTAACCTTATGTGGCTGGACAGCGTGATGATCCTGCCGGTGGTGATGAAGGGCATTGAGCGCATCGTCGGCGGGAAAGACGGAAAAATGTTCGCGCTGGCGTTATTTTACGGGCTGTACTGCAATTATTATATCGGATATATGCTGTGCCTGTTTTCCTGCCTGTATTTTCTGGCGCAATGGGTGGCGGCGGGAAAGCTGCGGATAAAAGAGCTTTTTCAATCGTGCCTGCGTTTTGGCTGGTATGCGCTTTTAAGCGGCGGCATGGCGGCGGTGATGCTGCTGCCGGCATATTTTGCGCTGGGTTATACAGAATCTGCGGGCAGCAGCTTCCCGAGTAAAATCAAGTTTTACACAGATTGGATTACACAGTGGACCGGGCATTTTGCGGCGGTGGAGCCGATTAATATTTACGATGACCAGTCCGGGGTGAATATTTACTGCGGTGTAATCATATTGATCCTGGTTGTTTTATATATTCTGGATAGGGAGCTGCGTTTTTCGGAGAGAATGTCAAAAGCGATGCTGGCAGTGATCCTGCTGGTAAGCATGAATTTTAATATGCTCAATTATATCTGGCATGGCTTCCATACGCAGAACGGGCTTCCCAACAGGTTTGCGTTTCTCTATATCGCGCTGATTCTGATTATGGGCTTTGACGCCATCGGGCACATCCGCAGGCAATCGAGGCTGCGCATCCTGCTGGTGTGGCTGATCCCGGTAGCGTTCACAGGCTTTTGCATGTATCAGGAGGTCGGAGAGCGCGAATGGTACGTCTATGTGATAACCTTATGCCTGCTGCTGCTTTACGGCATCTTTTTGCTGCTGCTGCGGGAGACGGTAAAGAGGGAGCGGATTATAAGAAATATTCTGGTCACGGTGATGACCGGCGAAATGGTGGCGAGCGGCATCTATGGAGTCTGCATGAATGGAACGGTTTCCAGGAGCACCTATGTCGATGAACAGAAAGCCTATCAGGCGATGATTGCAAGGCAGGAGACGGAAGACGAGTTTTACCGGGCGGAGATTGACAGCCAGCATATGAGAAATGAAAGCATGTTCATGGGCGCCAGGGGAGTGGTACTGTTTTCGTCCACAATGCCGGAGGCGGTCGTCGACCTGTGCAAGAGTCTCGGCATGGAGGCTCGGACGAACAAGACCGGGTACAGCGGCATGACCAGGCTGTTCAATGATGTGTTCGGAGTCCGCTATCTGCTGTCAAAATGTACAGAGGATACGCTTTACCAGATGGAAAAAGTGGATACCGAGGGAGAGATGTCCCTCTATAAGAATGAGGGGGCGTTGTCTCTCGGCTTTATGGTATCCTCTGCGATCCGGGACTGGGACATTGAAGATAAGCCGGCAATGCAGGTACAGGAAGAGTTTGCGGAGCTTGCCACAGGGGTGCCGTTTTTCTATACGCTACGGGAGGCATACTCACTGGAAGAAGGTCCGACTTATATCATACGCCTTCATCCGGGGGAGCAGACGTATATCGAGTTTACGGAAAACGTTAAGAGCATCACGATTAAGACGCCGCAGTACACAAAGACGATCAACAATTATACGACAAACCTCTTTAACCTGGGTACGGTAGAGGAAGAGAGCGAGGACAGCAAGGCGAACATCACCATCACCTATAAGGACGGCAGCTCGGAGCCGGTTCCGGTGAGAGTGTATACCTGTACGGACGAGGAATATGCGGCAGTGTATGAGAAGCTGGCGGAAAGCCAGATGGAAAATGTCGTGGAGGACGGCAACCGCGTATCCGGCACGATTCATGCCGGGCAGAATGGTACGCTGCTGTTGACGGTTCCCTATGATGAAGGATGGAAAATCCTCGTCGATGGGGAGGAGACGGCAATCTATGCGGTGGGCACGGCGCTTACGGGCGTGGATCTGTCTGCCGGCGATCATGAAATCACCATGATCTATACGCCCAAAGGGCTGTGGCCGGGTACGGCGCTGACGATAATCTGTATCCTGCTGTTTTTGGCGAGCTGCTTTGTGGAGGGCAGGCTGGCAATAAAAATAGAGAATGATGAGGAGAAGAACGATGAAAATTACGTTTTCGGATAAAACGAAAATGGAGGCGGGCATTTTTGCCGTGCTGAACAGCAAAAAGGACGAGCTGCAGAAACAGGGAAGAAAAATCTATAACCTGTCGGTAGGCACGCCGGACTTTAAAACGCCGGAGCATATCAGGAAGGCGGTGGAGGAAGCGGCAAAGGATCCCGACAACTATAAATACGCCCTGGTCGATATTTTGCCCCTTGTGGAGGCGGTGCAGGGATTTTATCAGAGAAGGTTTCAGGTGCGCCTGGAAAAGGAAGAGATTATGTCCATGAATGGCTCGCAGGAGGGAATGGCGCATTTTGCCTGGGTACTGTGCAATCCGGGTGATATCGTCCTCGTCCCTAATCCGGGATATCAGATTTTTAAGGTAGGGCCTGATTTCTGCGATGCGAAGACGGTGACATATCCCCTGTACGCGGAAAATGGATTTCTTCCCAGGCTTTCGGATATTTCGGAAGAGACAGCCAGAGCGGCAAAGTTTATGGTGGTGAATTATCCGGCAAATCCGGTCTGTGCGGTGGCGGATGATGATTTTTACAGGGAATTGATTGCGTTTGCCAGGAAATATGAGATCGTCATTCTTCACGATAACGCATATTCGGATATCGTGTTCGGGGAAAAGCCGGGGGGCTCCTTCTTGCAGTATGAAGGGGCGAAGGAAGTAGGAGTGGAATTCTACTCGCTTTCCAAATCCTTTAACTATACGGGCGCGCGGATGTCTTTTTGTGTGGGCAACCGGGAGATTATCGAAAAATTCCGCGCCCTGCGTTCGCAGATCGATTACGGGGTATTCCTGCCGGTCCAGTATGGAGCGGTTGCCGCGTTAAACGGCTCGTTTGAGGGGGTCGAACAGCAGTGCAGGGTATATGAAGAGCGAAGTAAAGCCTTATGCGGGGGGCTCAGGAGCATCGGCTGGCAGGTGGAGGATACGCCGGGGACCATGTTCGTGTGGGCGCCGCTGCCGCCGGGATATACGGATTCAAACCAATTCTGTGTGGAGCTGATGGAACGCTCCGGCGTGATCTGCGTGCCGGGCGACAGCTTTGGGACGCTCGGCAGGGGATATGTGCGATTTGCGCTGGTGCTGCCGAAGGAAGAACTGGAAGAAGCGGTGCAGAGTATAAAAAACAGTGGAATACTGGGGAAAGGGGAAGCTTGTGGAACAGAATCTATATCATCGGCTATGCAATGCTGTGGGAAATGAAAATGTGCTGAAGGATGAATTGCTCAAAAAGCATACGACCTTCCGCATCGGCGGGCCGGCGGATTTTTTTGTGCTGCCGCGAAGGGAAGAAGAGATCGCGGAGGTGGTCAAAATATGTAAGGAGGCGCAGATCCCGTGGTATATCCTGGGGAACGGCAGCAACCTGCTGGTCTCCGACCGGGGATTTCGGGGTGTCATCATTCAGTTATTTAAGAATTTTAACCAGGTAATTGTCGAGGGCACGGATATAACCGCGCAGGCAGGCGCCCCCAATGCCGTCGTCGCCAAACACGCCCTGGAAGCGCAGTTGACCGGATTTGAGTTTGCGGCAGGGATTCCGGGGACGATGGGCGGCGCTGCCGTGATGAATGCGGGTGCGTACGGCGGAGAGATGAAAAATATTATCGGGGAGGTGACCGTCCTGGATGAAAAGGGACAGATTCTCATTTTGCCGAAGGAGAAGCTGGAGATGGGATACCGCACCAGCATCATCGCCAAAAAGGGCTATGTCGTGCTGAAGGTAAAGCTTCATCTGCAGCGCGGAGAGAAGAAGGCGATTAGAGATCGTATGGAGGAATTAAAGGAGTATCGCATCAGCAAGCAACCGCTGGAATATCCGAGCGCCGGCAGTACATTTAAGCGGCCTGAGGGGTATTTTGCAGGAAAGCTGATTATGGACGCAGGGCTTAGGGGCTTTTCCATCGGCGGAGCGCAGGTGTCGGAGAAGCATTGCGGTTTTGTCATTAACAAAGGCGATGCCACCGCCGCCGACGTTAAAATGCTGATGGAGGAAATACAGCGCAGGGTAAAGGAACAGTTTGGGGTACAGTTAGAACCGGAAGTAAAGAGGTTGGGAGAATGAGACTGGTTATTGTGACAGGAATGTCCGGGGCAGGAAAAGCGAGCGCACTGAAAATTCTGGAGGATCTGGGGTTTTACTGCGTGGATAATTTGCCGATTCCGCTTCTCTTGCGATTTGCGGAGCTGGTGAATACAGAAGGCAATGATATTACCAAAGCGGCGATTGGCATTGATATCCGCAACGGAAACGGACTGCAGGAGATCGGCGCTCTGCTGGAGAAGATGGATGCGGCGGGCTATGAGCATGAGATCCTGTTTATGGACGCTTCGGATGCGACGCTGATTAGGCGTTATAAGGAAACCAGGCGCGTGCATCCGATGACCGGCGACCGGCGCATCGACAAGGGGATTGCGGAGGAACGCCGCCAGCTTGCTTTTTTGAAAAAGCACGCGAATTATATTATCGATACCAGCCAGCTTCTGGTGAGGGAGCTGGTGCAGGATCTGGATCAGATTTTTATGCAGAACCGTGTGTTTAAAAATATGGTGGTAACCGTGCTTTCCTTTGGTTTCAAATATGGGATTCCCAGCGATGCGGATCTGGTCTTTGACGTCCGCTTTCTGCCGAACCCTTATTATGTAGAGAATCTGCGGGCAAAGACGGGAAATGAGCAGGAGGTCCAGGATTACGTGATGAACTGCAGCCAGTCCGGGGAATTTTTGGACAAGCTGGGCGATATGGTAAAGTTTTTGATTCCCAATTATGTCAGCGAGGGGAAAAACCAGCTCGTGATCGCGATTGGATGTACCGGCGGCAAGCACCGTTCGGTTACGCTTGCCAACAAGCTGTATGAAATCCTGCAGAGGGAAGAAGAATATAAGGTAAAGATCGAACACAGGGATATCCTGAAGTAACCAGCGACAAACGTCGGCAGGAGGGAATATGTCTTTTTCCGGTGATATAAAAGAAGAGCTTTCCCGGCAGAAAATGGGACCGCGCCACTGCCGGATCGCGGAGATTGCAGCGATCCTCAGCATGTGCGGAGGGGTGTCGGTTTCTCAATGCGACAGATTTTGTTTAAAAATCGAAACAGAAAATTTGCCTGTTGCAAGAAAGTACTTTACATTATTGAAAAAAACCTTTAATATAGAGATTGAAGTTTCTATCAGACAGAACAGAGGCAGCAGAAGGAGCAGAATCTATACGGTATGCGTGAAGAAACATGAGGACACGGTGAGGATTCTGCAGGCGGCAAAGTTTTTGACGGAGAATGGCACAACTTATATGGATGTGGACAGAAGTTTCGACTTGTCGGACAGCTTTATTCTTCAGAAGGCGTGCTGCAAAAGAGCATTTCTGCGGGGAGCTTTTTTAGTGACCGGATCCGTGAGCGATCCGAAAAAGTTCTATCATCTTGAATTCGCATGTGCGACGGAGCATAAGGCAAGGCAGATACAGAATTTACTCGCAGCATTTGGGCTGGATGCCAGGATCGTGCAGAGAAAAAAGTATGACGTCGTCTATCTCAAGGAAGGAGACGGCATCGTGGATGTGTTAAATATCATGGAGGCACATACTGCGCTGATGGAGATGGAAAATATCCGTATCCTGAAGGATATGAGGAATGCAGTGAATCGCAAGGTGAACTGCGAGGCTGCCAACATTCACAAGACGGTGAATGCGGCGGTAAAGCAAATAGAGGATATTAAGTATATCCACGACAGCATAGGGTTTGAAGAGTTGTCTGAGGGATTGGCGCAGATGGCGCGGGCACGGCTGGCAAATCCGGACGCGACGTTAAAGGAATTGGGTATGCTGTTGGCTCCTCAGGTAGGAAAGTCGGGAGTGAATCACCGTCTGAGAAAATTAAGCGAGATCGCTGAGGAGCTTCGAGGTAATAAGGAGGAGAAGCATTATGATTAGGAAGCCGATTACAATTCAGATTCCGAGTGGTCTGGAGGCAAGACCGGTTGCACTTCTGGTACAGGTGGCAAGTCAGTATGAAAGTAAGATCCATGTAGAAGTGGAAGGAAAAAGAGTCAATGCGAAAAGCATCATGGGTATGATGACTCTTGGATTAGAGTCCGGGGAGGAGATCACGGTAGAGGCGGCAGGCAGCGACGAAGAGGATGCTATGCAGGAGATTGAGAAATATCTGACGACCCACTAATATAACGCACATAGAAACGCAAAGGCCGGAATGGAGGACATTCCGGCCTTTTTATGGCGGAAAGCCCGAATCAGAAAATTTTCATAAAATTATAGAAAAAGAAGTTGCGAACAGAAATAACTTGAAGTTATAATAGGAGCGAATATAATGTAAAAAATAAAGGAGGCACAGTGATATGGTAAATCATGTGACAGATACCATTTATTATGTAGGTGCAAACGATCATGATGTGGATTTGTTTGAAGGCCAGTATGTAGTGCCAAGCGGCATGGCGTACAATTCCTATGTAATTATGGATAATTCCATCGCAGTTATGGATACGATCGATCAGACAAAGACAGAGGAGTGGCTGGACAAGATTGAAGAAGTCCTGGACGGAGCTTTGCCGGATTATCTGGTAGTACAGCATATGGAGCCGGATCATGCTGCATCGATAGAAGCGTTTGTAAATAAATATCCTTCCGTTACGGTAGTGGGCAATGCCAAAACCTTTGTGATGATGGGACAGTTTTTCCCTAACATGAAGATGGAGCGCACGATGGATGTAAAAGAGGGAGACGCCCTTTCTCTTGGAAACCATACGCTGAATTTTGTGTTTGCCCCGATGGTTCACTGGCCGGAGGTTATGATGACTTATGAATCCAGTGAAAAGATCCTTTTTTCAGCGGACGGGTTTGGAAAATTCGGCGCGCTGGATGTAGAGGAGGACTGGGCAGACGAAGCGAGAAGATATTATATCGGTATCGTTGGAAAATACGGAAAACAGGTACAGAATGTACTGAAAAAGGCGGCGGGACTGGAGATCGCGACGATTTGCCCGCTGCACGGCCCCGTACTGAAAGAAAATCTGGGCTATTATTTGAATCTGTACGATATCTGGTCCAGCTACCGCCCGGAAAATGAAGGCGTATGTGTCTGCTATACTTCCGTTTACGGGCACACGAAAGCCGCTGTAGAGCTGCTTTGCAAAAAGCTGGAAGAAGCCGGTGCGCCGAAGGTCGTATGCTATGACCTGGCAAGGGATGATATGGCAAAGGCAGTAGAGGATGCGTTTCGCTATGACAAGCTGGTTCTGGCGACCACCACCTACAATGCAGATATTTTCCCGTTTATGAAGACCTATATCGAGCATTTGGTGGAGCGAAACTTCCAGAACCGTACGATTGCCCTGATTGAAAACGGCTCCTGGGCGCCGCAGGCGATCAAGATGATGAAGACCGCGTTTGCGGCTTCTAAGGATATTACGTTTGCCAAGAATAATGTCACTGTGAAATCCGCCCTCAACGAAGAGACGGCAGCGGCGATAGCGGAACTGGCAGAGGAGCTGGCGGCTTCTTACTGCGCGGCAGATCATGTGAAGCCAAATGATATTGACCCGACTGCGCTCTTTAATATCGGCTATGGGCTCTATGTAGTGACGTCCAATGACGGCACAAGGGACAACGGTTTCATCTGCAATACAGTGACACAGGTTACCAATACGCCGAACCGTATTGCGGTGACGGTGAATAAGCTCAACTATTCCTGCGAGACGATTTCCAAGACGGGCGTACTCAATGTAGCAACGCTGTCTCAGGATGCTCCGTTCCATATTTTTGAGACGTTCGGCTTCCAGTCCGGCAGGGATACGGACAAGTTTGCAGGCTTTTCGCATGTGCATCGTTCCGCAAACGGGCTTCTGTTCCTCGACAAGTATGCGAACGGCTATATTTCCGGTAAGGTAATCAGTGAGATTGACCTGGATACGCACAAGATGTTTATCTGTGATGTGACGGAATGCGCGGTCCTTTCTGATAAGGAAACTATGACATACACCTACTATCAGAACCATGTAAAGCCGCAGCCGGAAGCAGATAAGAAGGGCTTTGTATGCAAGGTGTGCGGATACATCTATGAGGGCGAGGAGCTCCCGGAAGGATATATCTGCCCGCTGTGCAAGCATGGCGTAGAGGATTTTGAGCCATTATAAGTGCGGGTACGGAGAATCGGACCGACACGGATGTGTAACCTTTGTGGTTTCGGCAGGCTTTGCCGGAAACATATGTGAGGGCAATGGAAAAAAGAAGAGAAAATTGTCACCTTGCATAATGGAACAGAAAAAGGTTACATATTATCATGAATTTTAACCACTTGAATTGCCGTGAGAGTTATGCTATCCTAACTCACTTAACGCGCGATGCGAAAAGCATGTAAGTCCAGTGCTTAATTCGCTTCGCGCGTTTTTTGTCCAATAAGTTAGCTTTAACTAATTTTGGGCAGAAGGAGAGGAGGGCATTCTTATCTCGAAAAACCCGGGCGTGCATTATAATCTTGTGTTGTTTATGGGACTTTCCATAGCGGCGATGAGGCGAAAAATTGAAATTTAGGGACATCCGGTTTTTTTAAAACTATAGGTTAGCAGAATCTAACTGCTGAAATGAGAGGAGGACAAAATGAAATTTTATTGTTTTGGTGATGAAGAAAAACCTGTTATTCTCCTTCTGCCTGGTACATGCTGCCATTGGAAAAGGAATTTTTGCCAGGTAATTCCGCTGCTGGAGAAGGATTTTCGTGTGGTCTGCGCATCTTACGACGGCTTTGACGAGACGGAGAATACCGTTTTTCCGGACATGCTGACAGAGACGG
>CAZAQD010000016.1:36386-38054 GCA_964487425.1 uncultured Marvinbryantia sp. | reverse complement strand
AATTTTCGAAAAAGTTCTTGTTTTTGCCAAAAACAAGTGTTATAATACGAAAGATGATAATATATTACTAGAGTATGAGTGGGCAGTTGCCCACTCATATTTGATGTTACGAAAAATTTGCAGGAGCATTTGAAGAAAGGCGGTACGGATGACGAAAAGAGAGACCTATGAACAGAAGGCGGAAGCGATTCTAAAGCCCATCACAGAGACGAATCAATTCGAACTGGTGGATGTGGAATATGTAAAAGAGGGAGGAACCTGGTATCTGCGGGCGTATATCGATAAGCCGGGAGGGATCACCGTGGACGACTGCGAACTGGTAAGCCGGGCGGCAAACGATATCCTGGACGAAGAGGATTTTATCGATGAGTCCTACGTATTTGAGGTAAGCTCCCCGGGACTTGGCAGACCGCTGAAAAAAGAGAAGGATTTTAAGAGAAGCCTCGGTGAAGAGGTAGAGGTCCGAACCTATCGCGCCATTGACCGCCGGAAGGAGTTTACGGGTATCCTCTGCGCATACGATGGGGATACCGTAACCATCGAATTGGAAAACGGGCAAACAATGCAGATTGCAAGAGCCGATATCGCATTGATAAGGCTGGCATTTGATTTTTAAGGAGGAAAAGGGAAAATGAATAGCGAGTTAATCGAAGCACTGAATATTCTGGAAAAAGAAAAAAACATCAGTAAGAGTACGCTGCTGGAAGCGATCGAGCAGTCGCTGCTGCAGGCGTGCAAGAACCACTTTGGGAAAGCGGATAACGTGAAAGTAAATATCAACCCTGAGACAGGTGATTTTACGGTTTTTGCGGAGAAGACGGTGACAGAGCAGGTGGAGGATCCGGTTATGCAGATCAGCCTGACGGACGCAAAGATGAAGGACTCTAAGTATGAGGTGGGCGATATTGTCAATGTGGAGATCAAGTCCAAGGAGTTCGGGCGCATCGCCACGCAGAACGCCAAGAACGTTATTCTGCAGAAGATCCGCGAGGAGGAGAGAAAGGTACTTTATAATGAATACTACAGCAAGGAAAGGGAAGTGGTGACCGGTATCGTGCAGAGATACCTGGGAAGAAACGTAAGCATTAACCTGGGTAAGGTCGATGCGATCCTCAACGAGAATGAGATGGTAAAGGGGGAGACATTCCGACCGACCGAGCGTGTGAAGGTGTATGTGCTGGAGGTAAAGGATACCCCGAAGGGACCAAGAGTCCTGGTATCGCGGACCCATCCTGAGCTGGTAAAGCGCCTCTTCGAAAATGAGGTTACGGAAGTAAGGGACGGCACGGTGGAGATCAAATGCATTTCCCGCGAGGCAGGCAACCGCACGAAGATGGCGGTGTGGTCAAACGATCCGGATGTGGATCCGGTAGGGGCGTGCGTCGGCGTGAACGGTTCCCGTGTCAACAGCATCGTGGAGGAGCTGCGCGGAGAGAAAATCGACATCATTAACTGGGATGAAAACCCGGCGATCCTGATTGAAAATGCGCTCAGCCCGGCAAAAGTAATTTATGTGGCGGCAGATAATGACGAGAAGACGGCGAAGGTGGTTGTACCGGATTATCAACTGTCCCTGGCGATCGGAAAAGAGGGGCAGAACGCAAGGCTGGCAGCCAGGCTGACCGGATTTAAGATTGATATTAAGAGTGAGACGCAGGCGATTGAGGC
>CAZAQD010000016.1:34920-36286 GCA_964487425.1 uncultured Marvinbryantia sp. | reverse complement strand
CTATGAGGAGTACTATGAAGAGGGTACTTATGAAGAAGGGGCTTACGAGGAAGGATATTATGAGGAGCCGGCATCAGAAGAGGAACCGGTAGTCGAAGAATAGGATCGGGAGACAGGATTATGGGACAGACAAGAAAAATCCCCATGCGCAAATGCGTTGGATGCCAGGAGATGAAGAGCAAAAAGGAAATGATGCGAGTGATAAGGACACCGGAGGATGAACTTGTCATAGACATAACGGGTAAGAAAAATGGAAGAGGTGCGTATCTGTGCTTTTCGAAGCAGTGCTTTGAAAAGGCGGTGAAGAATAAAGGGTTGGAGCGTTCTTTAAAAATGAACATTCCCTCTTCGGTATATGATAGTTTGGAAAAGGAGATAGAGCAGATTGAGATCAAATAAGATACTCTCTCTCGTTGGATTGGCGACAAAGGCGGGAAAGACGGTGAGCGGGGAATTTTCCACGGAAAAAGCCGTAAAATCCGGGACGGCATATCTGGTGCTGGTTTCTGCCGAAGCCTCCGCTAATACAAAGAAAAAGTTTCAAAATATGTGTACGTTCTATGAAGTGCCGATTTATTTTTACGGATCGAAAGAGGAGCTGGGCGCAGCGATGGGAAAAGAGTTTCGGGCTTCCCTGGCTGTGACGGATCCGGGTCTTTCCGAGGCGATAGTGAAGCAGTTAACTTTAGATTGACGGAGGTAGTGAGTATGTCGAAAATGAGAGTATATGAATTAGCGAAGGAATTAGGAAAAGACAATAAAGAAATTATAAATTGCCTGAAAGAAAAAGGTGTGGAAGTAAAGAGCCATATGAGTATGCTGGAGGAAGAGCATATTGCTGCAGTGCGCAGCAGCATTGCGGCAAAAACAGCGGAGAAGCCTGCTGCGGCGCCGCGCCCCCAGCCAAAGCCTGCAGAGCGCCAGGAAGGGGCTGTACCGGCGGAACCGCCAAAGAAAAAGAATATTTCAAGGGTGTTCCGTTCGCAGAACAGCCGTACCGGTATCCAAAGACCGGCGGGTATGAGAAAAGCAGGGGCACGCCCGGCAGCGCCTCAGGGGGCACGTCCGGCGACGCCTCAGGGAGCACGCCCGGCAGCGCCTCAGGGAGCACGCCCGGCAACGCCTCAGGGGGCACGCCCGGCAGCACCTGTGGGAGCGCATCCGGCAGAGAAGCCAGCCGTACAGGAAGAAAAGAGCGTTCAGCCTGTTGTCCAGGCACAGGAAGCAAAGACGCCGGTACAGGCAGCTAAGCCGCAGAGCGCACAGAATGCCGGCAGAGTGCAGGCGCAGGGCACCCAGAGAACTTACGGTGACCGCGACAGCCGCAGCCAGGGGAACCAGAGAAGCTACGGCGACCGCGACAGCC
>CAZAQD010000016.1:0-34820 GCA_964487425.1 uncultured Marvinbryantia sp. | reverse complement strand
ACGGCGACCGTGACAGCCGCAGCCAGGGGAACCAGAGAAGCTACGGCGACCGCGATAACCGCAACCAGAGAGGATTCCAGGATAAAGACCGGGACAACAGCAGAGACAGCCGGAGCCAGGGAAGAAGCCAGGGCAGGGGCTTGAGCATTCCCCAGTCGGATATGGGCAGCAAGCCGGTGACAAAAGAATCCAGAATCAGGGCGGATAAAGATAAATATAATAAGCATGATAAGTATGAGCGCCAGGAGAAGAACCAGGGACGCTCAGGAAAACAGAATAACAATTCCGGCAAGAACCAGAAGACAGCGGGCAAATTCATCAAGCCGGCAAAACCGGCAGAGCCGCCGGTAGAGAAGAAGGAAGATGAAATCAGGACGATTACCCTGCCGGATACAATGACGATCCGCGAACTGGCGGACGTACTGAAGGTCCAGGCAGCGGCAATTGTCAAGAAGCTGTTTATGGAAGGGATCATGGCTACGATGAACCATGAGATCGATTATGACAAGGCGGAAGAGATCGCCCTGGAATACAACTGCATTGCCGAGCACGAAGTGAAGGTAGATGTGATCGAAGAGCTTCTGAAAGAGGAAGAGGATGCACAGGAGACGCTGGTGACAAGGCCGCCTGTCGTATGCGTGATGGGGCATGTTGACCACGGGAAGACTTCCCTTCTGGATGCGATCCGTAATACCCATGTCATTGCAAAAGAGGCAGGCGGTATCACACAGCATATCGGTGCTTACATGGTGTCGGTGAACGGACAGAAGATCACCTTCCTGGATACACCTGGGCATGAGGCGTTTACCGCTATGCGTATGCGCGGGGCAAATTCCACGGATATTGCGATCCTGGTAGTGGCGGCGGATGACGGCGTAATGCCGCAGACAGTGGAGGCGATCAGCCACGCCAAAGCGGCAGGCATTGAAATTATCGTAGCCATCAATAAGATCGACAAGCCGGGAGCCAACATTGACAGGGTGAAGCAGGAGCTCACCGAATATGATCTGATCCCGGAGGATTGGGGCGGAAGCACCGTCTTTGTCCCGGTATCGGCGCACACGCATGAGGGGCTGGATACCCTGCTGGAGATGATTCTGCTGACAGCGGAAGTGGCAGAGCTGAAGGCAAACCCGAAGAGAAAGGCAAGAGGGCTTGTGATCGAGGCGCAGCTTGATAAGGGCAAAGGACCGGTTGCAACCGTGCTGGTTCAGAAGGGAACCCTTCATGTGGGCGACATTGTGGCGGCAGGTGCCTGCTCAGGCAAGGTACGTGCGATGATGGACGAAAAGGGCAGAAGGTTAAAAGAAGCCGGACCGTCTACGCCGGTGGAGATTCTCGGGCTTTCTGATGTGCCGAATGCCGGGGAAGTCCTGGTTGCCTGCGATAATGAAAAGGAGGCAAGGAATTTTGCCGAGACCTTTATTAGTCAGAGCAAAGAGAAGCTTCTGGAGGAGACGAAAGCAAGGATGTCCCTGGATGACCTGTTCTCACAGATTCAGGCGGGGAACCTGAAAGAACTGGGCATTATTGTAAAAGCGGATGTCCAGGGTTCTGTGGAGGCAGTAAAGCAGAGCCTGTTAAAACTCAGCAATGAAGAGGTGGTTGTGAAGATCGTACATGGAGGCGTCGGCGCAATCAATGAATCTGATGTCAGCCTTGCTTCTGCTTCAAACGCAATCATTATCGGGTTTAACGTGCGCCCGGATGCAAGCGCAAAGGCGACGGCTGAGCGGGAAGGCGTCGATGTACGCCTGTATCGTGTCATCTATGATGCGATCGCGGATGTGGAAGCAGCGATGAAGGGGCTGCTCGACCCGGTATACGAGGAGAAGGTGATCGGGCATGCCGAGATACGCCAGTTGTTCAAGGCTTCCGGCGTAGGTACAATCGCCGGCTCTTATGTGCTGGACGGCGTTTTCCAGAGAAATTGCTCTGTCCGCATTACCAGGGAGGGCGAGCAGATCTTTGAGGGTGCGCTGGCATCCCTGAAACGCTTCAAGGACGATGTGAAGGAAGTTCGAAGCGGCTATGAATGCGGTCTGGTTTTTGAGAAGTTTAACGATATCAAAGAATTAGACCAAGTGGAAGCATATATTATGGTAGAAGTACCAAGATAGAGGGATAGCAATGAGAAAAAACAGTATCAAAAACACGCGGGTAAACAGTGAGGTACAGCGTGAACTGTCCAATATCATCCGGGGAGAGATAAAAGATCCGAGGATCCATCCCCTCACATCGGTGGTAATGGTGGAAGTGGCGCCCGACTTAAAAACCTGCAAAGCATATATCAGTGTCCTGGGCGATGAGGAAGCCCGGAACAATACTGTAGAGGGGCTGAGAAGCGCAGTTGGCTTTATCAGACGCCAGCTTGCCAAAAATCTCAACCTTCGCCATACCCCGGAGATCCGATTCATACCCGATCAATCGATTGAATATGGTATCCATATGTCAAAACTGATCGACGAGAACCGTGTGGAGCGGGCAGAGGAGGAAGAGGATGAGAGAAATGAATAAAATCAGTACGGAGTTGGATGGCGCAGCAACCGTAGGAATTGCCGGACATATCAGACCGGACGGTGACTGCGTGGGTTCCTGCATGGGGCTTTATCTGTACCTGAAAGAATATTTTCCGCAATTGAAGGCGGTGGATGTCTATCTGGAAGAAATACCCGAAAGCTATCATATAATCGCGGGGACGGATCAGATCATCCATTCCTGCGAAGAAGAAAAAGAGTATGATTTGTTCATTGCCCTGGACTGCGGGGATTTGAATCGCCTCGGCAGCGCCGGGAAATATTTTGAAAGCGCCAAAAGGACGCTGTGTTATGACCATCATATCAGCAATGGCGGATTTGCCGATAAGAATTATATCGAACCGGAAATCAGCTCCACCAGCGAATTGATTTATCACGTCATGGAGGAGGAGAAGATCACAAAAGAGATCGCCGAGGCGTTGTATATGGGCATCGCCCATGATACCGGAGTGTTCCAGTATTCCTGCACGTCGCCGGATACGATGGAGATTGCGGCAAAGCTGATGCGCAGGGGGATCGATCACAACTATATCGTGGATACCACCTTTATGGAGAAAAGCTACCTGCAGAACCAGATCCTGGGCAGGGCGCTTCTGGAGAGCATCATGGTGCTGGACGGAAGATGCATAATCAGCGCGATCCGGTTAAGAGATATGAAATTTTACGGCGTGAAGCCTGCACAATTGGATGGGATCGTAAGCCAGCTTCGCCTCACAAGGGGCGTGGAAGTGGCGATCTTTCTTTACGAGACAGGGAACCATGAGTTTAAGGTAAGCATGCGTTCCAAGTCCGTGGTGGATGTTAGCAGCGTTGCCCGGTATTTCGGCGGCGGCGGGCATGTGCGCGCGGCTGGATGCAGCATGCAGGGCTCCTTCTACGATGTGGTGAATAATCTGACAAAGCATATTGAGAAGCAGATGAAAGCGGCAGAGGAATAAATGGTTCACGGAATAGTAAACATATATAAAGAAAAAGGATACACATCCCATGACGTAGTAGCGAAAATGCGGGGGATCCTCAAACAGAAAAAAATCGGACATACGGGAACACTGGACCCGGAGGCGGAAGGCGTCCTTCCGGTATGCCTGGGCGCCGGGACGAAGCTGTGCGATATGCTGACGGAAAAAGAGAAGGTATACCGTGTGCGTATGCTGCTGGGGCAGACGACGGATACGCAGGATACCACGGGAAAGGTGCTTGCGCTGGCAGAGGTGGAGGCAGATGAGGCGGCGGTGCAAAAAGCCATAGAAAGCTTTATCGGAGACTACGAGCAGATTCCGCCGATGTACTCCGCCCTGAAGGTTAACGGCAGAAAGCTCTATGAGCTGGCACGCGAGGGAAAGACAGTGGAGCGGCAGGCGCGCCGGGTGCAGATCCGGGAGATCAAAATAGAAAAGATGGAGCTGCCGCAGGTCACTATGACGGTGACTTGCTCAAAAGGAACCTATATCCGCACGCTTTGCCATGATATCGGGCAGAAATTGGGCTGCGGGGGCTGTATGGAACAGTTGGTACGCATCAGAGCAGGGCAGTTCAGGATAGAGGAGAGCCTCACGCTTGCGCAGATGCAGGAAATTGTGGCGGATGGGCGGACAGAAGCGGCGGTGATTCCGATAGACCGCATGTTTACCGGCTGCCCGGCGCTTTTTACGAAACCGGAGTTTGACCGAATGCTTTACAATGGCAATCTCCTTTATGCAAAGCAGTTTGAAGAGGGGGAAGCGCCGGATAAGGGCTGGGTGCGAGTTTATGATTCGCAAAGGAATTTCTGCGGCATCTACGGGTACACGCAAAAAAAGCGGGCGTTTGAACCTCAGAAAATGTTTTTACAAGGATGAGGGAACATGAAATATATTGAAGGACTGATGGATTATACCATGGACCGCAATACTGCGGTGACATTGGGGAAGTTTGACGGCGTCCATCGCGGACACCAGAAACTGATCCGGCGTATCTGTGAAAAGAAAGGATGCGGACTGGAAAGCGTGGTTGTGACGATCTGGCAGGATCCAAAGGCGAAGGCACTTTTGACCAAAATAGAAAAAAAGGAGCTTTTAAAGTCTTTGGGGGTATTCTGGTGGATCGACTGCCCGTTCCTGCCGCAAATCTCCCATATGGAGGCGGAAGAATTTGTCCGGGAGATCCTTGTAAAACGCCTGCGCGCGAAATACATCGCCGTGGGAAGCGATTTCCGTTTCGGCTATCAGAGAAAGGGTGACTGCCATTTCCTTTTGCAGATGCAAAAAGAAATGGGATATGAACTGGAAATCGTGGAAAAAGAGACATGCGGGGAAAGAGAAATCAGCAGCAGTTATGTGCGGGAAGCACTGGAGAAGGGCGATATGGAACTGGTGCACCGGCTTTTGGGCTACCCGTATACGGTGCAGGGGGAAGTCCTGCACGGACGCAGGATCGGCAGAACGCTCGGGATGCCGACGATCAATCTGATTCCATCAGCGGGAAAGCTGCTGCCGCCCAACGGCGTTTATGCCAGCAGGACGCTGATCGGGACGGACAGGGACAGAAAAAGCTATACGGGTATCACGAACATCGGCTGCAAACCGACTGTGGGAGAATGCTTTCTTCGCGGCGTGGAGACGTATCTGTTTGATTTCGACCGGGATCTGTATGGACAGGAGATAGCCGTGCAGCTTTACGCCTTTGAGCGCGAGGAGAAAAAGTTCCCGGGAATGGACGAGCTGAAGGCGCAGATGCACCGGGATATTGAATTTGGAAAAGAATACTTTGGTAGTTGACGGAAAAGCATGGCTGTGCTATACTGGATAAGTATGAATTCAGCCGATGCCCGGGATACGGACACTCCGACCGATCCTTAGTATCAGGCGGTAAAAGAATAAGGAGGAAGCAGCATGATTTCAAAAGAGAAGAAACAGGCAATTATTGCAGAGTATGGGCGTAAGGAAGGCGATACCGGTTCACCGGAAGTACAGATCGCAGTACTGACAGCAAGGATTCAGGAGCTGACAGAGCATCTGAAGAACAATCCTAAGGATCATCATTCCAGAAGAGGCCTTCTGAAAATGGTAGGCCAGAGACGTGGCTTGCTGACATATCTGAAGAAAACTGATATTGAGGGATACCGTACTTTAATTGCAAAATTAGGAATCAGAAAATAATTTATGAGAGGGACGGTACAGCCGTCCCTTTTCGTAACAATCAAAATCGCGGCATGGATGCCGAGACCGCTGAAAAGATAATCCGCCGGGTTGTTTTTTCAGTTGTTTCGGATGAGACGTGCCGTATGTTAAGAAAAGGAGAAAGATATGTATAAGAGTTATACGATGGAATTAGCTGGCAGGACTCTGCGCGTAGACGTGGGAAGAGTTGCGGCACAGGCGAATGGTGCGGCTTTGATGCACTATGGGGATACGGTAGTATTATCAACGGCTACCGCATCTGAAAAACCGAGGGAGGGAATCGATTTCTTCCCGCTGAGCGTTGAGTACGAAGAAAAAATGTATGCCGTTGGGAAGATCCCGGGCGGCTTTAACAAGAGAGAAGGGAAGGCGTCTGAGAACGCAATCCTGACCGCGCGTGTCATCGACAGACCGATGAGGCCGCTGTTCCCGAAGGATTACCGCAATGACGTGACGCTGAACAACCTTGTGCTGTCCGTTGACCCGGACTGCGCGCCGGAATTGACGGCTATGCTTGGTTCCGCGATCGCGACGGCGATTTCCGATATTCCGTTTGACGGACCGACCTCGACGACACAGGTGGGGCTGGTTGACGGAGCGTTTGTATTTAACCCGAATGCAGAGCAGAAAGCGGTATCCGACCTTCAGCTTACGGTAGCTTCTACCAGGGAAAAGGTTATTATGATTGAAGCTGGTGCAAATGAAGTGCCGGAGGATAAGATGATCGAAGCCATCTTTGCCGCGCATGAGGTGAATCAGGAAGTGATCCGGTTTATCGATACGATTGTGGCGGAATGCGGGAAGGAAAAGCACAGCTACACAAGCTGCGCCGTACCGGAGGAATTGTTTGAGGCGATAAAGAAGATTGTAACGCCAGAGGAGATGGAAGCGGCAGTCTTCACAGATGAAAAGCAGGCGAGAGAGGCAAATATCCGTGAGATTAAGGACAAACTCACAGAGGAGTTTGCGGAGAATGAGGAATGGCTGGCAGTTCTGGATGAGGCTGTTTATCAGTATCAGAAGAAAACGGTGCGGAAGATGATTTTAAAGGATCATAAGCGCCCGGATGGCAGAGCGATCACACAGATCCGCCCGCTGGCAGCGGAGGTAGACCTGATCCCGAGAGTGCATGGTTCTGCGATGTTTACCCGTGGGCAGACACAGATTTGCAATATCTGTACGCTGGCGCCGCTGTCGGAAGCGCAGAGGCTGGATGGGCTGGATGTGTCGGAGACGGCAAAGAGATATATGCACCATTATAATTTCCCGAGCTACTCCGTTGGGGAAACAAAACCGTCCAGAGGACCGGGACGCCGCGAGATCGGACATGGCGCGCTGGCTGAGAGGGCGCTGGTGCCGGTGCTGCCCAGCGAACAGGAATTCCCGTATGCAATCAGAACCGTATCTGAGACATTTGAATCGAACGGTTCTACTTCCCAGGCTAGTATCTGTGCGTCCTCAATGTCATTAATGGCGGCAGGCGTGCCGATCAAGAGCGCGGTTGCAGGTATTTCCTGCGGGCTGGTAACAGGCGAGACAGACGATGATTATATCGTGCTGACGGATATCCAGGGGCTGGAGGATTTCTTCGGCGATATGGATTTCAAGGTAGCAGGTACGCATAAAGGGATCACTGCTATTCAAATGGATATTAAGATTCACGGGCTGACAAGACCGATTATTGAAGAGGCGATCGCCAGGGCGAGAGAGGCAAGGCTCTATATATTAGATGAGGTAATGGCGAAGACGATTGCAGAACCGAGAATGAGTGTCAGTGAGTACGCGCCGAAGATTATTCAGATTAATATTGATCCGCAGAAGATCGGCGATGTGGTTGGACAGAGAGGAAAGACCATTAATGCAATCATCGAGCAGACGGGCGTGAAGATTGATATCACGGACGACGGTGCGGTTTCTATCTGCGGAACGGACAAAGAGGAAATGGCGAATGCGATGGATATGATCCGCATCATTACTACAGAGTTTGAGGCGGGGCAGGTATTTACCGGAAAAGTCATCAGCATCAAAGAGTTTGGCGCATTCCTTGAATTTGCACCGGGTAAGGAAGGCATGGTCCACATTTCCAAGCTCGCTAAGCAGAGAGTGGGAAAAGTGGAGGATGTGCTAAAGCTGGGAGATATCGTCAAGGTAGTATGCCTCGGAAAAGATAAGATGGGCAGAATCAGCTTCAGCATGAAAGATGTGGAGCAGGATTAGACCTGTGTGATGAAAATGCTTGACAAAAATATTTTCGTGTATTAAACTGTAGAAAATAATGAAACCGATGAGAAAGAGTAGTAGGTTTATTGATGAAATCACAGAGAGCTGCAGGCGGTGGGATTGCAGTATGGAATGATTTGCTGAATGGACTTTCGAGGGCAGCCGGAAATCAGGAATCGTTGAGAGTATGGTTTGTCGGGAACCGAACCCGTTATCAATCAGGAGTGTATGAAAGTACATGCAAAAGTGGACGTTAACTGCGTTAAGTTGAGTGGTACCGCGATAATAAAGTTTTTTATTACCGTCTCAAGCATAAAGCTTGAGACGGTTTTTTGTATGTGAGCTTAGGGCAATGCGCAAAAAGCAACGGCGTTATGCCTGCACGAATGACGGGCGGGGAAGCCGAAGGCGGAATCGGAGCGTTATATGGTAAGCAATAAAAATTTATATAAAAGGAGAACAAGATTATGAAAAGAAAAGTATTGGCAAGTGCAGCAGTAGCAATGACGGCAGCCGCGATGATGGCGGGCAGTGCGATGGCAGAGGATTACAAGGTAGGCGTGATTCAGTATGTAGACGACGCTTCCCTTAATCAGATCGAAGCGGCAATCGAGACAGAGCTGGATGCGCGCTCAGAGGCGGACGGAAATAATTATGTCTATGAGGGCTATGTGTATAACGGACAGGCAGATGCAACGACCTTGAACCAGATCGCAAGCCAGTTGATCGCGGATGGAGTGGATATCATCATTCCGATCGCAACTCCGGCGGCGCAGATTGTACAGACTGCAACAGAGGATAATCAGATTCCGGTTGTGTTCGCGGCAATATCGGACCCGGTTGGAGCAGGGCTGGCGGAATCTATGGATGCGCCGGGAGCGAATATCACAGGTACCAGCGATGCGCTGAATACGAATGCAATCCTTGACCTTATGTTTGTAGCAAATCCTGATATTCAGTCTGTGGGACTGTTATACAGCCAGTCCGAAGATTCCTCCAAGCAGCCGATCGAGGATGCAAAGGCATACCTGGATGCAAAGGGCGTTTCTTATGTGGAAAAAACCGGAACCAATAATACCGAGGTTTCCCAGGCGGCGGACGCGCTGGTAGCAGCGGGTGTGGATGCGGTATTTACCCCGACAGACAATACAGTTATGACGGCAGAGCTGGCAATTTATGAAAAGTTTTTAGATGCTAAAATCCCGCACTATGCAGGAGCAGATTCCTTTGCTTTAAACGGTGCGTTCTGCGGATATGGCGTGGATTATACGAATCTTGGAACGGCTACGGCAGATATGGCGATTGAGATTTTGCTGGGCGCTGATCCGGCTGAGACTGCCGTACAGACTTTTGACAATGGTATTGCAACGGTAAACACGGAGACAGCAGAAGCGGTAGAGCTGGATTACAGCGGCTTTGCAGAGCTTTGTACTTCGGTAGTGGAAACCGTTACCGCAGAAGAGTTTGAGTAAAAAGGAGTTTGCATTATGGGATCACTGCTATCATTTACCGTTATTATCAGTGCGTTGGAGCTTGGCTTTATCTACGCGCTGGTGGCAATGGCGCTGTTTCTCAGCTATTCAATTCTAAATATAGCGGATCTGTCCACCGACGGCTGCTTCACCTTAGGGTGTGCAGTCGGCGCGCAGATCGCAATTATGGGGCATCCGCTCCTGGCGCTGCTTGTGGCGATGCTCGCAGGCGCCTGCTCCGGCTATGTGGTGGCATTTTTGCATACCAGGCTGGGCGTGGAGTCGATGCTGGCGGGAATTATCGTGAATACGGGTTTGTATACTGTGGATCTGGCGGTTATGGGCTTTTCTTCCAATTTGTCCCTCTTTAAGTGCGAGACGATATTCAGCCTTTTTAAAGACCTTCTGGGGGCAACCTGGTATAAATTAATCGTTGCGATTATGATAGTAGTGATTATCAGTGTGATTCTGACCGTGTTTCTGGGGACCTGCCTGGGTCTTTCTATCCGTGCGACCGGTGATAATGTGGACATGGTGAAGGCTTCCAGCATCAACCCCAGGTTTACCATTACGGTGGGAATGTGTATTGCAGGTTCCATGACGGCGCTTTCCGGCTGCCTGATCGGACAGTATCAGAAATCATGCGACATCAATCTTGGAACCGGAATGGTGACGATTGCCCTTGCCAGCCTGATTATCGGCGAGACTTTGATCGGGAAGGGGAATATGTTTAAGCGCATCAGCGGCGTGGCGCTGGGAAGCTGCCTGTACCGTTTCGCGATCGCGATTGCGCTTCGCCTGCATATTCCGGCGGAATGTTTAAAGCTGGTATCGGCAATTATTGTGGCGATTGCCATTGCTTCGCCGTACCTGAAAAGACAGATTGCGTTCCAGAAGAAAAAAATGGCAGCGCTTTCCGCCAGAAAAGGAGGCGGCAAATGTTAAGACTTGTAGATATTAAGAAGACGTTTAATGAGGGCACCGTAAATGAAAAGGTGGCTCTTGATAAGGTAAGCCTGGAAGTGAAGGACGGGGATTTCGCGACGATTATCGGCAGCAACGGAGCGGGGAAATCCACGCTTTTTAATGCGATTGCCGGAAGCTTTTACGTGGATGAGGGAAGCGTGGAGCTGGATGGGAAGGATATTACCTATATGCCGGAATATAAAAGGTCGCTGGAGATTGGAAGGCTTTTTCAGGACCCGATGAGAGGCACTGCCCCGCATATGACGATTGAGGAAAACTTGGCGCTGGCTTATATGAGGGTGTCCAGGGGTGAGTATTCTCTGTTTTCGCGCATCAACGGCGCGCAGCGGAAAACGTTTCGGGAAAAGCTGTCTCTGTTAAACATGGGGCTGGAGGACCGTATGAAACAGCCGGTGGGGCTGCTGTCGGGCGGACAGCGCCAGGCGTTGACGCTTCTGATGGCGACGCTGGTTTCGCCGAAGATCCTGCTCCTCGACGAGCACACGGCGGCGTTGGACCCGGCGACGGCGGAAAAGGTAATTGAACTGACGAAAAAAATTGTGGAAGAGAATCATCTGGCATGTCTGATGATTACGCATAATATGCATTCGGCACTGGAGATGGGAAACCGCACGCTGATGATGGATTCCGGGAAGATCGTTCTTGACCTGCAAGGCGAGGAGCGGGAGCATCTGACCGTGGACGGATTGCTTGAAAAATTCAGCGAGGGAGCGGGGAAGGAACTGGATAACGACAGGATTCTTTTCTCGAAGGTGGAGTAGACTATGCGATACCATAATATAACGAAGGACGATATGCTTAACGGCGACGGGCTCAGAGTGGTTTTATGGGTTTCGGGATGCGCACATTGCTGTAAGGGCTGCCAGAACCCTGTCACATGGGATCCCAACGGGGGTATTCCCTTTGACGGGAAGGCAAAGCAGGAGATTTTTGCAGAGCTGGAAAAGCCCTATATTTCCGGCATCACCTTCAGTGGGGGCGATCCGCTCTATCCGGCGAACCAGATGGATGTGGAGGCGCTTGCAAGGGAAATCAAAGAAAAGTTTCCGCAAAAAACGATCTGGCTATATACGGGGAGCGAGTGGGAATCACTGCGCTATAACGGCGTGCTGCAGTACGTGGATGTGCTGGTGGACGGGGAATTTGAAGCCGATAAGCTGGATACGCAGCTTCATTGGCGGGGAAGCGCCAACCAGCGTGTCATTGACGTTTCGAAGTCTCTTAAGACGGGGAAATTGGTACTGTACTGTAAGGAATGAGAGGATGCGGGAAGCTTAGCCGCACGGCAAAGGATGAGGAGACAGAGTAAATGGAAACCATACAGATCAAATATTTTACGGATAAGATAGAAAAGCTGTGCTATATCGATGGAAAGTCCGACTGGATCGACCTGCGCGCGGCGGAGGAGGTAACTTTAAAAGCGGGAGAATTTAAATTGATCCCTCTCGGCGTTGCCATGAAGCTGCCAAAAGGCTACGAGGCGCATATTGTGCCGAGAAGTTCTACGTTTAAAAATTTCGGCATTATTCAGACAAACCATCAGGGCGTGGTGGATGAGACTTACTGTGGAGATCATGACCAGTGGTTCTTGCCGGCTTATGCGCTGCGGGATACCACGATCCATGTGAATGACAGGATCTGCCAGTTTCGCATTATGGAGCATCAGCCTGCAATTTCCTTTGAAGAGGTAGCAGGACTGGAAGGGCAGGACCGGGGCGGATTCGGAAGCACCGGAAGGGCTTAATTTTATTGACAGAAGCGCGCAGAAAAGTTATACTGATAACGAAAAGGAGATATGCTATGGGAAGCCGGGTGAAAGTCCCGCACAAGTCCGTTACTGTATAGTCAGATACCGGCATATGTCCAGGGGTTCGGATTTCTATGCGGCAACCGGAGAATCTGAAAAATGAGGGGGCTGTTGTCTTTAGAGACACCGGCTTTTCTTTTTGCAGGAAAAACGGGAAATCCGTGCTGTGGCAGAGAGGATAAGGGAATGCAAAAGACCGGTCTGGAAGACTGTTATGTGATAAAAAATCAAAAAAAGCTGCGCTGCGGGTATACGACCGGCTCCTGTGCGGCGGCAGCGGCGAAGGCGGCAGTCCGCATGCTGCTTCTGCAGAAGGAAGCGGCGGAGGTGGATCTGATGACGCCCAAAGGGATTTTGCTGCATCTAAGGGTAGAGGAGGCACAGGTGGGAACGGAGTTTGCCTCCTGCGCGATCCGTAAGGACGGCGGGGATGACCCCGACGCGACCAACGGTTTACTGGTGTTCGCATGTGTCCGCAGGGAAAGTGAACCCGGCGTGTCCATTGACGGCGGCAAAGGCGTAGGCAGAGTGACGAAAAAAGGGCTCTGGCAGCCCGTCGGGGAAGCTGCGATCAACCGCGTGCCCAGGGAGATGATAAAGCTGGCGGTGGAAGAAGCCTGCGAGGAGCTGGATTACAGAGGCGGCATTTCGGTTGTGATCTCTGTACCGCAGGGAGAGGAGATCGCCAAAAAGACATTTAACCCGCGTTTGGGGATTGAGGGAGGGATCTCGATCCTCGGAACGAGCGGGATCGTAGTGCCAATGAGCGAGGAGGCGCTGATCGCCAGTATCCGCCTGGAAATGCAGATGCGTGTTTCCAACGGGAATGAATATCTGATTATTACACCCGGCAATTATGGGGAAGATTTTTTGCGGGAGCATGTGGAGATCGATTTGAAGAATTCTATAAAATGCAGCAATTATGTCGGGGAAACGTTGGATATGGCGGCAGAGTTGGGCGTAAAAGGAATTCTTTTTGTGTCCCATATCGGTAAATTTATCAAGGTGTCCGGCGGCATCATGAATACGCATTCGCACCATGCGGACGGCAGGGCGGAGCTGATGGCGGCGCAGGCAATACGGGCAGGGGCGGATTTGGACACGGCGAGGAGGATTCTTGCAACCATCACGACAGAGGAGGCAATCGATATTCTGCGGGAGAGGGGACTGGTGCAGTCCGTCATGAAGATCGTCACGGAAAAAATACATGATTATTTGCAGCGCCGCTGCAAGGGGGCATTCAAGACGGAGGCGATCATTTTTTCCAATGCGCACGGTTATTTGGGTGAGACGGCGGGAGCGGAAGAAATGCTGAAAAGATTTGTGATAAAGGAGAAAGAGTAATGGCAGGAAAGTTATATGGAGTGGGGATCGGACCGGGAGATCCCGAGCTGCTGACGCTGAAGGCGGTCCGCATCATCAGGGAAGCGGAAGTGATTGCGGTACCCGGTCAAAAGAAGGAGGAGACGGTCGCTTACCGGATCGCGGTGCAGGCGGTGCCGGAGATCGCCGGCAGGGAGATGCTGGAGATCGATTGGCAGATGACGAAGGATCATCAGCAGCTCAGGCAGAGCCATGAGGCGGCAGCGAAGAAAGTGGCTGCGATGCTGGAGCAGGGCAGAAACGCAGCGTTCCTGACATTGGGAGATCCCACCGTCTATTCCACCTATCTCTATGTACATAAACGGATTCTGGAAATGGGTTATGAGGCGGAGATTGTGAGCGGGATTACCTCGTTCTGCGCGGTGGCAGCCAGGCTGAATATAGGGCTTGTGGAAAATTCGGCGCCGCTGCATATCATCCCGGCTTCTTACCAGATAGAAGAGGCATTGAAGCTTTCCGGCACGAAAGTGCTGATGAAAGCGGGTAAGAAGATGGGAGAGGTAAAGCGGCAGTTAATGGAGCTGGGAGCGGAAACGGCGATGATAGAAAATTGCGGCATGCCGGGAGAAAAGATTTACCGCAGCGCGCAGGAGATACCGGAGGATGCCGGATACTATTCACTGATTATTGTAAAGGAGAGATAAGATGGTACATTTTGTGGGCGCGGGTCCGGGAGCGCCGGATCTGATTACATTGCGGGGGAAAAATCTGCTGGAGCAGGCGGATGTGGTCATTTATGCAGGTTCTCTTGTGAACCCGCAGCTTCTGGATTATGTGAAGGAAGGCTGCCGTATTTATAACAGTGCCAAAATGACGCTGGAGGAAGTGCTGGATGTGATACTTGACGCAGAGAAGGACGGCATGGTTACCGTGCGCCTGCACACCGGGGATCCCTGCCTTTACGGAGCGATCCGTGAGCAGATGGATGTGCTGGATGAGAAAGGGATCCTTTATGATTACTGTCCGGGCGTAAGCTCTTTTTGCGGCGCGGCTTCTGCGCTGAACCTGGAGTATACGCTGCCGGATGTTTCCCAGAGTGTGATTATTACCAGAATGTCGGGCAGGACGCCGGTGCCGGAGAAGGAAGAGATTGCCTCTCTGGCTTCGCATCAGGCGACGATGGTGGTGTTTTTAAGCACCGGGCTTTTGGAGCAGTTAAGTGAACGGCTGATCGCCGGGGGGTATCGTGAGGACACGCCGGCGGCAATTGTCTATAAAGCAACCTGGGAGGACGAAAAAACCTTTGTCTGCACTGTGGGGACGCTGGCGCAGACGGCGAAGGAGAACGGGATTATGAAAACGGCGCTGATGATTATTGGCGATGTTGTGAAGCATAGCCATTATAACCGTTCGGAATTGTATAATCCGGCATTTACCACGGCGTTTCGGGAGGCAAGCAAATGAGGCTTGCTGTCATCAGTTTTACGGAACATGGAAGCCGGTTAAATGAGGCGCTGGCAGGCTCTTTGCCCCTGCAGGGATACGACTGTGAAAATTACAGCGTCGAAAAGTATGCAGCCGGGTATCATCTGAAGCCTTTGAAGGAGCCGCTGCAGGAGTGGACGCGGCGGATGTTCGGGGAGAAGGACGCAATCCTGTATATCGGCGCCGCCGGGATTGCGGTGCGCAGTATCGCTCCTTTTGTGAAGGATAAAATGAAGGACCCGGCAATTGTGGTGATGGATGAGAAGGGGATTTTTGCAATCTCGCTTTTGTCGGGACATCTGGGCGGAGCGAATGAGCTGGCGGGAGCGCTTGCCAACCTGACAGGCGCGATTCCGGTGATTACGACGGCGACGGATGTGAACGGAAGGTTTGCCGTGGATGTGTTTGCGAAGAAAAACCATCTCTGCATCGGCGAGAGGAATCTGGCGAAGGCGGTTTCGGCGGATGTGCTGGATGAAAAGCCGGTGGGGCTGTTCTGTGATTATCCGATGATCGGCAGGATTCCTCAGGAGCTGGCGCTATGGGATGCGCAACAGGTGTTTGAAGGCACGAATGGCATCTGCATTTCCATCTCGGGGGACAAGCAGCCGTTTAAACGGACGCTGCATTTAATTCCCCGCATCGTCACGGCGGGCATCGGCTGCAAAAAAGGGACTGCCTGTGCCACAATCGAGGAAAGGGTGCTGGGCGTATTGAAGGAATGCGGGATTTCCCGCTATGCGTTAAAGCAGGTCGCCAGCATTGACCTCAAGGCAGAGGAACCGGGGCTTTTGGAATTTGCAAAGAAATATGGCTTGGAATTTGCAGTTTTTTCAGCGGAGGAGCTGCAGCAGGCAGCAGGTTCGTTTACGGATTCCGCGTTTGTCGAGTCTGTGACGGGGGTTTCCAATGTCTGTGAGCGCAGCGCCGTGCTGGCAAGCGGCATGGGAAGGCTGATACGGAAAAAAACAGCGGGAGGCGGGGTAACCGTGGCGCTGGCTGTACAGGAATGGAGTGTGGACTTTGGGTAAGATTTATGTAGTGGGCATTGGACCGGGAGAGTATGAGCAGATGACGATGCGGGCGGCGAACGCCCTGCGCCGGTGTGATGTGATTGTCGGCTATACAGTGTATGTGGATTTGGTGAAGGAGTATTTTGCGGATAAGGAATTTTTGACTACGCCGATGCGAAAAGAGGCGGACCGCTGTGTGCTGGCGTTTGAAGAGGCAAAGAAGGGAAAGGCGGTGGCGATGATCTGCAGCGGCGACGCCGGGGTGTACGGAATGTCGGGATTGATGCTGGAGATTGGCGAGGATTATCCGGGCATCGAAGTGGAAGTGATTCCGGGCGTGACGGCAGCGACCGGCGGAGCGGCAGTGCTGGGCGCGCCGCTGATCCATGATTTTGCCCTGATTAGTTTAAGCGACCTGCTGACGCCGTGGGAGAAGATTAAAAAACGGCTGCTCCTGGCGTCGGAAGCGGATTTTGTGATCTGCCTTTATAATCCGTCCAGCAAAAAGCGCCATGATTATTTGCAGAAGGCATGCGATTTGATGCTGCGGCATAAGGATGGGCAGACGGTTTGCGGGATTGTCATGAATATCGGCAGAGAGGGGCAAACGATGAAGGTGCTGACGCTGCAGGAGCTGCGGGATACGCAGGTGGATATGTTTACGACCGTTTTTATCGGCAATTCCCAGACGAAGGAGATTGACGGGAAAATGGTAACGCCGAGAGGTTATAAGAAAAATGTCTGAGATTCTCATTTTTGCAGGGACAACGGAAGGGCGCCAGTTGGCGGAATTTTTAAGCAGGCAGCAGATACCGTGTACGGCGTGTGCGGCTACGGAATACGGCGGCGGGCTTCTGAAGGAAAATCAATATGTGAAGATAAAAAGCGGACGCCTGTGCCAGACAGAAATGCAGGCGCTTATGAAAGAGGAGCAGGCGGCGGTGGTTGTGGATGCCACGCATCCTTATGCGGTCGAGGTATCCGCCAATATCAAAAATGCCTGTATGGAGGAAGAGCGGGAATATGTGCGGCTTTTGCGTGCCAGTGAGGCGGCAGAGGTGAAGGACGCCGTGTTTGTGGATTCCGTGGAAGAGGCGGTGGAATTCTTACAGCATACTACCGGCAATATCCTGGCGACGACCGGGAGCAAGGAGCTTCATAAATATACGAAGCTTGACGGCTACCGCGAGCGGGTATTTGCCAGGGTGCTTTCCACGCCGGAGGTGGCGGCTTCCTGCGCGGAGCTTGGCTTTAACGGCAGGCACCTGATCTGTATGCAGGGGCCCTTTTCCCAGGAACTGAATACCGCCATGTTAACACAGTTTGAGGCAAAGTGGCTGGTGACAAAAGAGGCGGGGAAAAACGGCGGCTTTGCCGAAAAGATCCGCGCGGCAAGGGAAGCGGGGGCGTCGGTGGTGCTGATCGGGCGTCCCGCACAGGAAGAAGGGCTTTCTTTGGAGGAGGTAAAAGCGCTTCTTGTAAAGCGGCTGCATTTGCAGGTGAAAAGAGAAATCTCGATCGTGGGGATCGGGATGGGCAGCCGGGGGAATATGACGGTGGAAGCGCTTGCGGCATGTGAGGAGGCGCAGCTTTTAGTGGGGGCGCGGCGCATGCTGGAGGAATTTGCCGACTGGCAGAAACCGGTTTTTGTTTCTTATAAGCCGCAGGAAATCCGCGACTATATTATGGCGCATCCAGAGTATGAAAAGGTCGCGCTTTTGCAGTCCGGCGATGTGGGATTTTACAGCGGTGCGAAAAAGCTGTTTGAAGTGCTGCAAGAAGGAGATATCCGGGTTTATCCGGGAATTTCTTCCGTGGTATATCTGTGCGATAAGCTGCATACGAGCTGGGAGACTGTCTGCCTTTTAAGCCTTCATGGACGGTACGCGAATGTTATCGCCAAAGTGAAGCGCCACCGGAAGGTGTTTGCGCTGGTAGGGAAGGGCAGCGCAGTGAAGGATCTGTGCGAAAAACTCGTCTTTTACGGCATGGGAGAGGTGTCCGTAACTGTGGGGGAGAACCTTTCTTATCCTGAGGAACGGATTTACACCGCAGCGGCGCAGGAACTTGCGGCGCAGGAGTTTGCAGATCTGTGCGTGGTGTTGGTTGAGAACCCGCTTGCCCGCACGGTGGCAGCGCACGGCATTGCGGATGAAGAATTTTTGCGCGCGAAAGCGCCGATGACGAAGAGCGAGGTGCGCAGTATCTCTCTTTCCAGGCTTGCACTTACGCGGGACGCGCTGGTCTACGACGTGGGGGCAGGGACCGGTTCGGTATCGATTGAGGCGGCTTTGCAGGCGGAAGACGGTTTTGTCTATGCGATTGAGAAAAAGCCGGAGGCAGTAGCGCTGATCCGCGAGAACCAGAAGAAATTTGCGGCGGACAACCTGGAGGTTATCGAGGGGCTGGCGCCGGAAGCGTTAGAGGCTCTGCCGGCGCCCACCCATGTGTTTATCGGCGGTTCGTCGGGGAATTTAAAAGCAATTATGGAGGCAGTGCTTGCCAAAAACCCGGCGGTGCGGATGGTGATAAACTGTATTGCCCTGGAAACGGCGGCGGAGGCGCTGGAATGTGTGCGGACGCTGCCGGTGACGGATACGGATATTGTCTGTGTGTCCGTGGCGAAATCGAAAGAGGTGGGAAACTATCATATGATGCTGGGACAAAACCCGGTTTATGTGGTATCCTGTACAGGTAAAGGGATGGTATCGTGAGAGACGGGAAAATGCAGATGGAGAACAGGAAGGTGCAGCCACGGTTTATGCTGGCGGCAGGCGCCAGCGGCAGCGGCAAGACGTTAATTACCTGCGGCATTTTACAGGCATTGAAAAACAGGGGGCTGGCGGTGTCGGCGTTTAAGTGCGGACCGGACTATATCGACCCGATGTTTCATGAAAGGGTATTAAAAACAAAATCGAGAAATCTGGATACCTTTTTTACGGATGAGGAGACGACGAGGTATCTGTTTTGGAAAAACGCGGCGGGAACAGACATCTCTGTGATGGAGGGGGTCATGGGTTATTATGACGGGCTGGGAGGAATCTCCGAGCAGGCAAGCGCTTATGACCTGGCGAGGGTGACGGATACGCCGGTGGTGCTGGTGGTCGATACGAAGGGCATGAGCCTTTCCGTGCTGGCATACCTGAAGGGGTTCCTCACCTATCGGGAGGACAGCGGTATCCGGGGAGTTATCCTCAACCGGATGTCGGCGATGCTTTACCCGCAGGTAAAGCGCATGATTGAGGCAGAGCTTGGCGTCCGGGTCTTTGGCTATGTGCCGAAGGTGGAGGACTGTGTGATCGAGAGTCGCCATCTTGGGCTGGTGCTTCCAGGCGAGGTGGAGGCTTTGGAAGAAAAGCTGAAAAAGCTGGCGGGGATTCTGGAGGGAAGCCTGGATCTGGATGCGCTGCTTGAACTGGCGGGGACAGCCGGGGAGCAGAAGGCGGCAGACGGCAGGCGGTATGCGCTGGAGGAGCGCGGGCGAAAAGGGGAACCGGTCAGAATCGCGCTGGCGCGGGATGAGGCGTTTTGCTTTATCTATGAGGATAATCTGCAGCTTTTGCGCGAGTTGGGCGCGCAGTTTACAGAATTTTCCCCGATTCATGATACACAGTTGCCAAAAGGTGTGGGCGGCATGCTGCTCTACGGGGGATACCCGGAGCTTTACGCAAAGGAGCTGTCTGCCAATACGGCAATGCGAAGGGCAATCCGTGAAGCGGTAGAGGGCGGTATCCCTGTTATGGCGGAGTGCGGCGGGTTTATGTACCTGCACAGGAGCATGGAAGATATGGAGGGCAACGCTTATCCGATGGCGGGAGTCATCGACGGGGAGGCGTACCGTACCCGGACGCTTGGGCGCTTTGGCTATATTGAACTGGAAGCGATAGCGGAAAATACGAAAGAGGCTGCGCAGGAAGAACGGCTGCGGGGACATGAGTTCCACTATTTTGACAGCACCTCCTGCGGCGAGGCTTACCTGGCGAGAAAACCGCTGCGCAAAAGAAGCTGGAAATGCATTCATAAGACAGAGACGATGCTGGCGGGCTTCCCGCATTTGTACTATTATTCCAATCCGCACCTTGCGGCTGAGTTTGTAGAAAAATGCAGGGCTTATAAGAATATGGGAGATTGAATATTATGAGAATTTCACTTCTCGCACTTGTGCTGGGATTTATGACAGACCTGTTGATCGGAGATCCGCAGGGGTGGTTTCATCCGATCCGCCTGGTGGGAAATTTCATCGGTTTTTTGGAGAGAAACTTAAATGACAGAAGAGGAGAAAAAAAGGAATTTCTGTGGGGAATCGTGATGGTAGTCCTGGTTGTGATTATTTGCACGGGCATACCGATGCTGCTTTTGCTTCTTGCACAGAGAATCCATCCTGTGCTGCGCCTTGTGCTGGAGAGTGTGATGTGCTGGCAGCTTCTGGCGACAAGGTCTCTGCGGGACGAGAGCATGAAGGTATATGACAAGCTGCATGTGCATGACCTGCAGGGGAGCCGTTATGCGGTGTCTATGATTGTGGGAAGGGATACGGAGAAGCTGGACGAGGAGGGCGTCACGAAGGCAGCGGTGGAGACGATCGCGGAAAACACTTCGGATGGAGTGATTGCGCCGATGTTTTATATGGCGATCGGCGGCGCGGCGCTGGGATTTTTCTATAAATCGATCAATACGATGGATTCGATGGTCGGCTATAAAAATGACCGTTATCTTTATTTCGGCAGATTTGCGGCAAAACTGGATGACGTGGTGAATTTTATCCCGGCAAGGCTGGCGGCGCTTTTTATGATAGCGTCGGCTTATCTGATGAAGCTGGATGGGAAAAATGCCTGGAGGATTTTTAAGAGAGACCGTAAAAAACATGCGAGCCCCAATTCGGCGCAGACAGAAGCGGTTGTGGCGGGCGCGCTGGATATCCGGCTGGCGGGCGATGCCTGGTATTTTGGCAGGCTGCACAGAAAAAAAACGATCGGAGATGCGCTCCGTCCGGTGAAGCCTACCGATATTATCCGGGCGAACCGGCTGCTGTACGCGTCGGCTTCGATCGCGCTGGCATGCTTTGTGATAATAAAATGTATTGTATTACTTTTGGTGTAGGAGGAAACGAAGGTGAAGCACCAGCATGGCGGTGACATCTATTCAACATCATACCGGCTTGATTATTCGGTGAACGTCAATCCTCTCGGAACGCCGGAGGCAGTGATCCGGGCGGCGCAGGAGGCGGTGCTGCGCTCGGCAGATTATCCCGATACCGAATGCCGCCGGCTGAAAAAGGGACTGGCACAAAAGGAAGGGGTGGCGCCGGAGCAGATTGTCTGCGGCAACGGCGCGGCGGAATTGATTTTTTCGCTGGCAGCGGCGGTCAACCCCAAAAAGGCGCTGCTGGTTGCGCCGGGGTTTGCGGAATATGAGCAGGCGCTAAAAGCATATGGCTGTGAGATCGCTTATTATGAGCTGAGGGAAGAGCAGGGCTTTCGCCTGGGCGAGGATTATCTGGATTTTCTGCAGGAAGGGCTGGATATCCTGTTTTTATGCAACCCCAATAACCCTACCGGCGTGCAAATCGGCAGGGAATTGCTCATCAGGATAGCCAAGCGCTGCCGTAAGATGGGGATTTGCATGGTGCTGGATTTATGTTTCCTTGATTTTTTAAAGGACTGGCTGGAGGCGGATATGACGCCTCTTTTGCAGGATTTTCCCTGTCTTTTTATTCTAAAGGCATTCACGAAGATTTATGCGATGGCTGGGCTGCGGCTGGGCTACGGATTGTGCGCGGATAAAGCGCTGATAGAAGCTATGCAGGCGGCGGTACAGCCCTGGAACGTATCGATTCCGGCGCAGGCGGCGGGGGAGGCGGCGCTTCTGGAGACAGCGTATGTAGAGCGCGCGCGAAGGCTGGTACAAAAGGAACGCCGGTGGCTGGCAAAGAGCCTTGAGAAGCTTGGCTTTACGGTATATGACGCCAGCGCAAATTTCCTCTTTTTTAAAGGGGGAAAGGACCTGGCAGAGAAATGTAAAAAGGGCGGCATTTTAATCCGGGACTGCAGCAACTACCGCGGGCTTTCGAAGGGATTTTACCGGGTTGCCGTGCGCACACACGAGGAAAATGAGGAACTGATAAAGGTTCTTGGAGGATAGAGAAGATGGCGAAAGTAATTATGGTGCAGGGTACGATGTCAAATGTGGGCAAGAGCCTGCTGGCAGCGGGGCTTTGCCGGATATTTAAGCAGGATGGATATCGATGCGCCCCTTTTAAGTCACAGAATATGGCGCTGAATTCCTTTATTACCGAGGAAGGACTGGAAATGGGAAGGGCGCAGGTGATGCAGGCGGAGGCGGCGGGAATCAAGCCGTCTGTCTATATGAACCCCATCCTCCTGAAGCCGACGAACGACGTCGGTTCCCAGGTGATCGTAAACGGCGAAGTGCTTGGCAATATGAAGGCGCGGGAGTATTTCGCCTATAAGAAAAAGCTGATCCCCGATATTATGCGGGCGTTTCAAAAGCTTTCGGAGGAATACGATATTATTGTCATCGAGGGGGCGGGCAGCCCGGCGGAGATCAACCTGAAGGAAGATGATATCGTCAATATGGGAATGGCAAAGATGGCGAAGGCTCCGGTTCTGCTGGTGGGGGATATTGACCGCGGAGGCGTGTTTGCGCAGCTAATCGGCACGGTGATGCTTCTGGAGGAAGAGGAGCGCTCTATGATTAAAGGGCTGATTATTAACAAGTTCCGGGGGGACAAGACGATTCTGGACCCGGGAGTGGAGATGCTGGAGGCGCGCGCGGGCATTCCGGTAGTGGGCGTGGCGCCTTATCTGAATATTCAGGTAGAGGATGAGGACAGCTTAAGCGAGCGCTTTGACAGGGATGGCGAGGTAGGGGTGATTGACATTGCCGTCATCCGCCTGCCGAGGATTTCCAATTTTACGGATTTTAACCCCTTTGAGAGTATGGAGGGCGTATCTTTGCGGTATGTGCGCTATCCGTCGGAACTGAAACACCCGGATATGATTATTCTGCCGGGGACAAAGAGCACGATGGCAGACCTGCTGTGGATGCGCCAGAATGGCTTGGAGGCTGCCGTGCGCAAAGCGGCTGCGGCGGGAACGGTAATTTTTGGCGTCTGCGGAGGGTATCAGATGCTGGGGGATCGTTTGAGCGATCCATACGGAGTAGAAGGCGGCGGCTGTATCAAGGGCATGGAACTGCTTCCGACGGATACGGTTTTTGCGGAGGAAAAGACCCGCACGAGGGTGGAAGGCAGCTTTTTGGCGGGAAACGGCAGGCTCAAAGAGCTGTCCGGGATGCCGGCGCAGGGTTATGAGATCCATATGGGCGCCACTACCTTGAAGGAGGGCTGTTCTCCCCTGACGGAGATCACTGATTTTGCCGGGCAGAGCCGGGGGCAGACAAAGGCGGACGGCGCTTACCGGGAGAATGTGTACGGTACGTATGTGCACGGCATTTTTGACCGGGAGGAGACTGCAAGAGCGGTAGTCACGGCGCTTGGCAGGGAGAAGGGGCTGGATGTTTCTGAGATTACTGCCGTGGACTTTCAGGCGTTTAAGGAGAGCCAGTATGATATTCTGGCTGCCGAGCTGCGCAGGCACCTGGATATGGAAAAGATATATCAAATACTGGAGGAAGGGATCGGAAGATGAAGGTAGAGCTGGAACATGTAAAGCCAATGGAGATTGAGAAACGCAGTTTTGAGATCATTACGCAGGAGCTTCAGACGGAGCTGCCCAAAGAGCAGGCGCCGATCATTAAGCGCTGCATCCATACCAGCGCGGATTTTGATTATGCAAAGAACCTTTGCTTTTCGAAGGACGCAGTAGAACAGGCGCTTGCGGCGCTGAAGGGCGGAGCCTGTATTGTGACGGATACCCAGATGGCGAAATCTGGGATCAATAAAAAGGCGCTGGCAAAATACGGAGGAGAGGTATATTGCTTTATGTCCGACGAGGATGTGGCGCGCAAGGCAAAGGAGGACGGGACGACGCGGGCGACAGCCAGTATGGATAAAGCGGCGGCTCTGGAAAAGCCTTTGATTTTTGCCATCGGCAACGCTCCGACGGCGCTGGTGCGTCTCTATGAGCTGATTGAAGAAAAGAAGCTAAGACCGGAGCTGATTATCGGAGTTCCGGTAGGGTTTGTCAACGTTGTACAGTCGAAAGAGCTGATTATGGAGACTGATATCCCCTATATTGTGGCGAGGGGCAGAAAGGGCGGCAGTAATATCGCGGCTTGCATCTGCAATGCGCTGCTGTATATGGCAGGCGGAAGGGATGAGCAGTAAATTTTAAGAAACTCCTAATACTTTCCCAAACAAATTGTGCAGCAAATATGCTATACTGTCCAGGTAGGTAATGTACCGTGGCGAAGGCTTTAAACGGGCGCTGTGCGCGGCGGCAGTGTGAGAACTTTGAAGAGGTACAAACGAAAAGTAAGGGGGATACATACATGAAAAGGTGGAAAAAGAATCTGGCGGGACTGCTTGCGTTAGCGGGGTGCCTGATGGGGCAAAGTACGGTATGGGCGGAAGAGAGCGCCACACCGGACATGGAATCGTTGTTCTATACCTATTCGGGGGATAATCAGGTGTTTGACTATACGGATGAGGATTATCTGTGCGCCGGACCGCAGTTGGAGCAGAAGGCATATTCCGGATTTCTGGCCTTGAAGCAGTTGGATATGAACTGGGACGGGGAGGAGGAGCTGCTGGCAATCCGCATCAAAAATGAGACAGACGAGGCGGGAGCGGCAGAGAACGTCCTGCTTGGCGAAGTGTACCAGTATCAGGGCAATAAGCTGCAGAGGCTGGCTCAGTATGAGCTGGCGGATGGCGTCCTGACGGGCAATTCTGTGCGGATCGATGTGTTTTTCGTGTATACGGATAACGGCGTGGCGCTGGCGTGCGAGGAGAAAGAAACGTCCTCTATCCTGGCAGACGGGATCAGTTGGAGCTTTCGTGCCGCATCCTTTGACGGCGCGCAGTTTAACGAGTACGCAGTCGGCAGCATGAATGGAAGCTCTTTTTCGGAAGAGGAAAATGCAGGCGCGCGCAGTGCGGTGAATGCGCTGGGCTTATATCCGGCGCAGCTGGTCGATGCGGCGATTGCCGACCAGGTGGGAAACCTGGAGCTGTTGAATACCATTAAGCGCAGTACGACAGCGGATTATGAGACGATCAACGCGTTTCTTCTGGGCAGCGCGGAGACGGCGGTGCAGTACGGCGAGACGCATTTTTACAGCTACGCAAATGAGGGGCTGGAAAACAAGATAAGCGGTTCGTTTGTTTCCAAGCCGGATGCGCAGGAAGCGGCGGCAGCCACGGCGGATTATGTGATCGCGGACAGTGACAGCCGTTATATCACCGAGGAAGACCTGGCGCCGCTTTCCGAATATGAGATTTTACTGGCGCGAAATGAGATTTATGCAAGACATGGAAGAATTTTCAACAATGAAGAGCTGAATGCGTATTTTACAAGTAAGAGCTGGTATACGCCGACGGTATCGGGGACGGATTTTACGGAGGAGTACGCAGCGCAGGTATTTAATGAATTTGAAATTATGAATATTACTACCATAGTACAGTATGAGCAGGCACATGGGCTGAATCAGTTCTGACTATGATACGGAGCAGAAGATGAGTATACAGATGATAGGGATTGACCACACGCGGGCTTCCATTGATATCCGCACGGTATTTTCCTTTACGAAAAAGAATATTGCAAAAGCGCTGGAAAACTGGCGGCAGATACCGGGGCTCAACGGGTGCGTGATTATATCGACCTGCAACCGCATGGAATTGTGGGCGAGCACGCAAGAGGGGGCAGAACCGGATCTCTATGCGATTCTGGCAGAGGAAAAGGGGATAGAGGCGCAGTTGTACCGCCCGTATCTTGTAAAGCGGGAGGGGAGAGAGGCGGTGGAGCATCTTTTTGAATTATCCTGCGGGCTGCAGTCGCGGATTCTGGGAGAGGACCAGATTATTACTCAGGTAAAGGACGCGTTGACGCTGGCGCGCGAATATTATGCCACAGACAATGTGCTGGAGGTTCTGTTTCGCATGGCGGTGACGGCGGCAAAAAAGGTGAAGACGGATGTGGCGTTGGCGAATTCTCACAGCTCGGCGATTCACCGTGCGGTGGAGGTGCTGGAGGAGCAGGGCTATTCTTTTGCGGGAAGGAAGTGCATGGTGATCGGAAACGGCGAGATGGGAAAACTCTCTGCCAATGTTTTCCGGGAAAAGGGAGCCGATGTGACGGTCACGGTCCGGCAGTACCGCAGCGGTGTCGTGGATATACCCAGAGGATGCAAACGGATCGATTACGGGGAGAGGATGCGCCTTTTCCCGGAGTGCGATTATGTAATCAGCGCTACGGCGAGCCCTAATTATACGCTGACCAAAGAGGGGATACAGGCGGCAAAGCAGGAAAGCCCGGTGGTCATCATTGACCTGGCGGTGCCCAGGGATGTGGAAATGTCTGCGGGGGAGATAGAGGGCGTCACCCTTTATGATATTGATTATTTTGAGGCAGACCATCAGAGCGAGCAGGTAAAAGCCAACATCGCAAAGGCAAAGATGATTTTAAAGGAACAGATGCAGGAGTTCTTCGACTGGTATGAGGGGCGCGACCTGATTGAAAAGGCGCAGGCGGTAAAAGCATATGCGGTGGAGGACTTTCATCTAAGGATTTATAAGAGGACAAAGGAACTAAAGCGGCTGCAGGGATGTTCACAGGAAGCAGCGGTACAGATAGAGGAATACGGAGATTACATAGAATCGGCGGCGGGAAAGGTAGTCAATAAGATGCTTTTCGGGCTGCGGGATAAGGTCTGTGAGAGAACGTTCCGCGAATGTGTTGAGGCTTTGGAGAAGATATTTGAAAGGGCGGAATAATATGAAAAAAATTTGTATCGGCAGCCGGGAGAGCCGGCTGGCGGTCATTCAGACAGAAATGGTGAGGGATTTTATCAGGGAGCACCACCCGGAAATTCAGACGGAAATCCTGACGATGAAAACGACCGGCGACAGGATACTGGACCGCACGCTGGATCAGGCGGGCGGCAAGGGCTTGTTCGTAAAGGAGCTGGACCGGGCGCTTCTGGAGAAAAGAAGCGATCTGTCCGTACACAGCCTGAAGGATATGCCGATGGAGCTTTCAGGGGAGCTTCCGCTGGTGGCGTTTTCCAAAAGGGAGGATGCGCGGGATGTCCTGGTGTTGCCCAAAGGGCAAACGGAGCCGGATTTTCGCAAACCAATCGGATGTTCCAGCAAGCGCCGCATCCTGCAGCTAAAGGAACTGTTTCCGCAAGCCGCGTTTGCGCCGGTGCGGGGCAATGTGCTGACAAGGCTTTCCAAGCTGGATAGCGGGAAATATTCGGCGCTGGTCCTGGCGGCGGCAGGCATGAAAAGGCTTGGCATGGAGGAGCGCATCAGCCGCTATTTTGAACCGGAGGAAATGATTCCGGCAGCAGGGCAGGGGATTTTGGGCGTTCAGGGCAGGAAAGGGGAAGATTATGGCTTTCTTGCACAGTTCAACGACGCCGGGGCGGCGTATGCGTCTGTCTGTGAAAGGGCGTTTGTGAGGGCGTTGGACGGCGGCTGCAGTTCTCCGGTAGCTGCCTATGCATCTGTCCGGGGAGAAGAGATTGTCCTGGCGGGGCTTTATTACCATGAAGAGAGCGGCGGGTATTTGAAGGGTACGGCACAGGGGAAGCGTGCAGATGCAGAGAAAATCGGCATTGCGCTTGCCCGGAGGCTGAAAAAGGAATACGAAGAGAAAAGGCAGCGGGAAGGTGGAGAGTGATGAAGGGAAAAGTATGGTTGGTGGGAGCGGGTCCGTCGGACCCGGGACTTTTTACGCGCAAAGGCGAACAGATATTAAAGGAAGCAGATGTGGTAGTCTACGACGCGCTGGTGGGACAGGGCGTTTTGAATATGATACCGGAAGGCGCAGAGAAGATCGATGTGGGCAAACGCGCCGGCCATCATACCATGAAGCAGGAGCAGATCAACCGGATCTTGCTGGAGAAGGCGCTTTCCGGGAAAAAAGTAGTGCGCTTAAAAGGGGGCGATCCCTTTTTGTTCGGAAGAGGCGGGGAAGAGCTGGAGCTTTTGGCAGAACAGGGAATTCCCTTTGAGATCGTACCGGGAGTGACTTCGGCGCTTTCGGTGCCGGCGTATTGCGGGATACCGGTTACCCACCGGGATTTTTGCTCTTCCCTGCATATCATAACCGGGCATAAGCGCCAGGGCGAGGCATATGACATTGACTTCGAAGCGCTGGTTCGGACAAAAGGAACGCTGGTATTTCTCATGGGGACAGCCGCCCTTTCCGATATCTGCAATGGGCTGATGCAGGGCGGGATGGAACCCGATATGCCGGCGGCGGTGCTGCAAAAGGGGACAACGGCGGCGCAGAAAAAAATCGTGGCTACAGTGTCCACCCTTGCAGAGGAGGTAAGCCGCCAGGGGATCCAGACTCCGGCGATTATTGTCGTGGGCAGGGTATGTGCGCTGGCAGAGCAGTTTGAATGGTATGAAAAACAGCCCTTATCGGGCAGGAAGATTCTTGTGACCAGACCCAAAGAACTGATTTCTGAGATGGCGGTAAAGCTGCGCAGGCAGGGCGCGGAGGTGTTGGAGCTTCCGGCAATCCGCACGGTGGGACGTATGGATGGCGAAGAGCTGGAAACGGCATTTCAAAGGCTGCATGTTTTTGACTGGATCGTTTTTACCAGTCCTACGGGCGTGAGGATTTTCTTTGAGATATTAAAGAAGCGCCGGATAGACAGAAGGCGGTTTGCCGCCGCCAGATTCGCCGTAATCGGCGCGGGGACGAAAAAAGCGCTGGAGGAATACGGCTATTATGCGGACCTGATGCCGGAGAAATATGAGGCGGAGGCGCTGGGAAGGGCGCTGGCGGGAGTATTGACAGGCGGCGAGAAGATCCTGATTCCCCGGGCGGCGCTTGGCAGCCCGCAGCTGCTGCGGGAGCTTAGCGGGGTCGCGGGCATCGAAGTCTGTGATGTGGCAACCTACGATACCGTCTATGAGAGGCACGGGTTAATTGGCGAGCAGGAGGAATTTGAAACGGGAGCCATAGATTATGCAGTCTTTACCAGCGCGTCTACGGTAAAGGGTTTTGCGGAAGCGGTAAAAGGGCTGGATTATGCAAAGGTAAAGGCAGTCTGCATCGGACGCCAGACAAAAGCGGCGGCGGACGCGCTTGGCATGGAGACGTATATGGCGGAAAAGGCGACGATGGATGCAGTAGTGGAAAAAGTAACAGAGTTGTGCCTGGAACAATAGAAAAGAGGGAAAACGGGATGGATATGAGAAAGAGGCCGCGAAGATTAAGAGGCGGCGAGGTATTGAGAAAAATGGTGCGGGAGACGAGGATGGATAAGTCTTCACTGGTTTACCCGATGTTCGTGATGGACGGCGAGGACCGGGTGGAGGAGATTCCTTCTATGGAGGGGCAGTACCGTTATACGGTGGATCGTATGGGCGAATGCCTGCAGGAGCTTCTGGACGTTGGGGTTACCAGCGTGATGCTGTTTGGAATTCCAGCCATGAAGGATGAGGCGGGCAGCCAGGCGTATTCCCCGGACGGCATTGTACAGCGCGCCCTGCGTTACGCGAAAGAGTATTATCCCCAGATGTACCTGATAACGGACGTCTGCATGTGCGAGTACACTTCCCACGGGCATTGCGGCGTGCTTTGCGGGCATGATGTGGAGAATGACCGTACACTGGAATTGCTGGCAAAGACAGCGCTCTCGCATGCGCAGGCGGGGGCGGATATGGTGGCTCCGTCCGATATGATGGACGGCAGGGTTTTGGCGATCCGCACATGCCTGGATGAAAACGGGTTCCAGAATGTGCCGATCATGTCTTATGCGGTAAAATATGCCTCTGCCTTTTACGGTCCCTTCCGCGATGCGGCAGGTTCCGCGCCGGCATTTGGCGACCGCAAGACTTATCAGATGGATTTTCATAACAGCCGCGAAGGCGTCCGGGAGGCGCTGCTTGATGAAGATGAGGGCGCAGATATCATCATGGTGAAACCGGCGATGTCCTACCTCGATATGGTCGCAAAGGTGAAAGAGTCGGTGCATACGCCCATTGCCTGCTACAGTGTAAGCGGGGAATATGCGATGGTGAAGGCGGCAGCCAAGATGGGCTGGATCGATGAGGAGAGAATCTTGTGTGAGATGGCGGTATCTGCTTACCGTGCCGGGGCGGACATCTATATCACGTATTACGCAAAAGAGCTGGCAAAGCTTATGGAGGAAGGGAGAATCGGGTAATGAGCAGATCGGAGGAGCTTTTTTTGGAGGCAGTGAATTTCATGCCGGGCGGTGTGAACAGCCCTGTACGGGCATTTGGGAATGTTTCACAGCCGCCGCGCTTTATCGACAGCGCCGACGGAGCATGGATTACCGATGCGGATGGGAAGTCATATATTGATTATGTGTGCTCCTGGGGTCCGATGATCCTCGGGCATAACCATCATGAGGTTTTGCGAAGCGTAACGGAGGCGGCGGCAAAGGGGTTAAGCTTTGGCGCGGCTACGGAAAGGGAAGTGGAGATGGCGCGCCTGGTCTGCGGGATGGTTCCGTCTGTTGAGATGGTGCGCATGGTAAACTCCGGTACGGAGGCGGTTATGAGCGCGCTTCGCGTGGCGAGGGGATATACCGGAAGGAATAAGATTGTAAAGTTCATGGGCTGCTATCATGGACATACGGACGCCATGCTGGTGAAGGCGGGCTCGGGAGTGATGACCGCCGGAATACCGGACAGCGCCGGAGTGCCGGCAGGCTGTACGCAGGATACGTTGTCGGCGCAGTATAATGATCTGGAAAGCGTAAAGGCGCTGTTTGAAAAGTACGGGGAACAGATTGCGGCAGTCATTGTGGAACCGGTCGGCGCCAATATGGGAGTGGTTTTGCCGGCAGAAGGGTTTCTTAAGGGGCTTAGGGACTTGTGCACGCAGTATGGCAGCCTTCTGATCTTTGACGAGGTGATTACAGGCTTTCGCCTCGCACCGGGCGGTGCGCAGGAGTATTTCGGCGTGACGCCGGATCTGAGCACCTTCGGGAAGATCATTGGCGCCGGGATGCCGGTTGGCGCTTATGGAGGCAGAAGAGAGATCATGGAGATGGTTTCCCCGGTTGGCGCAGTGTATCAGGCGGGGACGCTGAGCGGCAATCCGGTGGCGATGGCGGCGGGGCTGGCGCAGCTTCGGATTCTTAAAGAGGAGAAGGGGCTGTATAAAGAGCTGAATAACCGGGCAGACTGGTTTTTCGGAGAGATAGAAACGATTCTCGACGACCATCAGGTTGCCCACTGTACGAACCATATTGGTTCCCTGGGCTGTATCTTCTTCACGCAGGAGAGGGTGACGGATTATGGGTCGGCGAAGACTTCGGATACCGGCAGGTATGCCGCATACTTTAAGTATATGCTGGAGCATGGCGTGTACCTGGCTCCGTCCCAGTTCGAAGCGATGTTTTTATCAGCAGCGCATACAAAGGAACGGGAATTGAAAAAAACGCTGGAGATAATGGAGGATTATTTTGCGAAGAGTAAGTGATGTGTTTTTAGCGGTTGTGGCGATGGCCTTTATCATTTCAATGGCTGTGATGCTGACGCTGCAGTTTCGCCCTCTTTATTACAGCGATATCCAGAAGCTCGGTATTGCGGAGGAATCGGGATATTCAGAGGAGGAGATCAGGGAAAATTACGACGCGCTGATCGATTACAATGTTTCGCCTTTTCAAAAGAAGCTGGAGTTTCCCACGCTGCCTATGTCCGGGGAGGGCGAGATTCATTTTAAGGAAGTGAAGGCGATTTTCCAGTGGTTTTTGAGGTTTTTTATCGGCAGCGCAGTGATCCTCTCGATAGGGGCAGTCTGGAAGAACCAGCATCATGAATATGCATATCTGCTTTATGGCAGTGTGATTACGCTGGTGTTTCTGCTGCTGTGCGCGATCGTGGTTGCGTTAAATTGGGAAAATGCATTTGTAGCCTTTCACAAGCTGGTTTTTCGGAATGATTACTGGCTGTTTGACCCGGCGACGGACCCGGTCATTAAGATTCTGCCGGACGCGTTTTTCCTGCATTGCGCGCAGATGATAATTGCCGTGGTACTGGCGGGAGCTGTTGGATGTTTTGCAATTTGGTGGAAAAAGACGCATGAGAAAGCAAAGGGGGTAGTTGGAAAATGAAAAAGCTTTATAAATCAAAAAATGACAGGATGATCTGCGGCGTATGCGGTGGGATCGCGGAGTATTTTAATGTGGATGCCACGCTGATCCGCCTGCTGCTGATTTTATTCGGGTGTACGGCAGGAAGCGGCGTGATAGCGTATCTCATAGCAGCGATCGTGATACCGATGGAGCCGTAATGAAGCGGGCGCGGTTGTTTATCTGCATGGTAATGGCAGCGCTGGCGGCGATGGTGGGAGGCAGCGCTGCCGTTTTTGCAGAAGAGGATACGAAAATGGCGGAAATGACGTTGGAGGAGAAGGCAGCGCAATTGTTTTTTGTGACGCCGGAGGCATTGACCGGGGTTGAGGCAGTGACGGCAGCAGGGGAGCTTACGAGGGAAGCCTTTGACGCCTATCCGGTGGGCGGGATTATTTATTTTTCCGGCAACATAGAGTCTGCTGAACAATTTACGGATATGGCGGCAGCGATACAGGAGATCAGCCGGGAACGGCTGGGAGTCCCCCTGTTTTTGGGGACGGACGAAGAGGGCGGCAGAGTGACCAGATTCTATGAAAGCGGAATCGGGGAAATTCCCTGTGTCGGTCCGATGCTGGAGATTGGAATGCAGGGGAATACGCAGAAGGCTTATGAGGCGGGAAAGGTGCTGGCAGGTTACCTTTCTGAGTACGGGATCAATCTGGACTTTGCCCCGGTAGCGGATATTTTCAGCAATCCTGAAAATACCGTGATCGGCGACCGCTCTTTTGGAACGGACGCCGCGACCGTCGCCGCTATGGTGCCGGAGATGGTGAAGGGAATGCAGGAAGGAGGCGTAAAAGCTGTGCTGAAGCATTTTCCGGGACATGGGGATACTGCCGAGGACAGCCATGAAGGCTTTGCATCCAGCAATAAGACGATGGAGGAGCTGAGAAGCTGTGAGCTGATCCCGTTCCAGGCAGGAATAGACGCCGGGGCGGAATTTGTGATGATGGGACATATTTCTTTGCCGGAGGTGCTGGAGGATTCGCTTCCCGCATCCTTATCAAAGGAGATTGTTACCGGGCTTTTGCGGGAAGAAATGCATTTTTCCGGCGTAATTATCACAGATGCCATGAATATGGGCGCGATTACCCGCTATTATGAACCCGGGGAGGCGGCGGTGCTGGCGCTGGAAGCGGGCGTGGACATGATTTTGATGCCGGAGGATTTCAGGGTGGCTTATGAGGCGGTCCTGGAAGCGGTGGGCAGCGGCAGGCTGTCGGAGGAGAGAATCGATGCGTCGGTAGAAAGAATATTATCAGCCAAGCAATCGCTTGAATAAGAAGAAAAAAGTTGACTATACTCCTAAGAGGAAAGGGGGTATGGTTTGTGCCCAAGAAAGAAAAAAAGATCGATCTTGAACATCTTACACAGGAAGAAGCATTGAAGTACGAGATAGCAAAAGAGCTGGGGCTGCTGGAGCGGGTCATGGAGAACGGCTGGAAATCCCTTTCTGCGAAGGAGACCGGGCGGGTTGGCGGGCTGATGACAAAGCGCCGGCGGGAAATGAAAAATCGGGAATGAGGAAATGTTGTTTCGAAGGACAGGCTGTGCTATAATAGCAGCATGAAGAATTTAGTACAAGATCTAAAAACAAACGAATTTAAAAACATTTATCTGCTGTATGGGGAAGAGGCATATCTGAAGCAGCAGTACAGCAAGAAGCTCAAGGACGCGCTGGTCCCGCCGGGGGATACGGTGAACATCAATATATATGAAGGAGAGAATATTTCTGTTAAGGAATTGATTGACCAGGCGGAGACGATGCCTTTTTTCGCCGCGCGGCGCCTGCTGGTGATCGAGGACAGCGGCATGTTTAAAGGCGGCGGCGCAGAGCTTGCCCGCTACCTGGAGAACGTGCCGGCGACCACATACTTCCTCTTTGTGGAGGATAAGGTGGACAAACGGGGAGAGCTGTACAAGACGGTAAAAAGCAAAGGCAGGACGGTGAAATTTTCCAGGCAGACGGAGGAAACGCTGCAGAGATGGGTTCTGGGGACACTGAAAAGAGAGAATAAGAATATCACCCGTTCGACAATGGAGCTTTTCATGGAAAAGGCGGGCATGGATATGAATAATATCAGCATGGAGCTGGAAAAGCTTCTCAGCTATACGATGGGGCAGGAAGTCATCACGTCTGAGGATGTGGAGGCAGTCTGCACGACGCAGACGACCGGTAAGATTTTTGAAATGGTCAATGATATTGCCGGGAAGAAGCAAAAGCAGGCGCTGGAACGGTATTATGAGCTGCTGGCATTAAAGGAGCCGCCGATGCGGATTCTCTATCTGATTACCAGGCAGTTTCATCTTTTGCTACAGGCGAAGGAACTGCGGGGGCAGGGATATGACGGCAATGCGATCGCCGCCAGGATGGGCGTGCAGGGCTTTGTCGTCCGCGGGCTTCTGCGGCAGCTTGAGTATTTTTCACTGGAACAGATCCGTGCGTTGGTGGAGCTGTGCGTGGATACGGAAGAGGCGGTAAAGACAGGCAACTTGAATGATAAGCTCGCGGTTGAGCTTATTATCGTAGAGGGAAGCAGAAAAGG